>CANIBQ010000209.1 GCA_947465645.1 Acidobacteriota bacterium | reverse complement strand
TCGACAAGATCATCGAGGGGAAGCTCGGGAGCTTCTACTCCCAGTTCGTGCTGCTCGACCAGCCGTTTGTCCGCGATGACAAGGTGACCATCTCCCAACTGGTCGCCCAGGCCAGCGCCAAGACCGGCGAAAACATTCAGGTCAGCCGCTTCGCCCGCATGCGCGTCGGCGAAGGGGGCGAGTAGACGTTCGGGGCGTTCGGGTCGTTCGGGTCGTTCGGGTCGTTCGGATGTTCGGGAGGTTCGAACGTTCCGAACGTTTCGAACCTCCGAACCTCCGAACAGCTATAATTCCCCCTCGTGTCCTCCCCTTCTCCCCTCTACACCCGCGTCCTCCTCAAACTCTCCGGCGAAGCGCTCATGGGCGAGCAGCAGTTCGGGGTCGACCCCCTGGTCGCGACGCGCATCGCCAAGGATGTCGGCGACGTCCAGCAGCTCGGCGTGCAGACCGCCATCGTCATCGGCGGCGGCAACATCTTCCGCGGACTGGCCGCCAGCGCGCGCGGGATGGACCGCGCCACTGCCGACTACATGGGGATGCTGGCCACTGTGATTAACGCCCTGGCGCTGCAGGACGCGCTCGAACAGCAGAACGTCACGACCCGCGTCGTCACGGCGATCGAGATGCGCGCAGTCGCCGAGCCGTTCATCCGCCGTCGCGCCATCCGCCATCTCGAAAAAGGGCGCGTCGTGATCTTCGCGGCCGGGACCGGCAATCCGTACTTCACGACCGATACAGCGGCGGCGCTGCGCGCGATGGAGATCAAGGCGGAGGTCATCCTCAAGGGTACCAAGGTCGACGGCATCTACACCGCCGACCCGATGCTGGACCCGCAGGCGACGAAGTATCCGACCATCTCGTACCTGCAGGTGATCGAAAAGCGGCTCAAGGTGATGGATACGACGGCCATTTCCCTGTGCATGGACAACAAGCTGCCGATCGTGGTCTTCAACCTGCGCCAGGCGGGCAACGTCCGCCGCGTGGTGCTGGGTGAGCCGATTGGCACAACGGTGAGCCACTAGCTATGGATTTCAACGACCTCAAAGGTCTGTTTGCCGAACTGAAGACCCGGATGGACGCCGCCATCGACCGCGTCCGGAAGGAAATGGCCGGCGTCCGCACCGGCCGCGCCAGCGTCAACCTGCTCGACTCGGTGCACGTCGAAGCGTATGGCGCCCGCGTGCCGCTCAACCAGGTGGCGGTCCTCTCCATTCCCGAACCCTCGCTGATCGTCGCGCAGCCGTTTGATCCGTCGCTCATCAAGACGATCGAGAAAGCCATCGGCTCATCGGACCTCGGCCTCAACCCGGCCAACGATGGCAAGGTCATCCGCATCCCGGTGCCATCGCTCACCGAAGATCGCCGCAAGGAGCTGTCACGTCACGTCCACAAGCAGGCGGAAGAGGGGCGCAACGTCGTCCGTCAGGTGCGCCGCGACGCCAACGACCGGCTGAAGAAGCTGCTCAAGGACCACTCCATTTCCGAAGACGATGAGCGGAAGGGACTCGAACAGGTTCAGAAGATGACCGACGATCACGTCCGGATCATCGACGACCTTCAGAAGAAGAAGGACGCCGAGCTGCTCGGGCACTGAGCCCGGGGAGCGTGCCGACCGCCTGCCTCGTCGTCCCCTGCTACAACGAAGAGCACCGGTTGGACCCCGGCGCCTTCACCGCGTTCCTGCGCGCCTGGCCTGAGGTCTCCTGCTACTTCGTCGACGACGGGAGCCAGGACGGGACGCTGGCCCGCCTCAACGCGCTCCGCCGTGATCAGGAGAACCAGGTGCGGGTTCTTGCCCTGGAGGCCAACTCCGGGAAGGCCGAGGCCGTCCGGCTCGGCATGCTGGCTGCCCACGCGTGGCGGACCTTCGACTACATCGGCTATTGGGACGCTGACCTGGCCACGCCGCTCGACGAATTTCCCGCCATGCTTCGTCTCGCTGAGGGCCGCAGCGGCTGCGTGATTGTCCTGGGCTCCAGGAACCGGCAGCTGAGCGCCTCGATCAAGCGAACGCCGGCGCGCTACTACCCGGGACGCGCGTTTGCGGCCCTGGCGAACCTCGTGCTCCGGATGCAGGTCTACGATACGCAGTGCGGTGCGAAACTGCTCAAGGCCGACGTGGTGCCTGAGGTCTGCCGGCACCCGTTCGCCAGCCGGTGGTTCTTCGACGTCGAGCTCCTGGCAAGGCTGCGCAACCTGATCGGCCGGGAGGCGATGACCGAGCGAGCCATCGAGGCGCCGCTGGAACGCTGGAGCGAGAAGGGCGGCTCACGTCTGACGATCAGCGAGAAGCTGCGCGCGCCGTTCGAGCTCTGGGCCATCGCGCGCAAGTACAACCAGGAGCGGTAGCGCGATGAGCGACGTCAAGGAGCTGGCGGCAGACACAGGCGATCACCGGGTCATCGTGACAGCGATTCTGCTCCTCAGCGCCGCCATGCTTGGCTGGATGGCGCGGTCTCTCTTCACGGGAGACATTTCCTTCACCGGCGATCTCCTGCACTTTCACTATCCGGTCCGCCAGTTCTACGCGGACGCCCTGACGTCCGGCGGCCGATTCGAGTGGATGCCGTCGCTCTTCAACGGCTTCTATCTGGCCGGCGAGGGACAGGCCGGCACCTATCACCCGCTGCACTGGCTGCTCTACCGGCTGCTGCCCCTCAATCCGGCGTTCGCCATCGAGATTGTCGTGGCGTACCCGTGCCTGTTCCTTGGCACGTTCATGTTTCTCCGCCGGTGGTCTACGGCGGCGCCGGCCGCCTTCGGCGCGATGCTGTTCACGTTCTGCGGATTCAACCTGACGCACGGTGTTCACCCGAACATGGTGGGCGTCATCGCCCACGTGCCGTGGGTGCTCTGGGCCATTCACATCGCGGCCGCTGGCACGGGATTGCCATCGCGCCTCGCCGGCTGCGCGCTAGGTGTGAATGCTACACACGTTGTTCATTCGGGAGACTCTGGAAACAATTGGGGGTTACCACACCCACCCGTTGTCTCTGGAGGCCCCCCGAATGAGAGTGCATCGTAACGCGAAGACCACACCGAAGATGCGGCAGCTGATCGTGA
>CANIBQ010000208.1 GCA_947465645.1 Acidobacteriota bacterium | reverse complement strand
CCACGGGCCCGGAGGGCCCTGGGTCCACACCGGCGATCTCGCGTCCATGGATGCCGATGGCTACCTGTTCATCGTCGATCGCAAGAAGGATCTCGTGAAGACGAGCGGCTTCCAGGTGTGGCCGCGCGAGATCGAGGAAGTGATGTCGGCGCACCCGGCGGTGTTGGAAGTCGGCGTCGCCGGCGTGCCGGATCTGGTGAAGGGCGAGGTCGCCAAGGCGTGGGTCGTGCTGCGCTCGGGTCAGCAGGCCACGGAAGAGGAGCTGCGCGCGTACTGCAAGGAGCGCCTGGCGCCCTACAAGGTGCCGGCGCGTGTCGAGTTCCGCACCGAGTTGCCGAAGACGATGGTCGGGAAAGTGCTGCGACGAGCGCTGGTGGCGAGCGAGCTACCTTCTACCTCCCACCTTCTACCTCCTACTTCCGGCTGAGCGTTTTCCAGTCCGCGAACAGCCGTTCGTCCCGGACGGCCGTGGCCAACCACTTGCGCAGCGCGGGCGTCTCAGTGGTCATCACGACGTTCTGCTTCAGGTCCTTCGCCGCGGCGACACCGAGCGTCCGGGCGTTCAAGCGCCTCAGGACTTCGTCGTAGTCGAGTTCACGCACGCGCACCTCATCGCCGGTGAGCGTGATCTGCAGCGGTCCGTGCGTCGCCACGAGGAAGGCCGGGCGCTCGAGGCCGTCCTCCGGTCGTACGCTCAGGAAGCGGGCGCCGCCGACCTCCGTGAGGAACGCCGTAAAGTGTGTGGTCGTCGTCCGTTCCGTGTAGTCGATGCGGTAGGAGCGCCAGTCGCCACGCTCCACCACCACGGTCACCTGGCTGTCGATGTTCTCCCACGTGCCAATCAATGCCGGCTCGAACGCGATCGACGCCTCGTCGTAGAGCGGGTGGAAGGTGCTCACGAGGCAGGCGGATGACAGGACGCCTGCCAAAGCACACAGCCCAAGGCTGGACGCCCAATGCCCAAGGAGCGACACCTGACGGGTTCGCTCGTTCACGTACTCACCGCTCGTACTTCGACGCCTGCCGCGAGGAGTGCCTCGCGGACCGCGCGCGCGAGGGCGGGTGCGCCGGGGGTGTCGCCATGCACGCAGATAGTATCCACCTCGAGGTCGATTCTCCGCCCGTCGATCGTCACGACACTCCGCTCACGCACCATCGCGACGGCCCGCGCGGCAACGGCAACGGCATCGTCGACGAGCGCGCCTGGTTCGCCGCGAGGCACCAGCGACCCGTCGGCGCGGTAGGCGCGGTCGGCGAACCCTTCGCTGGCGGTGCGCAGGCCGGCGCGGCGACCGGCGGCGACAAGCGCCGACCCGGCCAGGCCGACTAGGACGAGCGATGGATCCAGCGCCGAGGTCGCCCGCGCCACCGCGTCGGCAACGGCGTGGTCACGCGCGGCCATGTTGAACAAGGCACCGTGCGGCTTCACGTGGTGCAGCCGCACGCCTTCGGCGCGCGCAATCACCGCGAGCGCGGCCACCTGCCGTCGGATCAGAGCTTCGACATCGGCCGCAGGCAAATCCATCTCGCGTCTGCCGAAGCCCTCCCGGTCTGGAAACGAAGGATGCGCTCCCACGGCCACGCCGTGCTCGCGAGCCAGCACGACCGTCTGCCGCATGACCGCCTCGTCACCGGCGTGGACACCGCAGGCGATGTTGGCCGAAGTAATGTGAGACATCAGGGCCGCGTCGTGTGTTGCCGCTCCGTCCGGATGCTCCCCAACGTCGGCATTCAGATCCACGCGCATTTGTAATTCTTGCCACATTCCTGAGGTGAGACGGCGGGCCGCCCCGGGGAATCCTTTGGGAATTCGTGCGGCACGTCCGTTGCCCCTGGAGAGGGCGCCGACCTGTGGTTTACGACAGGGCGCCGTAAATGCTGGGGGGAGCCAGGTCGACATTCCATGATGGGGCGTCTTCGGACGCCCCATTTGGTTTCAGCCTAGACTCCCGCGCCTTCCGGATACTCCAGCGCCAGTTTCAACTCGCGCGCCAGCGACTCGACCGTCGTCCCGCCGCGCTTCCAGGCGCCTTCCGTCTCGAACCGCAGGTCGCCGATGCGCCGGCCCCAGGGGGCGATGACGCGACCGATGGCCCTGAAGTCGGACCGATCGGCATGTTCCTGGTCGAGCTTGCGGACGATGTCTGGCGCCACGCGGATGAACGCCCGCAGGGCCGCTGCCGACTTGATGCTGTACTTGCGCCCACCCCACGCCGCGCCAAACACCACCGAGACCTGCTTGAAGTAGTTGACGAAGAACTTCTTCGAGTCCTCGCGGAAGTCAGCCGCTTTGCGTGGCCCGCCGAATGCGTCGCTGGCAAACAGCCTCTTCAGTTCCTGCGCGATCGGCGCCTGGGCCACGCGGCCATGCCCGACGCCGAGGAGCTTGATCTCGCCGTGCAGGGGCGAATCCTCCTTGTCGTTGAGCGCGCGGACGACGTCGTGCGCCGCCGCCAGCGAGTCATCGCGATAGAGCTGCCGGCCAGACAGGCTGACCAGGTGCGACGGGTTCAGCCGCGTGTGCTTGGCGTTGATCGTGACGAACATCTGGACGACGTGATCCTCAGGCAGCCGATCGAAAATGATCGCCGGCACGCTGAAGTCCTGGTCGCGGATGTTGTCGATGTCGGCATGCAACGCCAGCAGCCGGTGCTGGCCGTCGATGGCGCGCAGGATGCCCTCGCGTTCCGGCACTTTGAGCCGGCCGACCACGGCGCCCGCTTCCACCGGCTCGAACGAGAGCTTCTCGTCGCACGAAATGATCACCGCGCCGGGAATCGACGGCAGGTCGCGCGCCTGGCGGCACTGTTCGTAGTACTGCACCAGTTCGTCGATCTTTCGCCTGATGATCTGACGCTGGTAGGCCTTCTCGTTCGACGCAATCCGCCGCTCGAGCAGGTCCCAGTTCACCTTGGAGGGGACCTTCTTCTTGGCGCCGCGAACGCCGGCCTGGCCGGACTCGCCGTAGTTCAGCACCTCGAAGCGAACGAGCTTGTCGATGTCGCTCGCGGTGAGCGAGGCCTGGTAGAACTGCACGCCAAACTGCTGCATTTTGATAGCAGCTACGCTAATCATGGGGGTCCTCTCCGGGACGGCTCCGGCCGGCCTCGGAAGGGGCGAATTGTAGCTACTGGCCATCCGTTACGCCAAACCGTTTTTTCGT
>CANIBQ010000207.1 GCA_947465645.1 Acidobacteriota bacterium | reverse complement strand
TTCGGGTCCTCCATCGTGGCCTCGTACTGCATGTGGTCGGGCCCCGTGCGGGTGAAACGCTCGACGACGTGGAGCTCATTGCTGTGGAAGTTGCCGGCCCGGTCGAACCAGGCCTGGCCGTTGAAGTTGGTCACGTCCACGACGAGCGTGTCGCCTTCCCACCGGCCGCGAGAGTCGCCCATCCAGAACTCGACATCGGACTGATGTGCCGTGCCGTTGGTATAGATGCGCCGTTGCGCGTGGACATATTCGTGGAGAACGGCCACATGGCCCGGCGCCTGCACGATCTGGAAGGGGAACGGCATATACATCCCCCGCGGCACACCCGGCATGAAGCAGTTCCTGACCGGATCCAGTTCAAGCCGTTTCTCGTAGTTCTCCTGCTTCTTCGTGAGGGCCCAGGCCTGATAGGGGATCTCGTTGCCCACCACCACCCCGTGGCCCGCCCGGCCGTCCGGTCCGGCGGGATGGTCCTGGATGTTGACGTCCGCTGCGTTCATCACCTGCCAGATCCCCTGAATGTCGGGCTTTCCGTCCCGCGTCCGCGGAGGCGTGTAGCGCGCAGATGATTGCGCCAGCAACGTCCCTTCCCGCCTGGGATGGATGCCACTCAGGAGACTTGCTAATAGACCAATGCCAACGAGACCAACACACAGAGACCTGATCATGACTTCTCCCGCATCACCAGTGGAATAGGGATGCAAATGCTTGCGACAAACGATATCAGACGGTGCTGTCACCACTCCGTGTCTCGGTCAGGACGCATTCAGAAGTGCACATCCCCCGAACACGCTTCGCGGTATCGGACCTAAAGCGAATGAACATGTCGAAGTCGTCACGGCGCCACTCCCACCACCCGCGGGTGGTTTCACGATCGAGCCGAGACATCATCCAGACGCCCGAATCCTAATCAGCAGATCCTTCGCCTCCACGGTATCGGCGAGGGTGACATGCAGTTCGGTGACCACACCATCGCACGGGGCGTAAACGGTATTCTGCATCTTCATCGCTTCCATCATGAGGAGCTTGTCGCCCTTCTTGACCTTGGTGCCGACGCTCACCTGGAGCGTGGCGATGAGGCCGGGGATGGGGGCGGCGACTTGCGTGGGGTCGGCGAGGTCGGCTTTCGCGCGCGCCTTGGTTTTTGGCGCGATGCTCTTGTCACGGATGGTGGTCTCGCGGCCGATGCCGTTGAGCTCGTAGCTGATCGCGCGGCGGGCTTCCTTGTCGGGCTCGCCGACGGAGATGAGGCGGATGATGAGGACCTTGCCCTCCTCGATGTTGACGGAGATTTCCTCGCCGGGCTTGAGGCCGTAGAAAAACGCCGTCGTCGGCAGCACGCTCACATCGCTGTAGGCCGCGGCGTGTTTCGCGTAGTCGGCGAACACCTGCGGATACATCAGGTGCGAGTACACGTCGTCGTCCGTGGCGGGGCGCTTGAGTTGGTCGGCGAGTTCGGCGCGGATCTTCTCGAGGTCGATGGGCGCACGTGCCGGAGCGCTCGCGAGCGAGCTGCCTGCGGGTTTCGATGTCGCGGCCTTCCCCCCAGGCCCGCTGCGGAGATCGGGCTCTACCTCGGACGTGTATTTCGCGCGGGCGGCGGCATGGCGTGTCTCGCCGAGGACGACGAGCGACACGCGCTCCGGCCAGCCGCCGTCGGGCCAGCCGAGGCCGCCCATCATCATGTCGATCACGCTCTCGGGATAGGCCATCGATCCGGGCTCGAGGTTCACCACATCAGCGGGCTTGATGCCTTTGCTGAAGAGGAAGAGCGCCATGTCGCCGACGACCTTGGACGACGGCGTGACCTTCACGATGTCGCCGAAGAGCTGGTTCACCTCGGCGTAGGTGCGCGCGATCTCGGGCCAGCGCTGGGCGACGCCCATCGCCGCGGCCTGCTCCTTGAGGTTGGTGTATTGGCCGCCGGGCATCTCGTGGAGATAGACCTCGGCGGAGCCGCTCTTCGGCGCGGTGTCGAAGGGCCGGTAATACTCGCGCACGGTCTCCCAGTAGTCGGAACACTCGTTGAGCGCGGGGAGATCGAGCTGCGTGTCGCGCGGGGTGTGCTGCAACGCCGCGACGATGGAGTTGCAATTCGGCTGCGAGGTGCTTCCACTCATCGACGCCAACGCGAGGTCCACCACATCAACGCCCGCATCGGCGGCGCGGAGCACGCTGGCGGCGGCGATGCCGCTCGTGTCGTGCGTGTGGAAATGGATCGGGAGCCCGATCTCTTCCTTCAGCGCCTTCACGAGCTTGGCGGCGGCGTAGGGGCGGCACAGGCCGGCCATGTCCTTGATCGCGAGGAAGTGCGCGCCCATACGCTCAAGTTCCTTGGCGACGCGCACGTAGTATTTCAGGGAGAACTTGTCGCGGCGCTCGTCGAGGATGTCGCCCGTGTAGCAGAGCGCGGCCTCGCAGACGCCGTGCGTCTCGTTGACGGCCTCCATCGCGACGCGGAGGTTCGGCAGGTAATTGAGCGAGTCGAAGACGCGGAAAATATCCATGCCGCTCGCCGCCGCGTGCTTCACGAAGCCGGCGACGACCGTGTCGGGATAGTTGGTGTAGCCGACAGCGTTGGCGCCGCGAAACAGCATCTGGAAACAGATGTTGGGCACACGCGCGCGGAGCTGGCGGAGGCGCTCCCACGGATCCTCGCTGAGGAAACGCATCGCGGTGTCAAACGTCGCGCCACCCCACATCTCCAGCGAGAAGAGGTTGGGCGCGCGGTGCGCGAGTGCATCGGCGCAGGCGAGCATGTCGTAGCTGCGCACGCGCGTGGCCATGAGCGACTGGTGGGCGTCGCGCCACGTGGTGTCGGTGATGAGCAGGCGTGTTTGCTTCGTCGTCCACTCGGCGAATTGCTTCGGGCCGAGTTCGAGCAGCTTCTGGCGCGTGCCGGGCGCGGGCGCGACGGTGCGATCCCATGTCGGAATCGGCGCGACGGGGAACGCTTTGTCGGGCCGGTATCCCTTGGCGTGCGGGTTGCCGTTGACGATGACGTTGCCGACGAAGGTGAGCAGCTTCGTCGCGCGATCGCGGCGCGGCGTGAAGGTGAACAGCTCGGGCGTTGTGTCGATGAGCGTGGTCGTGGCCTGGCCGGCGCGGAACTGCGCGTGCGCGATCACGTTTTCGAGAAACGGGATATTGGTCTTCACCCCGCGGATGCGGAATTCGCTCAGCGTGCGGTGCGCGCGGCGCATCGCCATGTCGTAGGTCTGGCCGCTGGTGATGCTCTTCACGAGCAGCGAGTCGTAGAACGGCGTGATGACGGCGCCCGCGTAGCCCATGCCGCCATCGAGCCGCACGCCGAAGCCGCCCGGCGAGCGGTAGGCGATGATGCG
>CANIBQ010000206.1 GCA_947465645.1 Acidobacteriota bacterium | reverse complement strand
GACAGCGCCTTCAGGTCTTTGGCGTCTTTGACAGCGGGGGCGGACTTACCAATAGCGGGCGCCGGCGTCCCGGTTTGCGATGTGGAAAAGAAAATCGGGTCGATGAGATCGAAGTCGCGCTCCTCGCGCATCCGCTGCACGAGCACGGAGCCGACCATGCCACGCCATCCAATGAGTCCTACCTGCATGACTCAATGGTATCAGGCCTGCCGAGGTTGGCAGCCGGGCGCGTCTGTGGGGAGTGGGATCCCTAGCGGGGGAAGCGGCGGCGCTCGATGAGCACCTGGCGGTCGCCGGCGTGCGAGCTTCGGACGCCTTCCTCGTGGCGGCGGCTCAACTCCCGGGCCTGGTCTCGCTCACGGTCGAATGCTTTGATGAGCTCGTCCGACTTGCGGTTTCTTGACCTGCGTTCGCCGTCGGTCACAGGTGGGGTCTCCTTGCCATCTATCAGGGATGGAATTGCAATCAACACACCGTACTTAATGGACGGGATGTCAGGGGGAGGGGGTCAGGGGTCAGGGGTTAGCGGAGTAGAAATGCAGTAATTCTTGAAGGGACCTCAACTGTGAACCGGTTCGGCGGCGCCCACGGAAACCAGGAATGCCGCCACTGAGGAAGCAACGTCGTACACACACCCGACCACGAAGTGGCTTAGTTGTGTGCCTTCGATGCTGCCCGCGATAGCGCGTGTAATCTTCAAACGCATTTTCCACCCCTCGAGCTCAGACTCGAGAGGTAGAACCAAGAAGCGCGCCCAGCCGTATCGGGCGCCCTACCGGGGCGCTGGCGCCACCTCCACGCCGGGCAGACCGGCGCGGTCGATTGAAGCCCTGATGAAACCCGACATCCGGATGTCAGCAAGAAAACGGTTCAATTCATCGACCTTCGACGCCCCGCCCTTGTCCACGACCATCGCCTGACCGATCTCGAGGAAGTTCTCGGCAAGCACGCGCACCTTCGGCGAGGTGCGGGCCAGTTCCTGCATCCGCGTCCGGTTTGCCGCAAAGGCGTCCAACTCGCCGGACACCAGCATCGCGGCGAGCACATCATGGGGCGGCACCTGGTCCATCACCTCGACACGCGCGTTCTTCACGTTGGCGCTCACGTAAATTTGCTGACTCGCCCCCCTGGCCGCGCCGATCGTCATGCCCGCCCGATCGACATCGGCCATGGTCCGCAGCGGGGAGTCCGCGCGCACGGCATAGGCACTGGATGAGAGCGTGTACGGCGCGGTGTAATCGACCTGCGTCGCGCGCGCCGCCTCGTAGGCGAGGAAGCCGATGTCCACCGAATGCTCCTTCACGCTGGCGAGGACAGCCCCGGCATCGGGCAGCGGCGTGATGAAGTACGGCACGCCGAGCCGGCGTGCGAGCTCGCGTGTCAGGTCGGCGACCGGCCCGGCGACCTCGCCCGTCCGTGCGTCCACGCGCCCCTGAACCGGATTGGATGCGATGAACGACGCGCGCAGGACGCCGGTTGGCGCCAGATCCGCGGCAGGCATCCCCGTGGCGGGCAACACGACGGCAACGAACGCGAGCAACACGAGAAGCTGCGGCATGGTGAATCCTTCCACTTTCTTACTCTGCCTTCTTGAACGCGGCGTCGCCCGTGGGTCCATCCTCCGGCCGCAGGCTGTGCAGGTATTCGTAGATGGCCCCCAGATCCTCGGTGGTCATCCGCGCGAACGCTTCCCACGGCATGACCGATCCCGCCTGCTGGCGGCCGCCGCGCTGGAACCGCGCGACAAAGGTCTCGCGGTCAGGAAAGTTCATCAGGCTGCTCCCCTTCTGCGGCGTGAGGTTGGGCGTCCTGTACCAGATGGACGGGTCTGCGCCGGGAAAAGGCATCGGCTCCATCTCCATCCCGCCCGAAAACTCCGGTCCGGTGGCGACAAACGTCATCTGGTCGCGCGGAGTATGACAGCCCACGCAGTTGGTGACGTAACGTGCCAGGTATTCGCCCCGCTCCTTCGTCGCCGCCTGCCGGGGCGCGGCAGCGGCCGGGTGAATCGCGACGCGTGGCTTGAACGTGGGTGCGAGGCTCTTCACCACCTTACCCATCAGCGTCCACTCATTTTCGGGAACAGCGTTCCTGACCGGCTTCTGGGCGCGCAGAAACGAAACGATCGCGTCGAGATCGTCCTGGCTCATGTCGCCGAAAGGCATCATCGGTTCGAGCGTCGAGCGGCCGTTGGGCCGAACCGACCACCGCATCATGCGCGCGATCTGCGCGTCGGAATAGCGTCCGATGCCGGTCTCGGGATCGGGCGTCAGGTTGGCGGAGTAGATTGCGCCAAGCGGGCCGAGTGGAATCCGGAGACCGCCAGAAAGCGGCACCAACTCGCCTTCCGAGAGACGCTGCAGCGAATCCTCAAGTGGCCCGTGGCACTCGACGCAGTGTGCCGGCCCGTAGACCAGGTATTCACCCCGCGCCAGCGCCGCCGGGTCGGTGCTGACGTGCACCTCGGCGAGCGGCGCGTCGTGGACGCGGTCCCACGTGAGCGCCACGTACACGGACACCCCAGCCAGCAACCCGACGGCCACGAGTCCGAGTATCCCAAGCCACCGACGTATCCGCACTGCCATCGACCACACCTCCAGACAGACGACGAAGAGAATAGACGCGGCTGAATTCTAATAGAATTGCCCGATGATCCGCTGGCTGCTCGCGCTCACCGCGGGAACCTGGATCGCCGGGACCGCCGCCGGCGCGCACCACTCACTTACGGACTACGACGGCTCCCGCCAGGCCACCGTCGATGGCATCGTCGGCCAGTTTCAATTCGTCAACCCGCATCCGTGGGTCGCGCTGGATGTGAAGGACCGACGCGGCGCCGTGCAGCAGTGGCGCCTCGAGATGGACAACCGGCACGAGATGTCTGACATCGGCATGACGAAGGACACGCTGAAGCCCGGGGATCGCCTGGTCGTCTCCGGCATGCCAGGCCACACGCAGCCGCGCATCCTCTACATCCACAGGCTCGAGCGCCCGGCGGACGGCTACGGCTTCGAGCAGGCCGGCAGCCGGCCGAGACTGCTCGGGAAGTAGGCGCTTCTCCCACGAGAGGTACCGCGCACCCACGGGCTCGCGCATCGCCTGCGCCGCGAGCGGCCCCAAGGTGGCCGCGGATCATCTATCCTGAACGGTGGAGGGTAACGGATGAGCGAGCACTATCACGATGCTGCGGATCTCAAGCGGCTCAGGGATCTGAAGCAGCTGGCGCCGACTGAATTCGCCGCGTGGGCCGGCCTCGACAAGATCGTCGGCCGCGAA
The DNA here is from genome assembly GCA_947465645.1 of Acidobacteriota bacterium. Next base: position 217 of record CANIBQ010000206.1, on the reverse strand, counting down.
GACGGCGCGATTCCACGGAAGTATCGCGAGCTGATCGCGCTGGCGGTGGCGTGCACGACGCAGTGCCCGTACTGTCTCGAAGTCCATGCGAAGGCGGCGCGAACCGCGGGGGCGACGCGCGAGGAAGTCGCCGAGGCGGCGCTGCTGGCGGCGGCGCTGAGAGCCGGCGGCGCGGCGACGCACGGCGCTATGGCGCTGAAGTTCTTCGACCAGGAGT
>CANIBQ010000205.1 GCA_947465645.1 Acidobacteriota bacterium | reverse complement strand
GCCGTGCGCGTCCTCCTGAATGTCCCTGCCCGCACTTGCGGGCTCGGGCGGCCGGTTTCTGTTGCGGGGACCGGCCCCCCGCGCTATAACGGCTTTGAATGGGTCGCTGGGTTACTGGGTCGCTGAGTTGCTGGGTGTGGACCGCGTGATGGTCCCCCTGCGAGCACGTGCCATTCGCCGATAAGACATAGACATTACGTCACTTATCGGTAACTGTCAAGGTAACAAGGACTTGCGGAAAGCAGGAAATCGCGATGGCTAAACGGAAGGCGTCACGCGCCACAGGACGGAAGAAAGCCGCGAAGAAAACCGCGAAAAAACCCGCTGCCCGGCGCCGCCCGGTAGCCGCCAGGAAAGCCCGAAAGCCCGTTAGAAAGACCGCCCGCCCGCCCCGAGTAAAGCCGAGGGGTAAGGCCACCAGATCCGGCCGGAAGAGGGTGGTTGCCCGGAAGAAGGCGGTTGCCAGGAAGAAGGTCGTTGCCAGGAAGACGGTGGTTGCCAGGAAGAAACCGGTGGCGCGAAAGGCGACGGTCGCGAAAGCGGTCACGCGCCGGCCTGCTCCGGCCTCCCGAGCGATCGCGAGGGGTAAGGTCCCTGCGTTGAATCGCGAGCGGAGGACCGTTCGCGACGACGACATGGACATCGTTCCGACCCCGCCGTCCTCCCTGGACCTGAACCGCACGGCATCATCCGCGCGATCGGGCCGCCGTGAACTTCACGAACGGTTTGTCGAACACACCGAGAGCCCGGCCATCACCGGCGGCGACATCGACGCCGACTGGGAGTCGGCCGCCACGGTTGGCGACGAGGCGCCAGGGGGCGACAACCCGACGCCCGACATGGACATCGTGGACGACATCGGCAAGGCGCTTGGCGTCCAGTACGAGGACAACGAGGAACTGAAGGGTGAGAAGAAGATCAGCGACCGGGACCGGAACCGCTGGGAGCTCGATCCGGCGTCCGCAGAGGACTACAGGGATAAAAAATAGTCTCTAGTCTCTAGAGACCTTCTCTTTCACCAGCGCCAGGACGCGCTCCACGACGGCGGGAATCGGCAGGTTCGTCGTATCGATGTGGACCGCGTCCGGCGCGAGCGTCAGCGGCGAGACGGCGCGCGTGGTATCTGATTTGTCGCGCGCCTGAATCGCTTCCGCCACCGCCGCCTGTCCGACGCGGCTTCCCGTGTGCGCCGGATCGTTGGCGCGGCGGCGCGCCCGCTCTTCCTGCGACGCGTCCAGATACACCTTCACATCGGCATCGGGAAACACGACGGTGCCGATATCGCGTCCCTCCATGACCACGCCGCCGTCACGGCCTTCGTCGCGCTGGCGCCGGACGAGCACCTCACGCACGCTGGGCAGCCGCGCGACCGCCGCGGCGGCTTTGTCGATCTCCGGCGTCCGGATCGTGCGCGTCACGTCGTGCCCGTCAATCGAGACGACGCCACCTTCGACGATGAGCTTCGCGCGCGCCGCGAGCGCCGCCACTGCGGGCTCGTCGTCGAGCGACAGCGCCTCGTGGCCGGCCTTCCATGCCACCGCGCGATACATCGCACCGGTGTCGATGTGCCGGTACCCGAGGTGCTCCGACAACGTGCGCGCGACCGTCCCCTTGCCGGCGCCTGACGGACCGTCGATCGCAATCACCAATTTCCTCACGAATTCCAAATGCTAACATGCGCCTTCGATGCACACCCGCCGCTGGATTCCCGTCGCCATCGTCATCGCGCTGCTTGCCGCAGTGACGTATGCGGCCACACCGTACGTGCGCGCCGCATCGCTCTTCGCGCGGGTCGGGAATGTCGGCGGCCGGATGGAAGCACTGGCAGATGCGGCGGCGCGAACCGTGACCGTGCAGAGCCGCCATAGCGTCCCGACGCGCCAGGGCGACGTCTCGGCGCAGTTCTACTACCCCGAGGGGACCATTCGCCGGACGGTGCTGCTCGTGCCTGGCATGCACTCCATGGGCATTGACGAGCCGCGGCTGACGGCGCTGGCGCGCGACCTCGCCGGCAGCGGGATCGCCGTGATGGCCATGGCGCTGCCCGATCTGATGGGCTATCAGATCACCGCGCGGTCTGCCGACGTCATCGAGGACGCCGTCGGCTGGATGGCGAAACAGCCGGCGCTCGCGCCGGACGGCCGCATCGGCATGGTCGGCATCAGTTTCGCCGGCGGACTGTCGCTGGTGGCCGCGGGCCGGCCCTCGATTCGCGACCGGGTCGCGTACGTCGTGTCCTTCGGCGGGCATGGAGACCTGGGGCGTGTGTTGCGATACCTGGCCACCGGTGAGGCCGCGCAGGCCCCGGGCCTGAAAACAATCCCACCCCACGACTACGGCGTGGCCGTCATTCTGTACGCCGGCGCCGACCGCGTCGTGCCGGCGGATCAGGTGCCGGCGCTTCGCGACGGCATCCGGACCTTCCTGCTGGCGTCGCAATTGACGATGGTCAATATGGATCAGGCGAATGCGATGTTCGCGACGGCGCGCCAGATGGAGGCGCCGCTCCCGGAGCCGTCGAGGACCTATCTGAAATGGGTGAACGAACGGAACGTCAAGGAAATGGGTCCCCTGCTCGCGCCGCATATCGCGCTCGAAGCCGATCCGGCTGCCTCACCCGAGCGCGCGCCTGACGTTCCGGCCGCGCCGGTGTTCCTGCTGCACGGCGACGAAGACACCGTGATCCCAGCGGCCGAGTCGGTCGTTCTCGCCAACAACCTGCGCGAACGCGGCGGCAATGTGCGCCTGCTCCTCAGCCGCATCATCACGCACGCCGAGCTCGATCGATCGGCCGCGACGGCGGAAAGCTGGGAGATGGTGTCGTTCTGGGCGGATATCCTCAAGAGATGATGTTCACTCTTCAGGCTTCTCACTGCCCGGTTCGTGTTCAGGTTCGGACGTGAACGTTCGTCTCCAAAAGATTCTTTCGCAGGCGGGCATCGCATCCAGGCGCGCGGCTGAACAACTGATCGCGGACGGCCGTGTCTCCGTGAACGGCGCAACGGTCACCGCGATGGGTACCAAGGCGGACCTCGGCGCCGACGACATCCGCGTGGATGGCCGGCGCATCAAGGCTGCGGAGCGCACCCGGTACATCCTGCTCAACAAGCCCTCAGGCGTCGTCAGCACGAGATCCGATCCGCAGCGCCGGCGGACCGTCGTCGAATTGCTGCGTGGTGTAGGCGAATACGTGTACCCGGTGGGCCGGCTCGACTACGACACCGAAGGACTGCTGCTCCTGACCAACGATGGCGATCTGGCCGCGACGCTCACCCACCCACGGCACGGCGTCGATCGCACGTACGAGGTGAAGGTCGCGGGCATGCCGGATGACGATGCCCTCATCCGCCTGCGCACAGGCATTCCACTCGACGGACGCCGCACGCTGCCCGCCGATGTGTCGGTGATCAACAAAGGACGCCGGGATCGCGATGGCGTGCTGCTGATGACGATTCGGGAGGGGCGCAACCGCCAGGTGCGGCGGATGTGCGAGGCCGTCGGCCATCCGGTGCGCGAATTGCGCCGCACCCGGATCGGACCGATTCAGGATCGCCGGCTGAAGCTGGGCCACTGGCGCGAGCTTCGCGACGACGAGGTCAAGGCGCTTCGGAAGTCGGCGGCGCCCCGTCGGCCTCGAGCGGCAGCATCTCCTCGCGCGGAGTGATTTCCGTCAGCCCCGCCGGCGGCTCGAACCCGAGCGCCTCCGCCATGTCCTCGACCTTCGGCAGGTCGGTCAGATCGTTCAGTCCGAACCGGATGAGGAATTCCTTCGTCGTCGAG
>CANIBQ010000204.1 GCA_947465645.1 Acidobacteriota bacterium | reverse complement strand
TCGACTACGCCCGCTACATCGACCCGCACTATCGCGACGCGCCGGCGCTGCGGACACGCGCGCTGCGGGTGGTGCCGCAGACGTACCGGCCATTCCTCGGGCTGCTGGATCGGCTCGGCAGCGGCCCGGCGCGCGGCGTTACCACCGCGCTGTGCGCGCTGGAAGACGTCTTCCCGTTGAGCGAGGCCGTCACCACGTTCCTGAAGGAGCAGGCGCCGGACGCGATGCTCGTCACGCCGCTGGTCGAGCCGGGATCGATTCAGGTCGACTACATCGAAGCCGCGCGCGCGCTGGGCATTCCGAGCGCGCTGTGCGTGGCGAGCTGGGACAACCTCACCAACAAGGGATCGATCCGCGTCTCGCCGGACCGGGTGTTCGTCTGGAACGCCCCCCAGGTCGAGGAAGCGGTGGCGCTGCACCGGGTACCGCGCGAGCGCGTGGTCGTGACCGGCGCCCAGATCTTCGATCACTGGTTCTCGTGGCAGCCAAGCCGCAGCCGCGCCGAGTTCTGCCGCGACATGCGCCTCGATCCCGGGCGGCCGATCATCCTCTACCTCGGCTCGTCGTCGTTCATCGCGCCAAACGAAGCCGAGTTCGGGCTGCGGTGGCTGACCTCGCTGCGAGGGTCGAGCGATCCGGATGTTGCGGGGGCGAACGTCCTGATCCGTCCGCACCCGAGCAACGCCAGGCAGTGGGGCGGCATCGACCTCGAGGCGTGGGCGCACACGGCGGTCTGGCCGCCGCCGGGCGTCGACATGTTCTCGCCGGAGTTCAAGTTCGATTTCTTCGACTCGATGTACTACAGCGGCGCCGTCGTCGGCGTGAACACGAGCGCCCAGATCGAGGCGGCAATCGTCGGCCGCGTCGTCTGCACCGTGCAGACACCGGACTTCGCGCACTCCCAGGCCGGGACGCTGCATTTTCAGCATCTCGCCGGGAGCCTGCTCGAAGTCGCGCGTGATTTTGACGAACATGCGGCGCAGCTCGGCGCCATCCTGCGCGACGGCAGCGCTCAGGCCGAGCGCAGCCGCCGCTTCGTCGAGTCGTTCGTCCGCCCGTTCGGCATCGATCAGGCGGCGACGCCGCGCCTGGCTGCCGCGATCGAAGGGCTTGGCACGATCCCGCTGCGGCGATGGGCTGGCGACACGCTGCCGCGGCGGGTGCTGCGTGCGGTGCTGCATCCGCTCGCCTGGCTCGTAGCTGGCATGCCCGATCGGCGCCCGTGGTGGGTCTACGCCGGCCGGCCGGCCCTCTGGCTCATCGTGCAGCTGTGGGCGGCGCCGTACCGGCTCCGGTTCCTGGCTGTGCGGGCAGGCAGTGAGACCGCTCGCCTGGCTGCAGAGGCGGGCAAGTCGATTCGCACATTCACACGGCGCCGGTGGCGGGCGCTCGCCCCGGGGTTGAAGGCGGTGCGAAAGGGCACCCGCCGCACGGTGGTTCGGATTCTCTACCGCGTCCGACACCCGTTCGGCGCGACAGGCACGACATGAATAACCTCACGATCGATAATCTGGGCAAGCGCTACATGGTGTCCCGGCCGGCCGCCGATGCCGTCGCGGCTCCGGCCGTCTCGCGCGGGGAGCGGGTACGGCGTTTTGGCCGGCGGCTGATTGGCCGCCGCGATCCAGCGGCGGAGCCGGTGTCGAACACGCGCGAGTTCTGGGCGCTGCGGAACGTCTCGCTACAGGTGGCGCCCGGCACGATTCTCGGCGTCATCGGCGCCAACGGCGCCGGCAAGACGACGCTTTTGAAAACGATCGCGCGCGTGACGGCGCCGACCGAAGGGCGGGTGGTGGGCGTCGGCCGGGTCGTTTCGCTCCTCGAGCTCGGCGCTGGCTTCAACGCGGAGATGCCGGCCCTCGAGAACGTGCTGATGAACGCCGCGCTCAACGGCTTCCCGAGCGCCGAGGCGTTGAAGCGCTTCGACCAGATCGTCGAGTTCGCCGAGATGGGCGAGTTCCTCGATCAGCCGCTGAAGTACTACTCGAGCGGCATGTACCTGCGCCTCGCCTTCTCGGTCGCCGTCAACATGCAGCCGCGGATCCTCCTCGCCGACGAGATTCTCGCCGTCGGTGACATCGCCTTCCAGGAGCGTTGCCTCCAGCGCGTCGAGGAGATGGGACGCGAGGGGCTGACCGTGTTGTTCGTGTCGCACGACATGGACGCGGTGATGCGCGTCTGCAATCGCGTTGTCTGGATGGACAAGGGCAAGGTGGTGAAGGACGGCGACCCGGAGGAGGTCGTCACCGAGTATCAGAACGCGAGCTGGGAGCGCGCCGATACGCCGATGTCGGAGAAGGGACGGACGGGAAACCGCTACGGTGAGATCCTCTCCGTGCGGCTGGTCTCCGCGGCGGGCAAGGAGGTCGGGGCGCCTGCCGTCAACGAGCCGTTCTTCCTGCGCATCCGCTTCCGCACCCATCGCGGACGCCTGCAGGTGCAGTGCGCCGCCGACCTGCACGCCCGCAAGCAGCTCCTGTTCCGGGCGATGGATCCCGAGCCGCGCGAGCTGGAGGTCGCCGGCGTCTACGACGCGTTCATGAAGGTACCGCCGAACTTTCTCTCGGACATGAACTACAAGGCGGGCGTGACACTCGTGATTCACCGCGACGGCAAGGAGTACATCCTCGTCAACTACAGCGCGCTGTCGTTCATGGCGTATTCGTCAGACGAGGCCAAAGTCGCCCGGTCGCACCGGGAGGGCTTGATTTCACCGCGCCTCGAATGGTCGGTCCAGAAAGTCGACAATGCTGCTTGAACTGAGGCGCAGCCTCGGCCTGGTCGCGCGTCCGGGTCCGGACCGTTCCGAGCACGAGAAATGGGTCATCGATCCGAGCCACACCGGTGTGCGCGAACGGGTCCTGGAGATCTGGCGCTATCGCCGGGTGCTGGCCTACTTCTCCATCCGCTACGTCAAGGGGATGTACGAAGGGACGACGCTCGGCATCTTCTGGCTGTTTGCGCGGCCGCTGCTGCCGATTGCAATCAGCGCCTTCATCTTCGGTTCGCTCCTGAAGGTCGGCTCCGATGGCATCCCGTATTTCCTGTTCTTCCTGGCGGGAATGGTGACCTGGATGCTGTTTGAGCGCGGGTTGCTGTTTGTCACCCGGAGCTTTGACCAGTCGAAGAACCTCCTCAAGAAGGTCTATTTCCCGCGCTTGATTGTCCCGTTCGCGTCGATCATGCCCGCGCTGGTGAACTTCGGGATCTACCTCGGCCTGCTGCTGGGCGTTGCCATCTACTACTTCGTCAAGAGCGGCGTCTTCCACCTCCTGTTCTCATTCCGGCTGTTCGCCGCCGTCTATGTCGTGCTGCTGGCGGTCATGTTTTCGATCGCCCTGGGCCTCTTCACCAGTGTCTGGCAGTCACGCTTTCCCGACGTCCGGATGACGCTGCGCTACATCACCCGCTTCTGGTCGTATGCGACGCCGATCATCTACCCGATGTCGCAGATCCCGCCCCAGTACTGGTGGATCATGTACGTCAATCCGATGGCGCCGATCGTCGAGACGTTCAAGTGGGCGACCCTCGGTATCGGCGGGTTCTACGGCGGGCCGCTCCTTGCCTCGACGGCCGTCATCGCCGCTACGTTCGTCGGCGGCCTCTGGTACTTCGGCCGCGCCGAAGCCGCGTCGATCGACCAGATGTAAGGGGCGGAGCTGAAGCTCCGCAGCTACCTATTGAAAATACTCTTCGTCACCAGCCATTTCGGCTTCCTGCGCAACTTCGAGTTCGCGATCCGCGCGCTGGCGCGGCGCGGTCACTCGTTCACGCTGGTCGCGGACCGGCG
>CANIBQ010000203.1 GCA_947465645.1 Acidobacteriota bacterium | reverse complement strand
TGTCGATCCTCGACCGGCAGTTGTCCCTGCTTCGCGAACTGACCCCGCACATCCTCATCGTCGCGGGCGAGACAGCCGGAACCGCGGCCGCGGATACGACAGTGGTGACGGATCGCATTGCGGGGGCTGGGGCACTCGGCGGTCTGTATACGGCGCTGGTCGCAGCGCCAACGGAACAAGTACTGGTGATAGCCTGCGACATGCCGTTTCTGACGGCGTCCTTTCTCGCCCGTCTGGCCCAGCGCGGCAAAGGCGTGGACGCCGCATTGCCACGTGACGAGCGCGGACGCCACCCGCTGTGCGCGTCATACGACCGCCGGATTGCCGCACGCCTGAAAGCCAGGATCGATCGCGGCGAGTTACGAGTCGGTGACGCGCTCGCGGGCCTCGACGTCCGCGAACTGGGCCCCGATGAGCTGGCGCCGTTCGACCCGGATGGCCGCCTGCTCCTGAACGTCAACACGCCGGCCGACTACGAGCGGGCTCGAACGGAAAAAATCGTACCTTAAATGATCCTGCCCGTCCACGACCGCCTGCGCGCGCATGTCGCGCACCTCCTGACCTCGCTGTACTCGCTCGAGCCGGCCGACGCCCCGCCCGTCGTGCTCGACTACCCGCCGAATCGTGACCTCGGCGACCTCGGCACACCCCTCGCCTTCGAACTGGCCCGCCGGCTGCGAAAGGCGCCTCGCGCGATCGCCCAGGAGATTGCCGGAGCGTTCGGCACCGTCGATGGGGTCGTACGCGTGGCGGCCGCGCCGAACGGCTACCTGAACTTCTTCCTCGACCGCAGGCCATTCCTGCTCGAGCGCCTGGCGGCAGCGCCGATCCTGTCGGACCCGCCACGATCGGCCGGCAAGGCGATCGTCGAGCACACGGCCATCAATCCGAACAAGGCGGCGCACATCGGCCACCTGCGCAACTCCGCGCTCGGCGACACGCTGGTGCGCGTGCTGCGGTTCCGCGGCATCCCGGTGGAAGTGCAGAACTACATCGACGACACCGGCGTGCAGGTCGCCGACGTGGTCGTCGGCTTCCGCGTGCTCGAGGGGAAGACACTCGACGAGATCCGCGAGATCGCCGACTCGACGCGGTTCGACTATTACTGCTGGGACCTCTACGCGCGCGTCACGGAGTGGTACGCGGGAGACAAGGAACGGCAGGCCCACCGCAACCAGACGCTCCACGACATCGAGCACGGTGGCAACGACAACGCCGACATTGCCGCCTTCATCGCCGACCGCATCGTCGGCTGCCACCTGAAGACGATGGCGCGGATGAACGTCGACTACGACCTGCTGACCTGGGAGGGCGACATCCTCCGCTTGAAGTTCTGGGCGCAGGCGTTCGACGTGCTGAAGGCCAAGGGCGCGGTCTACCTGCAGACCGAGGGTCGCCTTGCGGGTTGCTGGGTGATGCCTATTCAAGAGGACGGGGACCAGGAGCCTAAAGCCCAGAGCCCAGAGCCTGAAGAAGAAGAGCGCGAAAAAGTCATCGTCCGCTCCAACGGCGTGGTCACGTACGTCGGCAAAGACATCGCGTACCAGTTCTGGAAGCTCGGCCTCCTTGGCCGGGACTTCCAGTACCGCGTGTTCACGGCGCGACCGCGCGGTCCGTTGTGGGCCACCTGCTCCACGGGCGGCGAGGACGACCATCCGCTGTTCGGCGGCGCGGCCTACGTCTACAACGTCATCGACGTGCGGCAGTCGTACCTGCAGAAGCTCCTGAAGCAGGCGCTCGTCGCGGTGGGCCATCCCGAAGGCGCGGAGCGATCGCATCACTTTTCCTACGAGATGGTGGCGCTGTCGCACGCGACGGCGCGGACGCTGGGCGTCGCGCCGCCTCCCGACTCGGAAGACGCCAAGCGGCCGTTCGTCGAGGTGTCGGGCCGCAAGGGACTCGGCGTGAAGGCAGACGATCTTCTCGACACGCTCACCGAGAACGCCGGCAAGCAGGTGGCGGCCCGCAACGCCGAGATGGGCGACGAAGAGCGGCTGCGCATCGCGCAGATGATCGGCATCGCCGCGGTCCGCTATTTCCTGATCAAGTTTTCGCGGGGCAAGGTGATCGCCTTCGATCTCGAAGAGGCGCTCAGCTTCGAGGGTGAGAGCGGTCCGTACATCCAATACGCCGTGGTGCGCGCCAACAACATCTTCCAGAAGGTGCAGCAGCGCTACGGCCTGGACGAGGCGGCCCTGCTCACCTCCCTCAAGGACATTCCTGCCGGCGAGCTGACCGGCGAGAACGGCAGCCAGGAGCTCTGGGCCCTGGTGCTCGAGGCATCGCGGCTCGACGAGGTCGTCGAGCAGGTAATCCGCTCGCTCGAGTTCTCGGTGCTTGCGAAGTATGCGTTCTCGCTCGCGCAAGCGTTCAACGCCTTCTATCACCGCTCTCCGATCCTCAACGAGGAACGCGACGATGTGCGGCGGTGGCGAGCCGCCACGGTGATCTACGTCCGCGACCAGCTCACCCGCTCCCTCGACCTGATGGGAGTCACCGTGCCCCCAAGGATGTAATGCCCATCATCGCTATCGCGCCGAGCAGCAAGCTTCACGACTACGAAGAGTCCGTCCGGCGCGCCGGCGGCGAGCCGCGCGTGCTCGACTGGTCGGTGGACACGCCGGAGGAGGTCGCCCGATCGGTGGATGGCCTGTTGTTGACGGGCGGCGGAGACGTGCTCCCCACCATCTACGGGGCGGCCGCGCACCCGGCGTTCGACGCGGCGGAGGCCGGCCGCGACGACTACGAGATCGAGCTGGTGCGGCGCGCGATCGACGCCGACCTTCCCCTCTTCGCGATCTGCCGCGGGATCCAGGTCTTGAACGTCGCGCGCGGCGGCACGCTCGTACAGGACATTCCCGACGAGGTCGCCGGCGGCGTGGAACATGACATCAAGGAGCCGCGTTTCGCCATCGCGCATCCCATCTGGATGACGCCCGGAAGCGCCCTCGAGCGCCTGATGCGCACCAGCATCGGAGAAGGCGACGATTGCCCGGTCAATAGCCGGCACCACCAGGCCGTAAAGGAATTGGGCGAGGGGCTCGTCGCGAGCGCCACCGCGCCCGACGGTGTGATCGAAGCGATCGAGGATCCGTCGCGGCGCTTCTGCCTCGGGGTGCAGTGGCACCCGGAAAACTTCTACCGGACCGGAGAGTTCCGTCCGCTCTTCGAAGGCTTCATCAAAGCCAGCACCCGCTAGCTGAGCTAAGCGCGGCTCAGCACCATCACGCTCTCCACGTGAGCGGTGTTGGGAAACAGGTCGATTCCCGTCAACGCCTCGAGTGCGTAGCCCGCGTCGAGCAGCGCGCGCGTGTCGCGGGCCAGCGTCGCCACGTCGCAGGAGACGTAGACGAGCCTGGCCGGCGCGTGCCGGATGATGCCGGCGAGCGCCTCCTTCGACATCCCGGTCCGCGGCGGATCGACGATGAAGGTGGCCTCACCGCGAAGCGGCCCACCGTGGAGGAAGGCCTCGACGCTCGTGCGATGCACGCGCACCCGTTCGATCAGCGGCTCCGCGTTAGCGATCAGGTCGGCGCCGCTGGCCCCATCGCCTTCGACGAGCGTCACGTCCCCGCCGCCCGCCGCGGCGATCGACAGGCCGAAGAGTCCCACGCCCGCGTAGAGATCGACCACCGGCCCGTCCGGCACGAGCGCGGTGACGTGGCGAACCAGCCGCTCGAGGAGAAACCGGTTGCCCTGGAAGAAGGACCGGACGTTCCGGCGCAGCGTCAGCGTCGAGGCCGGATCCTCGTCCTTGACGCGCAGCACGTCGGTGACGGTGTGCTCCTCGCTGACCAACGCGCCGAAGCGCGAGGCATCGACCCCC
>CANIBQ010000202.1 GCA_947465645.1 Acidobacteriota bacterium | reverse complement strand
GTTGTAGCGCTTGATCTTGTCGCCGTTGTCCGCCAGCGACTTGCACTCGATCGTGCAGCCCTGCGTGAACGCGCGCGGGAACCATGCCACGACGACCGCCTGCTTGCCGCGGTAGTCGGACAGCTTGTGTGTCTTGCCGTCGGTGCCCTGCAGCGTGAAGTCAGGCGCCATGTCGCCGACCTTCAGCTCCGCCGCACCCTGCGCCGCCGCAGTCTGAGTCATTACACCCGCCACGAGTATCGCGGCCAGGCCGAACGTCATCAGTGCTTTCATCAAAAATCCTCCTGCCTTCGGGGGGGAGTATAGCGTAGGCACCCGCCGGTGTCAGTGCCTCGTGCTTTGTGCCTCGTGCCTGGTGGGTATCGGCCGCTGGTCCTTCGGCCGCACCCCCGACGCCAACCACCGCGCACGCCAGGCGCCGCCAGGCACCGGCCAAGCACCGGCCAAGCACCAACCCCCGCGCACGGACCAAGCACCTGGCACGAAGCACCAGGCACTCTCACCTCGTGTGCAGTTCGCCGTGGAGACGCCGGCGCTCCCCGTCGATCTGGTCATCCGTCGCGCCGAGCCGACGCAACACCGCCTCCGTCATGGCGAGCGCGACCTCTCCCTCGCCGGAAAAGACCTGGTCCGCGCCCGCCTGCCGCAGCTGCGGCACATCGCGCAGATAGGCGCCCCGCGCAAAGACGTGCAGGTGCGGATTCAGTTCGCGGGCGGTGCGGATGGTCTCCGCCGCGCCGCTGTCGGCGCCGCTCACGATCAGATTCGCGGCGTGGCGGACGCCGGCGGTCACGAGCGTGTCGGGATCGCGCGCGTCGCCGTACACGGCGGAGATGCCGTCCTGGCGCAGCGCGCGCACCGTGTCGATGTTCAGCTCGATCACCGTCGGATCGATGCCGTTGTCCTTGAGCAGCCGCGTCACCGTCCGTCCCGTGGGGCCGTACCCGATCACCACCGCACGATCCTCCGGCGAGATTGACGACACGGCGCCCCGTTCGGGGTACACCTCCGAGGTGACGCGCCGGAACAATCTCCGTGACGCCAGCCATCGCTCGACAGGCGGGATCGCTCTCGCCGCGAGCGGATTGCTGACGATCGAGACGATGGAGACGGCCACGATGATGTTGACGGCCATCTGCGGAAGGACGCCGAGGTCCCGCGCAAGCGCCGCCAGGATAAAGGAGAACTCGCCGATCTGCGCGAGCGCCGAGGGTACCGTCAGGATGGTATGCAGCGGATACCGCATGAGGGCCAGGACGATCGCCGCCACCAGCGGCTTGCCGATGATGACGACCGCCAGCGCGCCGAGCATCATCCACGGGGCGTCGAGCAGCGCCAGCGGGTCCAGCAGCATCCCGATGGACACGAAAAAGAGCACGGCAAACGCGTCGCGCATCGGCAACGCATCCGTGGCCGCGCGCAGGCTGTAGTCCGATCGCCCCACGGTCATCCCGGCGATAAAGGCGCCGAGTGCCATAGAGACGCCAAATACGGTCGCCGAGAGCGCCGCGATGCCGAGCGCGAGCGCCAGGACCGTGAGCGTGAAGAGCTCGCGTGATCGCGTTGCGGCGACGCGGTCGAGGATCTTCGGCACGGCCCGCACCCCGACGACCATCGCGAGGGCGACGAGGACGCCCACCTTTCCGAGCGTCAGGGCCGAGGCCGTCGCGAGCGCCGCCCAGGATGCCGTCCCGGACGCCATCGTCGGCAGCAGCACCATGAGGATGACGGTGATGATGTCCTCGACGACGAGCCACCCGACGGCGATGTGACCGCTCGACGTATGCAGCTGATGCCGGTCCGAGAGGACGCGCACCAGGACCACCGTGCTGGCCACCGAGAGTGTGAGACCGAAGACAGCGGCCGCCCCCCAGCTGAAGCCGTTCGCGGCCGCAACCGCCGCGCCCAGCATTGCCGCGGCCGCGATGCCCGCAGCAGCGCCCGGGACGGCCACACGGCGCACCGCGAGCAGTTCTTCCACATGAAGCTGGAGTCCGACGCCGAACATCAGCAGGATCACGCCCACTTCGGCGAGCTGTTCGGCCAGTTCGGGATTGGCGATGAAGCCCGGCGTGTTCGGTCCAAGCGCGACACCAGCCAGGAGATAGCCGACGATCGGGGACAGCCCGATGCGGTGGGTGATGTAGCCAAAGATCAGCGCCGCTCCGAGACTCGTCGCAAGCGTGAGGATGAGGCCGAATTCTGGCACCTGTAGCGATGGTACCGCGTCGCGCCCGTAGTAACATCGTGTACTTACGCGCTGTCCCAAAAAGGCAGCAGCGTGACCCGCATGAATCGAAGACCCCTTGTCGTCCGCGGCGCACGCACGCACAACCTGAAGAACGTCGACGTCACGCTGCCCGCCGGCAAGCTGGTGATCATCACGGGCGTCAGCGGGTCGGGGAAGTCGTCGCTCGCCTTCGACACGATCTACGCGGAGGGGCAGCGCCGGTACGTCGAATCGCTGTCGGCCTATGCGCGCCAGTTCCTCGAGCGGATGGAAAAGCCCGACGTCGACAAGATCGAAGGGATCTGTCCGGCCATTGCCATCCGGCAGAAGAACAGCGTCCGCAACCCGCGATCGACCGTCGGCACGATGACGGAAATCCACGACTACATGCGGCTGCTGTACGCGCGCGTTGGCCGCACGTTCTGCCGGCAGTGCGGCGTGGAGGTCACCCGCGAGACGGCGGAAGTCGTGGCAAGGCGGCTCGGCGAGCTTCCGGAAGGCAGCCGCGTGCTCATCGGCTACGAGATGCCCGTCGTGGCGCTGCCCGCCGTGGAACCCGAGAGCGTCGCCGACAGCGCCACCGAGAACGCCGATGAGGCCCACGTGGACCGGCTGGCCGATCCCATTGTCGAAACGCTGAATGTGCTGCGCCGGCGCGGTTTCGGGCGGCTGCTGATCGAGAACCAGGCGGTCGCGCTCGACGAGGTCGATCCACAAACGCTGCGCGGCCGGGCGACCATCGAGGTGGTGGTCGATCGCATCCGCGTGGAAGGCGATCTGCGGAGCCGGTTCACCGACTCGATCGAAACGTCGTATCGCGAAGGCGGGGGCTCGGCCTTCGCGATCGTGCTGGACGAACCGCCCCAGCGGCTCCTGTTTTCCGAAAAGTTTGAATGTCGCACGTGCGCGATCGCGTATGAAGCGCCGCAGCCGCGGCTCTTCTCGTTCAACAATCCGTTCGGCGCCTGTCCGACCTGTCACGGGTTCGGCAACGTCATCGAGCTCGACATGGCGCTCGTCGTGCCAGACGCCGCCAAGTCGATCAACGAGGGCGCCATCGAGCCGTGGACCAAGCCGCATTACCGGACCCAGCTTGCCGACCTGAAGCGCGCCGCGCGCAAGGGCCGCGTCCGGCTCGACGTCCCCTGGTCGGAGCTCACGGACGAGGAACGGACATTCGTCGTCGACGGGGACGAGGAATTCGACGGCGTCCGCGGGTTCTTCCGCTGGCTCGAGCGCAAGAAGTACAAGGTGCACGTACGGGTGTTCCTGAGCCGCTATCGCGGGTATCTCACCTGCCCCGACTGCGGCGGCGCGCGCCTGCGGCGCGAAGCGCGCGACGTGCGCGTCGGGGATCGCACCATCGACCGTGCGTCGGGGCTCACGGTACGGGAGGCGAGGCAGTTCTTCACCGACCTGCAGCTGTCGGAGAAGGACGCGGCGGTCGCCGACAAGGTGCTCCGCGAAATCCGGCGCCGGCTCTCGTTCCTGGTGGACGTCGGCCTCGACTCCCTGACGCTCGATCGCCTGTCGTCCACGCTCTCCGGGGGCGAGGCCCAGCGCATCAACCTGGCGACGTCGCTCGGATCGGCGCTCGTCGGCACCCTCTACGTGCTGGAC
>CANIBQ010000201.1 GCA_947465645.1 Acidobacteriota bacterium | reverse complement strand
GAACCTGAAGCCGAACTGCATCGTCCGGTTCTGGCCGGTCACGCGCTTGCCGTAATCCGCGGCGCTCTCCTGCGTCGAAATCGTCCAGTTGGGACGATTGAACACGTTGAACGCCTCGACCATCGCGTCGATTGCCATGCGGTTGGGCAGCGGGATCCGCTGCTGGAAACGCACGTCGGTGCGGTTCTGCGCCGGCTGGATGAACGCGTTCTTCGGCACGATCGTGCCATCCGTGCGCAGGCGCGCTTCCCCGCCGGCGCCGAGGTTGCGGAGGTCACCGCCGCGGTTGCTCGCGCTGCGGTTGCCCGCGCCGAGGTAGTGGAGGCCGCTGATCTGGAAGCCGCGGCCGACCTGCCAGATTCCGTTGAACACCATGCGGTGACGCTGATCGCTGACCGCGTAGGTCCACCCGGTGGGACCACCGAGGTCCTCAGAGACCGTGAAAGGCACCGGGCCTGGCTCCGCGCCGGGGTTGCCCTGGAACGGCTGCCCTTCGGCGCTCCACAGGCCTGCCAGGGAGTAGGTCGCCGACGCCTGCCAGTTGTTGCTCATCCGCCTGGTGAACGCGGTCTGCAGCGCGTGATACGCCGAGGTGCCGGTGAATGGTGTCATTGCGACGATGCCGAACTGCGGATACGGCAACAGCGCGCGATTCGCGTACGGATTGTTGATGCCGATCCCGCTGGCGTTGGAGAAGCTCAGGTTCACGTTGTCCTGAATGAACTTCTCGTCCGCGCCGCGTGAATAGACGTAGTCGGCCTCGACCACCATCATCCCTCCGACCTGCCGCTGGAGGCCGAAGGTCCCCTGCCAGGTGTGCGGCACGTGGGCGTAGTCGGCTGGTGGCGCCATCTCACCTGCTCCGCGCAGCGTGCAGGGCGCCGCGCCGGCGAAATTGCGCGCGCGCCAGGCGGCGAAGTTGGCGGCCTGCTCGGGCGCATTGCAGAAGCGCGTCTGCGCCTGCTCCCACGACGGGGCCGGGCCGTTGAACGGGTTGGCGGCGAAATCGGGCCGGCCGTCGTTGGCCACCTCGAGGACGGCAATCGTCGCCGGCTCGAGCGCATACAGCACGACCGGGGTGATCACCTCGGCGTAGTACTTCCCGGCGCCACCGCGCAGCACCGTCTTGTCGGTGAGCTGGTAGGCGAAGCCGAGGCGCGGCTGGATGTTGTTGGCGTCCTGGGGCCGCCCCTTCTTCATGAACGGCTCGAACTCGCCGTACTGGGCGAAAGAGTTCACCGTCAGGTCGTAGCGCACGCCGAGGTTGAGCGTCAGCTTGTTGGAGGCATGCCAGTCGTCCTGCACGTACCCCGCGTAGTACGGCAGGTCGACGTCGTCGCGGCGGCCCTTGTGAACCCCGAGCCGGTACGTCCTGGTGTTCGCCGAGATGCCGGCCAGGTTCCACGTGTCGACGTTGAACGGATCGGGAAACAGCGCCTGAATATTCGCCGGCGCGGGACCGTTGCGGGCGTCGATATTGCCCATGCAGTTGGTGCAGTTGGCGCTCATCTCGTGATGGAGGAGGAACTCCGCGCCGGCCTTCAGGTCATGACGGCCGCCGGCGTTGTACGAGAACGTGAAGTCGTCACGAACCGAATAGAGATCCTGGCTGCGGTGGCGCGGATAGCCGTTGTTGCCGGTGATGTTGAAGCCGGTGAACTGGATGCGCGGCGAACCGGAGGTGACCGGGCCGTAGGGGCCGCCGGCCGCCATCCAATGCTTCGACCAGGTCGTGAGATTCTCATTGGTGAAGATGTAGCCGGCCCATGACGCTTTCACCTCGTTCAGGGCGCGATTGCTCAGCACTTGCGTGAACTGCAGGAGCGCCGTGTTCTGGGTTTCGGCGGTGGACTGCGTCGATGCCGGATGGTTGTTGTTGCTGCCGGCGCCGAACGGCTCGAACGTCTTGGTCAGGTTGGCCTTCGCCATCAACCGGGTCTGCGGCGAGAGCTGGTAGTCCAGCCGCGCGCCGGTGAGGTTCTTCGTGACCTTGCCGCTCAGCGAGATGTTGAAGGCGGGATACGGCGTGTTCCAGACGCTGGTGCGCGGCTCGCGCTCGTATTCGTAGAAGCCGAAGTAATGGAGGCGATCGCGGATGATCGGGCCGCCGACCGACCCGGCATACTGCTGATCCGAATACGGCAGCACCCGTCCGATGACGGGGTCTTCCGCATTGAAGCGATCGCTGCGGAAGTTGCCGCGGAACGAGCCCGTCAGGCGGTTGGTACCCGACTTCGTGATGACGTTCACCTGCACGCCCTGCGAGCGCCCCTGCGTCGCGTCGAAGCGGTTCGAGATGAACTGAAACTCCTGAATCATCTCCTGGCTGAAGTTCGGCTGGCTGCCGCCGCCAAGACTGTTGGTCACCTGCACGCCATCGAGATTGGTCTGATACTCGCGCACTTCTCCGCCGTTACGGTCAGGCAGGGGCGAGTTCGCGTTGGTCGACGAGGTCCGGCTGCCCGGGGCCAGCAGCGCCAGCGCCATCCAGTTGCGGCCCTGCACCGGGAGTTCCTGCACCTGGTGCGGATCGACGTTGCCGCCAAGGCTGGATGTCGCCACGTTCAGGAGCGGTGCTTCGGCGGTGACGGTCACCGTTTCCTGCACGCTCGAGAGGGCCATCTGCAGGTTGACCGTCACCGTCTGGCCCACGAGCAACTGGAGGTTCGATCGCGTCACCGTCGTGAAGCCCTGGAGGTCCGAGGTGATCTGGTAGGTGCCGACGCGCACCGGGACGCGGTAGATGCCGGTGGCATCCGTCACCGCCTCGAACCGGTTGCCGGTGGCCTCGTTGACGGCCGCCACGGTCACGCCGGGGAGCACGGCGCCGGTCGAGTCGGTCACCGTGCCTGTCAAGACCGCTTCCTGCGCGTAGCCCAGGGCTGGCAGCGCCAGCACCGCAACCGCGAGAAGTAACCGTCGTACCAATCTCATGGACGTCCTCCTCCGAACCTGTTTCCGAAGCGACGCGTACGCACTCGCGTGCGGGGTGTGCCTTCCGTGGATTGTCGGTGATGAGAGCGGCTGGAAAATTAGGCTTTTTCGTGCGGGCAGTCAACAGAAATATCAGCCGCGTGCTGCGGCGACGCTCTACTGCGGGCGAGCGGGCGGGTCGCGTACGAGTGCCCGCAACGAGACCGTCCAGGACAACGGGAGCGACACCGGGTTGAAGCAGATCGTGTCGTCGCACGCCTGGTAGTCGAGGGTGCCCGAGAGGGTGAGCGCGTCCTTCCCGCGGTAGGCGGCCTGCGCCTCGGGGTGGCCTTCGAGCACCACTTCCTGCACGAGCCGGAACGGCTTCTGGAACACAGGGACGCGCTCGTTGAGCGGCTTGAAGAAATAGATCTCCGACGCGGGGTATGTCGCCGGAAGCTGCCGGACGAACGGCTGCGGCGCGATGGTCAGCGCCACGACCCGGTAGTCTTTCGCGCCCGGCGCATATACGTGAATGCGCGCCTTCGGCTGAATCTCCACGACGATCGAAAATCGGTTGCCCGGGGCGACGGCCGCGTCGCTCGGATAGGTCGTCAGTTCGAGGTGCGCGGTCGACGCCTTGATTGCGGCCACCGGCGGCGCGCCCTGTCCAAGCTTCAGCATCAGGCTCGAGACGGTGTTCCGCTCGACGTAGTAATCCTCGAAGAATCGCGACGTCACCCGCCCCTGGCGATCGAGCACGAAGGTGCCGGGAAACGCCATGCCGACCGTCCTGGCCTGCGGAGCCCCGCCCGAGACGTACGTCTGGACCTGCGCCTTGACGGCCGGGTCATCACCGTTCGGGCCGAGCGCGAGCTCAGGGACGGGGTTGAGGATGCCGTATCTCTTGATCGTCGCCGAGCCCTCGTCCGAAAGCAGCGGGAATGTGATGCCGCGCTGCTTGCTGAAGCTCGCGAGGATCCCGGGCGGGTCGTACGTGATCACCGCCACGCCGAGCCCT
>CANIBQ010000200.1 GCA_947465645.1 Acidobacteriota bacterium | reverse complement strand
TCGGCTGGTCGGATGAGCCCCGCGGCGTACGAACGCAAGATGACTCACGCAGCGTAACTAAACCGTCCACCGAATCGGATCAAGCACATTCTCCGATGCCTCATCTGAATGTGATCGTCGCCAGCGTGCGCGAAAAGCGCGGTGGCCTGCAGGTTGCCGAATGGTTCGTCGAGGTCGCGAAGCGGCACGCGAAGTTCGAGGTCGAGCTCGTCGACCTGAAGACCGTCGACCTGCCGCTCCTCGCTGAGCCCAATCACCCGCGCCTGCAGCAGTACCAGCACGACTACACGAAACGGTGGAGCGAGACCGTCTCGCGCGGCGATGCCTACGTGATTGTTACGCCGGAGTACAACCACGGCGCGCCGCCGGCGCTCGTCAACGCGCTGAACTATGTCTACAACGAGTGGAATCACAAGCCGGCGGGCTTTGTCAGCTACGGCGGCGTGTCGGCCGGCTTGCGCTCGGTGATCATGGCGAAGACGATTCTCGTCGCGCTGAAGGTGATGCCGGTTGTCGAGGCGGTGTCGCTCCCGTTTTACGCGCAGTCGATCAAGGACGGCGTCTTCCAGGGCAGCGAGGCGAACGAGAAGGCGGCCGTCGCCATGCTCGACGAGCTGCTGCGGACGACTGCCGCGCTCAAGGCGCTCAGGGCCGGCTGAAAGCCGGCCCCCACGGACGGCGCGCCGGCTGAAAGCCGGCCCCCACGGACGCGCAAACCAGTGCTAGCATTCGCGTCGTGTTCGCCCCGGGAGGGTAGATGCTCGAAATCCGGAAGTCAGAAGACCGCGGTGTCGGCAAGCTCGATTGGCTCGATGCCAGGTTCACGTTTCAGTTCGGACCGTACAAGAATCCCGATCAGATCGGCTTTTCGGATCTGCGACTGCTCAACGACGATCAGGTCAAAGGCGGCGGCGGCTTCGCCGAGCACGAGCACAAGGACACCGAAGTCTTCTCCTACGTGCTGTCAGGCGAGCTGGCGCACAAGGATTCGATGGGCGAAGGTTCGGTCGTCCGGCCGGGCGAGGTGATCACGATGAGCGCCGGCTCCGGGATCACCCACAGCGAGTTCAACAACTCGCAGACCGAGGGCGTGCACTTTCTGCAGATCTGGATGTCGGCGCACCAGAAGGGCATGACGCCGCGATACGGGCAGCGGCATTTTCCGGACGCGGAGAAACGCGGGCGCATGCGTCTGATCATTTCGCCGGACGGCCGCCATGGTTCGCTCCCGTTCGGCAACGACGCCAGGATCTACGCCGGCCTGTTCGACGGCGCCGAGCGCGACGTGGTCACGCTCGGCCCCGACCGCTACGCCTACGTGCACGTGATCCGCGGCCGCGTCGCGGTCAACGGCACCGCGTTTGGCGATGGCGACGGCGCGCGCGTCCGGCACGAAGAGCGGCTCGAGTTCTCGAACGGGTCGGGTGCCGAAGTGCTGCTGTTCGACATGCGCCCACTGGAAGTACCCGAATCATGAAATTGTTGCGCTGGCTGCTGCTGGCTTCCCTGCTGTTCGCTCCGGGCGCAGCCCTGGGGCAGCAGCTGCCCCCCTACGATGGTCCGCCGCCGCCGGTCGAGCCGGCGACGATGACCCGTGACGCGATGGGGCGCGCGACCGTGCGCGCGATCCGCGTCGCCAGGGGACCGCAGGTCGATGGCAGGCTGACCGAACCGTTCTACGAAACCATACCGCCGCTGACCGGCTTCGTGCAGATCGAACCAAAGCCAGGACAGGATGCCACCGAGAAGACCGAGATGTGGATCCTGTTCGACAAGGATCGGTTGTACCTGGCGGCGCGGCTGTGGGACAGCGAGCCCGACCGTATCGTCGCCACCGAACTGCGGCGCGACAACACGAACATCTTCAACGGCAACGACATGGTCGGCTTTGCGTTCGACACCTTCTACGATCGCCGAAGCTCATTCACGTTCATCACCACGCCGGCGGGGGCGCGGATGGAAGGGCAGACGAGCAACGAGCGCCAGTGGAACGGCGACTGGAATCCGGTGTGGAACGTCAAGGTGGGTCGCTTTGACGGCGGCTGGACGGTCGAAGCGGAGGTGCCATTCAAGTCGATCCGCTATGCCCCTGGATCGGGCCAGCTCTGGGGGTTCCAGGGCATGCGGGTGAAGCGCTCGAAGAACGAAATCTCGTTTCTGACGAAGATGCCGCCGGGGCGCGGGCAGCAGGCCTTCCAGCAGATGTCGATGGCGGCGACGATGATCGGCCTCGATCCGCCGGCCAGCTCGCGTCCGCTCGACCTGAAGCCGTATGTCACGTCGAGCCTGCAGAGCGATGTGAAGGCGCAGCCGGCAGCGATCTCGAACAAGCCAGACGCCAACATCGGCTTCGACGCGAAGTACTCGCTGACGCAGGGCCTGACCGGCGACCTCACGGTCAACACCGACTTCGCGCAGGTCGAGGCCGACGAGCAGCAGATCAACCTCACCCGGTTCAGTCTGTTCTTTCCGGAGAAGCGGGATTTCTTCCTGGAGAACCAGGGCACCTTCAGCTTCGGCGGCGTCGCCATCGGCGGCCAGGGTGGCGGCGGGGACGCGCCCGCGCTCTTCTACAGCCGGCGGATCGGTATCAACGGCGGGCGCATCGTGCCGCTGCGGGGCGGCGGGCGGGTGACCGGCCGCGCCGGAAAGTACAGCGTCGGCGTGCTCGATATTCAGACCGGCGAGGAGTCGCTGTCGCGGACGCCGTCGACCAATTTCTCGGTCGTGCGGCTGAAGCGCGACATTCTGCGCCGCAGCGCCATCGGGGTAGTCGCGACCGGGCGGACCAACGGGCCGGCTGTGGGCGCCGGCCGCAACCTCCTCTACGGGCTCGACGGCACCTTCGGCTTCTATCAGAACCTGATCATCAACACCTACTGGGCCCGCAGCGAGACACCCGGCGTGCGCGGCGACGATCAGAGCTATCGCGCCCAGCTGGACTACACGGCTGATCGCTACACCGTGCAGCTCGAACGGCTCGGCATCGGCGACAACTTCACCCCGCAGGTCGGCTTTGTGCGGCGCGATAACATGGTGAAGAGCAATGCGCTCTTCAAGTTCAGCCCGCGCCTGCCCGGCAGCACAATCATCCGGAAGCTGAACTACCAGGGATCGGTGAACTACATCCAGGACGGACGCAACCACCTGGAGTCGAGCGAAGAGTCGGCCGAGTTCACGATCAATTTCCTCAATAACGACTCGTTCACGCTCGACGGCGCGCGCAGCTACGAGTACCTGCCGCGGCCGTTCACCATCTCACCGGGCGTGATCCTGCCGGTCGGCGGGTACCACTTCGGCAACATCCGCATCAACTACAACCAGAGTCCGCAACACAATCCAGGCGCGAACATGACGCTGGAGGTCGGCACGTTCTACAACGGCCGCAAGACCACCCTCAGCGTCGCCCGCGGCCGCGCCCAGCTGACGCCGCGGCTCTCGCTCGAGCCGACCTACTCGTTCAACAAGGTGTCACTGGACCAGGGGCGTTTCACGACGCACCTGGCCGGCACCCGCGTGACCTACGCGATGACGCCGCTGATGTTCTCGAGCGCGCTGGTGCAGTACAGCTCGAGCGCGAAGACCGTCTCGGTCAACGCGCGGCTCCGCTGGGAATACCAGCCGGGGAGTGAGTTGTTCGTGGTCTACAACGAGGAGCGCGATACCCTGACGCCCGGCTACCCGAACACGATGAACCGCGCGTTCATCGTCAAGGTGAACCGGTTGTTCCGGTTCTGAGAGGGAAACCACGAAGACACGAAGGCCCAGAAGTTCACGAAGGTCTCTTTATAGACGTCGTGTTCTTCGTAACCTTCGTGTGCTTCGTGGTTGCCCGCTCTAGTTCGTTCTGTTCGCCGGCAGCGTCCCGATTTCCACCAGGCCGATCTTGTTCACGCCGCTGTTGGCGGTGACGATGTTGCCCTGAGCGGTGGCTTCGAAGTGACGAAGCACGCCGCCGCCCGAGGG
>CANIBQ010000199.1 GCA_947465645.1 Acidobacteriota bacterium | reverse complement strand
GGGACCGGAGCGGGGGATGGCACTCATCGAGCAACTCCCCGACATCGAAGGGGTGATCGTCAGCGCGCGGAACGAGGTGCGCGTCTCATCGGGACTCAAGGACAGGCTGGTACTGCTGGCCCAGCCGACAGACGCACCCTGAGGACTGTCGCCCTCTCTCCTAGCGACCGACTTCGCAGTCGCCGTGGTACTGGGTTGCCTCGGGCTCGCTGCTGAAGCCCGGCAGGTCGACGGGCAGGTAGTCTGTGCGGGTGTAGACCGCCTTCAGCTTCTTGTCCTTGCTCTCGCGGCCGAAGACGGTGAGCATCAGCATGCGGCCGGAGCGGCTCGGCTCCATGATGTGGAGGTTCCAGCCGTAGAGCTGCGCGCTGCCATCCGCCTGGGTAGGCGCGGTGATGACGGCCGTGCCATCGGCGGTGTCTATCTCGGCGACGCGCACCGTCAGGACTGACGTCTCCCGGATGCGGATCGACGGCACGCCCTCCTTCGACCACGACACCGTCGCGGCAATCGGAAACGTGCAGGTCAGCCGCTTGATGCCGGCCAGCTCGGTGATCGGGTTGTCGTTGGCCTGGGCGTGCGCTGTGACTGCGCTGCAGGCCACGACGACCACCGACGCGACGACTGTGAATATCCTCATCGAATCGCTCCTTGGGCACCGGTCATCTGCGCGTGCAGCGCCGAGGCGGCTTGCGCCGCCCGCCGCGCCGCGATCTCGTCCTTGCGGTAGAAGATGATCCAGTGCGGGCACTTCTGCTCGTTCATGTAGAGCCGCTCACAATCATCGCACCGGACGCACTCCGACTTGATGATCTTTGGTCCACGGATGGCGCCCCACTCGCAGGTCTTTTCGCAGATTCGGCAGGTACTGCACTCCGACCAGCGCTTGATCTTGAAGACCGTCAGACTCGACATCAGGCCAAGCGCCGCGCCGACGGGACAGAGAAACCGGCAGTACAGGTTGCGAACGAAGAGCGTCCCCGTCAGCAGCACGGCAAGCATCGTCCACATGACCGGGTTGCCCTGGCCGGTGAACATCCAGAACGGCTCGACGTAGCGGAAGATCAGGTGGTCGCGGGTCACCAGGAAGTAGGCGACCACCGCCGCGAGGATGCCGTACTTGATGTAGCCGGCGCGCCGTTCGAGGGTGCGCGGAATATTGACGCGCAGCCGCAGCGGCACGATCTTGTCGAGGAGCTGGGTCATCGCGCCGAACGCGCAGATACGCCCGCAATACAGCCGCCCCCAGAGCACCGTCGAGGCGACGGTGAAAATTGCGAAGGCGTACCACGCCAGGCTGTACTTCAGAATCGGCAGGTTCCAGACCAGCAGGCCGAACACGTTGACGATCGAAATCAGCTGGCTCTTGTAGATCCCCATGTACGCCACGCAGACGACGAGCGTGACGACCTTGATCTTTTCGCTCTTGCGGAAGAAGCCGACGAGCGCCAGGGCCGCGAATCCGGTGAAGAGCCCGATGTCGAGCGCCTGCGCCTGGAAGTGCTCCGCCCACGTCGGCTCGGCCTCTTCCTCCTCGTCGAAGCCCCAGGGATCGGCGCCGTCGCCGACGCCGCCCGCGGCGCCAGGCTCCGGCTCCGCAGCGGGCGCGGCGGCGGGCGGCTGGGCGTCAGCCGCTTGTGCGCCACCCGATTGAGCAGCGAGCGGCGAGCACACCGCGAGGCAGAACGCGACCAGCGCCAGAAGGCGGAGCGCGCCGCGACGCATTACTGCGTATTCCCTGGCGGCGTCAGCAGCGCGCGGGCAATGCGGCGGCCGCTATTGCGAACCGAGCGGGCGACGGTCGAGACGCTGATAGTGGCGCGCGAGATAGCGTCGATGTCGCTGCCGACCTTGAACGCATCGCGAATATCCTTGTTTCTGAACTGCTCGGAAAATCCGCGCGTGTCGATCGAGAAGTCGCCGTACGGCTCCTTGTGCTCCACCACGACGATTCCGGTGACGAGGCCGCGGGTATTCAACCCGACAAGCACCCTGATCGGACCGTCATAGCCACGTTCGAGCGGCGTGAGCTCGGTCGTGAAGAAGGCGAAGCCGGCCAGCGAGCCGGGGGCTTTCGGGTCGCCCGTGTAGACCTTGAAGTGGGGCGGTTCCGTCTGCTTCGCGGAGAACGACGTCGCGCCGGGGAATGCCTGCTTGAGCTGCCCGAGGAGCTTCCCGTCAACCGGCGCCTGGCCGTTGACGACGACGAACGCACCAAGCGCCAGGACGAGTATCAGGACGGTGAACTTCATATTGGTGATGCGCATTGTAAGCTACAATTCCGCTCGAATTTTACCCTGTTCCATCAGCCACTTAAGGGGATTTTGTTTATGCACCGCATCCGTCGAATCGGCTCGGCCTGGCGGCCCTGCTGACCATCGCCATCCCGGCGGCCAGCGCGATCTCCCAGCCGAAGCAGAGTGCGCTCCACAACGCGGCGCTGGCGGCGTGCGACGCCAGGGACGGAGTCAAGGACGGCGTCCTCGAGAACCCCGCCGCCTACAAGGGCGCCGGCGACACCAGCATGGCCGAAAATTTCGAGTGCCGGAACCCGCAGACCGCAGTCTGTAGGTAGTGGCGCAATCCTTTAGGATTGCGTGTTCATCCTTTTGCAACTCGTCGCCAATCACACACAAGGGCACCCATGCGTGAGCAGATCCGCGTCACCGACGCGGTAGTGGAGTTCATCCAAGCGTCCCGCTGGCAGGAGCTGCCGGCTGAAGCCATCACCATCGCCAAGCGCTGCATCATCGACGGCCTCGGGGTCATGCTCGCGGGGTCGACGCAGGCCGCGGCGATCATGGTGCGCGATCACGTCAGGGATGCCGGCGGGCGAAGCGATGCCACGGTGTTCGGGCCGGTCCCGTTCCGGGCCGGGGCTGCCGCAGCCGCCCTCGTCAACGGCACGAGCGGGCATGCGCTCGACTGGGACGACACCCAGCTCGCCACCAGCGCCGACCGGATCTTCGGGCTGCTCACGCACCCGACAGTCCCGCCGCTGGTCGCGGCCCTGGCGGTCGGGGAACGGCAGCGCGCCTCGGGAGCGCAGTTCCTCGAGGCGTTCCTGACCGGGTTCGAGGTCGAGTGCAAGATTGCCGAAGCGATTCATCCCGACCACTACAAGAAGGGGTTCCATTCGTCCGGCACCATCGGCACCTTCGGCGCCGCGGTGGCCACGGCCAAGCTCCTCGGCCTCGATCGCGACGCCATCGCCCACACCCTGGCGATCGCCGCCAGTTCGGCCTCCGGCATCCGCGTGAACTTCGGCACCATGACCAAGCCGCTTCACGTCGGGCGCGCCTCGCAGAACGGCGTCGTCGCCGCCGAGCTCGCCCAGCGCGGCTTCACCGGCGGGCATGACGCACTCGATCCGCCGTGGGGTTTCTTCCAGGTCTTCAGCCACGGGCAGGGGTTCGATGCCGACCGCATCGTCGGCACGCTCGGGAATCCCCACACCATCGCCTGGCCGGGTGTGTCGATCAAGCCGTACCCGTCCGGCGTCCTCGGCCATCCGACGATGGACGCGATGCGGCGGCTGGTGATCAAGCACGATGTGCAGCCGGAGCAGATCACCGCCATCCGCGTGCGCGCCGGATCGAACATCCTCAACCCGCTCCGCTACCCGATCGCCCACAACGAGCTCGAGGCGAAGTTCTGCCCGGCGTTCATGGTCGGAGCGATCGCCCTGCGCCGCAAGGCAGGTATTCACGAGTTCACCGACGAGTTCGTCCAGAGCGCGGCGGTCCAGCAGATGATGGCGAAGGTCGAACGTGTCCTCGATCCGGAGATCGAGGCGAAGGGCTTCGAGAAGATCCGCAGCACGGTCGAAGTGGATCTGCAGGACGGCCGGACGCTCGTCGAGCATGCGGACGAGCGCTACCGGGGAGGCCCGGATCTGCCGTTCACCCGGGAAGAGCTGCACGAGAAGTTCGCCGACTGTGCATCGCTGGTGCTGCCTGCCCCTGCCATCGAACACGCGTTCGC
>CANIBQ010000198.1 GCA_947465645.1 Acidobacteriota bacterium | reverse complement strand
GTATTTGTCGCTGACGATGACCGTCTTCTTCTTCGGGTCGAGGGTCAGCCCGCGCGGTATGTAGAGGAAGCCCTTCCCCACCGTGTACTTCGGCGGGACGTCGCCGACGTCATCGATGCTCCACACGCCGACGTAGGGGGTCGGGATCACGTCGCCGGTCACCGGGTGGCGGTTGCCTCCGCCATTTTCGCTGGTCACGACCAGGGTGCGGGTGGGCGAGTGGACGACGATCCGGCCGGGGCTCAGGAGGCCGCTCTTGGGTCCGCCGCCGATGGTGCGCAGCGCCGGCGTGTTGCCCTCGGCCAGGCGGTCATAGACGAACACGCCTTCGTTCCGGCCGTTGAGGAAGATCAGGTTGGTGACCGGATCCGCCGCGCCGACGCCGCTGATCGCGGCCTGCGTCTTGAGGACGCGCTTGGGCGCGACGTCCCCCTGCGCCATCCGGTCGTAGACCAGCATGGTGTCGTCGGTGCCCATGTTGAAGACGAAGATCTCGTTGTGCACCGCGTCGATGAAGAGCGACACCGGGTCGCGCAGCAGGGTCTTCGGTCCCTGGATGATTCGGATCGGCGCTTCGTCGCCGTTGGCGGCGCCGCGGTAGGTGACGATCGCCTGCCCCATGTTCGACTGCACCACGATCTCGTCGTGGATCTCGTCGTAGGCAATCGCGTGCACCGTGCGGTTCAGGCGGGTGTTCTGCCCTTCGATGATCCGCTTCGGCGCCACGTTCTTGTCGGCCGAGGCGGCGTAGGCCGCGATCCGCGGCTGGGCGACGCAGTTGGGCACCAGCACCTCGTCACGCCGCGTGTCCATCGCGATCATGTACGGGTTGCTGATCAGCGTCGTCGGCGCATTGAGCGGCGCGCTGCGGATGACGCGGACCGGGTCGGCGTTGCCATTGGCGTCCGACTTGTACGCGGTCGCCGTGTGGTTGCCGAAGTTCGCGACCCAGACCTCACCGTTGACCATGTCCACCGACACGCCGTTGGGGTTGCGGAGCAGCGTCTTCGGTCCCTTGATCTGGCGAATCGGCGCGACGTCGCCGTTGGCGGTGGCGCTGTAGACGTTGATCGAGTCGCCAGCGGCGTTGGAGACGTAGACCTCGCCGCGGTTGGTGTCGATCGAGATGCCCGTCGGCCAGTTCAACTGCGTCTTCGGGCCCGAGATGGTGCGCACCGGCGCGACGTTGCCGCTGGCGTCGGCCGAGTGGACCGTGATCGAGGGCGGTCCGAACTTGCCGGTGCCGAACACCACTTCCCGGCGATTCGCGCCGTTCAGGTTGCCGGCGGGCCAGTTGGGCCGTCGCACGGCGTTGCGGGCGCCGCGCGGCGACAGTGAATTCAACGGGTTCGGCATCTGCTGATCGACGCCGAAGGTTTCGTCCCGCTCGGTGCCGTAGTTGGCGACATACAGCAGGCGCGTCTTCGGGTCGAAGGCCACGCCGTGCGGGTCAGCGAGGCCGGTACGGTTCCCCTGGATCAGGCGCGTGGCGTTCTCATCGCCCTTGGCGGCCTTCGGGTAGGCCTGGATGGCGCCATCGTGCTGGATCGTGACGTAGATCTCGCCGCGCTCTTCATCCACCGTCATGCCGAACGCGCCGTACGGCGTCGTCAGCTCGTTGGCCGGGTCGACGTTCCCCTCCGCGGTGCGCGGGAACTTGAACAGGCCGGGCTCGGAGTCGTTGTTGACGATGTAGATGTCGCCGGTCTTGGTGTCGACGTAGCCGTCGCTGTTGTAGCGGCTCAGCGTCTTGCCGCCGCCGATGAAGCGCTTCGGCTTGGTCATCTCCGCCGAAGCCGGCGTGACGGCCAGGCGGTCATACACGTAGATGTTGAACTTGAATTCATCCATCACCACGACCTCGTTGTGCACCGGGTCGACGCGGATCGCGGCGAAGCCGGCGTACGGGTCGCGAAGGGTCGTGACGGGCAGGCGCTGCGCGACGCGGGGATCGCCCATGCCGGGGCCCTGGGCGGCCGCGCCGCCGCCAGCCTGGAGCGACGCCCGCTCCGGGGCGGCCGTGTCCCAGGTGCAGCTCTCGAGCATCTCCTTGCCCAGCGGCTCGGTGGACACCAGGCGAGAGCCCAGGTCGACGCCGCGCACCGGCTCTCTCGTAAGGGCGTACGCGGTGGCACCGACGACGACCAATAAGATGACCAGGAACCGGAGGAGAACACGGCGGGAAGGCATAGGGCTCCCTTTCAAGGAGAAATTGGCAACCCATATGGTGAACCGGATCGGGCCCCCCGTCCACAAATTTCAAGGGCCGTGTTAACGTCTCACCATTCCGGCGCAGCCGCGCCGGCCGGTGACCCCGGAGGCTGGAGGCACGTGATGAGAAGACTGGCTGGTCTGTGTATTGTTGGCGCATTCGCGTTCGGCGCCGCGTCCCTGCATGCCCATCATTCCTTTACCGCAGAGTTCGACCAGAACAAGGTGGTGACGGTCCAGGGGACCCTCACGAAGGTCGAGTTCACGAACCCGCACGGGTGGCTGTACCTGAATGTGAAGGGCACCGACGGCAAGATTCTCAACTGGGCCGTCGAAACCGGCGCGCCGATGCAGTTGATCCGGCAGGGCGGCGACAAGAAATCTCTCGCCGTCGGCACCGAGATCGTCGTCAACGGCTGGCTCGCTCGAGACGGGTCGCGGACGGTCAACGGCCGGACGATCAAGTTTGCTGACGGCCGCGAGATCCTGGCGGGTACGTCCAACGCCGCCGGCGGTGGTGGCCAGTAACATGCGGAATTCGAGATCGTTGATAGCGGCGTCCGTCGTGGCGCTCGCGGTGCTGGTCGGGCCTTCCGCGATCGCCGAAGCAGGCCAGCGCGGCGGCGGCGCGGGCCGCGGCGGCCAGCCTGCGCGGCCAATGCCGCCGGTTCCACGACTGTCAGACGGAACACCGAACCTCTCGTGGGCGGATCCCACAGAGAAAGGTGTCTGGAGAACAACCCAGCACCGGAACTTCGCGAACGAGCTGATCGAGCGGAAAGAAGAAGGCCTCCCGTTCCAGCCCTGGGCCAAGGCCCTGTACGACTACCGCGCCAAGACGGAGTGGAAGGACGATCCGGAAGGGTTCTGCCTGCCGACCAGCGGACCGTCGGCCACCTCGAACAGGACCTCGTCGCCGTGGGAGTTCCTGCAGTTGCCGGAACAGAAGCGCATCGTCCGGATCTTCGAGGGACAGGCCCACATGTGGCAGATCATCTACATGGACGGCCGGCCTCACCCCGAGACGGCGTTCGACCTGCCGACCTGGATGGGCCATTCGACCGGCCGCTGGGACGGGGACACGCTGGTCGTCGACACGGTCGGCTTCAACGAAGGCAACTGGCTGTCGGTGATGGGCGCTCCCCAGACCAGCCAGCTGCACCTGGTCGAGCGCTTCACGCGATCCGACTACAACACCCTGCGCTACGAGGCGACCGTCGACGATCTCGGCGCGTACACGAGGCCGTTCAAGATCGGCTGGAACCTGGCGTGGGGTTCGGGCCAGGAGCTCAACGAGCTGGTGTGCACCGAGAACAACAAGTACCCGAATCTCTATCCGACTGACGACAGTCAGTTCCTCAAGCCCTCCCTCAAGCCATAGCGCGGGCATGCGAGCCGCCAGGAGTTCCAGGATGACGAAACGTGCGCTGCTGCTGACGTGTCTGCTCGGGTGCCTGATGGTTGACGTGCCGAACGCGTCGGCGCAGGCCGCGCTCAACGAGGGGCAGGGACACCCGCTGAAGGGGATCTGGCTGGGGGACTGGGGTCCGGGCAAGGACAACCGCAACCCGGTGCTGATTGAAATGAACTGGGACGGCAAGGCGCTGACCGGCGCCATCGATCCGGGCCCCAAGCCGATTCGCTTTACGAAGGCGGAACTCGATCACACCAACTGGACGGTGCACCTCGAAGCCGAATCCGGAGGCGTCCGCTACGTCGTCGACGGCCGGATCGAAAACCTCGGCTCGGCCAGCCGTTCGATCGTCGGCAAGTGGGTGCAGGGCAACCAGAAGGGTGATTTCAAGATCACCCGGCAGTGATCGCGCAGTACGTAGTGTCCGGCTTCAGCCGGACCGTGGCTGGCGAGGCTCGCGGTTCTTGGTCCGGCTGAAGCCGGACACTACGTACGAATGAAGTTACGAATCCAGCCGCTCTCTAACGCGCCGCTGTCTGGCTCGCCGGGCGGTCGAACAGTTCCGGCAG
>CANIBQ010000197.1 GCA_947465645.1 Acidobacteriota bacterium | reverse complement strand
TCCCGTTTGTCGTCAAGTTCCAGCCGCAGGCGCCCGGGGTCGCGGTGCCCGCGGATCTCACCGCGCTCGAAGGCGAGCATCATGGGACGAACAACCCGACGGCGATCTTCGGCCGGCTTGATGCGGTGCTCTCGTCGGGCCACACGGTGAACATCCAGCCGATGTACACGAGGCTCACCGGGGAGAACTTCAACTTCGACTCGCCGCAGCTCGACACGGCTGTCAGCGCCAACTTCACCCGGCGTGCAAAGAGCGCTGCCGTCAAGGGCTCACTCACGTCGGTCTTCGGCGAACGGCTCCTCAGCGACATCCGTGTCCAGGTCGCCACTGACAATCGTCTCGAGGATCCGAACTCCACGCAGGCGCAGATCAGCATCACCGGCTTCGGCACGCTTGGCGGAGACGCGGGCCGGCCCCGGCGCTTCGATGCGCGGCGCACGCAGGCGACGCAGAACGTCACCGTGACGACCGGCGGCCACCATCTGCGCTTCGGGTGGGACGTCAACCTCACGCACTTCAGGCAGGAACGCGAGAGCAACATCCTGGGACGCTACGACTTCACCAGCCTGGCGAACTACGCGGCTCGCAACATCAGCCGGTTCCGCCAGACGGTGGCCGGCTTCGACGCGGCCGACCTCGTCTTCGACGGTTCGGGTCAGGAAGCCGCGCTGTTCATCCAGGACCGCATCACCCTGGGCGCGAGGGTGACGCTCAACGCGGGATTGCGCTGGGAAGGGCAGTGGAATCCCCAGCCCACGCGTCCGAATCCGGCGATTCCCGAGAGCGCGGTGATTCCGAACGACCTGACGATGTGGCAGCCCCGGCTCGGCCTGGCGTGGGACGCAAAAGGCAACGGCCGCAGCATCCTTCGCGTGTCGTCCGGCATCTTCGCGTCGCGCACGCCCGCCAACCTGTTTCAGCGGGTGTACACCGACAACGGGATCACGACGGTGGCGGTCGACAGCCGCGTCGATCCCACCATCCTCTCGAAGCTGACGTTCCCGGGAGCACTGCCGTTGCTGCCTCCCGGCACCGTGGTATCACCGCAACGCGTGTTCGGGTTCGATCCTGACTTTCAGAATTCCAGGACGTTCCAGGGCGCGCTGACGCTCGAGCAGCAGGTGGGCACGGCCACGCAGGTGAGCGTCGGCTACGTTCACGCGACGGCGTGGCACCTTCAGCGCCGGCTCGATCGCAACCTCTTTCCCGCGACGCCGAACGCCGCGGGTCTCCCGATCTACCCGGCGACGCGCCCGAACCCCGCGTTCGCGCAGATCGAAATCAATGCATCCGAGGCGCGCTCGCGGTACGATGCCTTGACGTTCTCGCTGACCCGGCGGATGACGCGCCGAATCGAGGCGCAGGCGCATTACACGCTCGCCTACAACAAGGACGACGACTCAAACGAGCGCAATTTCAGCCGGGAGCTGACGCTCGACGTGTTCAACCCGGGCGCCGAGTGGGGCTGGTCGAAACAGGACGTTCGCCACAACTTCAACGCCAGCACCGTCGTGGATCTCCCTGCTGGATTCACTGCCAGCGCGATCGTCTTCACGCGCTCCGGTTTCCCGTTTACGCCCGTCATCGGCAGCGACCAGCAGCGGGACGGTAACGACGACAACGACCGCGCGATCATCGACGGCAAGGTCGCGGGCCGTAACTCGATGCGCCAGCCGAACTTCTTCGACCTCGACCTCCGTCTCGTCAAGGCGCTGATGTCGGGCGGCGAGCGCCGGCTGGACTTCCTCGTCGAAGTGTTCAACGCGACCCGCGCGGCGAATCGGAACTTCGGCAACGACAGCATCAGCACGTACGGCACGCCGGCCGCGCCGGTGGCCACCGCCGGGCAGCCGCTCTTCGCGCCGTCGACCGCGCGATTCGGCGGGCCTCGCCAGGTACAACTCGGTCTCCGCGCTCGGTTCTGACGATGCGTGGCACACCGGGCCGGACGTCGATGCTGGCGGCGACGCTGCTCCTGGCGGCGTGGCTTGTGCTCGTTCGCACGACCGAGCCGGTCGCCGCGGATGCGCGTACGCCCGGGCTGATCGTCCTGCTGGTCGTCGATCAGTTTCGCGCCGACTACATCGACCGATTCGGCCACCAGTGGTCCTCTGGCCTGCGCCGGCTGACTCTCGAAGGCGCGCGGTTCCGGCAGGTGCACTATCCGTTCTACAACACGGTCACCTGCGCCGGCCACGCCACGATCAGCACGGGCACCATGCCGTCAACCCACGGGATGGTGAAGAACGACTGGTGGGACCGGGACAGCCGGAAGGTCGTGACGTGCATGGAAGACCCGACGACGCTGCCGATCAGCTACGGTGCTCCCGTCAAAGCCAGTGGCGAGAGCCTGGCGCGTTTGCGCGCGCCGGCCCTCGCAGACGAGTTGCGGGCGCAGTTGAGTCCTGCCGGGCGCGCCATCGGCTTTTCCCTGAAGGCCCGGTCGGCCGCTCCGCTCGCCGGCCGTCATCCGGCCGCGGTGGCCTGGTTCGATGATAGCGGCGCGTGGGTCACGTCGAATGCGTTCTCGAGCGCGCCGGTACCCGAGGTGGCCGACTTTGTACGCCGGCATCCGGTTGACGCTGATTTTGGTCGCGTCTGGGACCGCACGCTCCCGAAGGCGACGTATCTCTTCGAGGATCCGGCGATCGGCGTGGGCCCGCTTGGCGCGGGCATGACGGCTGCGTTTCCGCACGCGCTGGCCGGCACGTCACCATCACCGGACCGCGGCTACTACATCCGCTGGCAGAGCAGCCCGTACGCCGACGAGTACCTGGCCAGCATGGCGATCGACGTCGCCCGGGGAATGCGGCTGGGCACGCAGCAGGGATCGACCGACATGATCGCCATCGGCTTCTCGACGCTCGACAAGGTCGGACACGACTTCGGGCCGAACAGTCACGAGGTGCAGGACGTGCTGGTCCGGCTCGATCGCACGCTCGGAGAGTTCTTCGTCAGCCTCGACACACTGGCCGGCGCCGGCAACTACGTCGTGGCGCTGACCTCCGATCACGGTGTCGCCCCTATTCCGGAGCGTGCGCGGCAGCAGGGTCTCGACGCAGGACGGCTGGACGAGACGCGGATTCTGCGCACCGTGGACGATGTCCTCTCGAAAGCCTTCGGGAAGGGCAGCTACGTCAGCCGGCTCGTCGATTCCGACATTTACTTTCAGCCAGGCGTCTACGCCAGGCTTCGCGACCAGCCCGCGGTCCTGCGAGGCGTTCGCGATGCGCTCGGCGCCATCGACGGGATCGACGCGGTCTATACGCGCGATGACATCGAGCATGTCCGCGCGAACGACGACGCCATGGCGCGGCGGGTGGCGGGCAGCTATCTCCCCGGTCGCAGCGGAGACCTGGTCTTCGTGACCCGGCCGTACTGGATGATCGAAGCGGACGGCACGACCCATGGCACCGGCTACGGGTACGACACGCACATTCCGCTGCTGCTCATGGGAAAAGGGATCGCCCCCGGCGAGTATCTCGGCAGCGCCTCGCCGCTCGACGTCGCGCCGACGCTGGCGTTTCTCGCCAACATCACGCTGCCGCACAGCCAGGGCCGGGTGCTGTCGGAAGCTTTCTCCACGCTGACACCGGCGCCGCGAGCGTCCTCGCCCGCCACGAGGTAGAGACAGGAGACCCCGGCATGTCGTACACGCTGACGATTGAATGCGGATGCCTGGTGTGCGCTGCCTCGCACCTGCGCACCAGGATCGTGCACACGCGGATCATCGAGCGGCGCGGCGGCGAATGCCGCGTCCGGGCGCATGACGTCGGCGTGCGGCTGCAGTTGTGGAAACTGCTGCCCGACCCAGAGCCGGCGCGGAGGGCGGGCGCTCACATCACGATGTCTGGCGCGGCGACGGAACGGCGCAGAGCCTCGTAGAGTTACGCCGTCGTGATACCGTTGTCGTTGCCGCGTGATGTGCCACCGATATCGTGGCGGCATGTGCAGATACCTGACCCTTGCTCTTGTCCTCGTCGTCGTGCCCTTTGCCACGGCCACCTAGTACTACTTGATCACATTCGCGATGGACCGCGCGGAAGATGCGCGCCGATGGTCGCGTGTCCGCACAACGGGCAGCTGGGCAGCCGTCGAAGCAGCAGTGGCGGCAGATGCCGTCGGACGGCGGCGAGCGTCCACGGCACGCGGCACCGGGGGAAAACGCGCCCGGCGGAGGGCGAGGAAGGCATGC
>CANIBQ010000196.1 GCA_947465645.1 Acidobacteriota bacterium | reverse complement strand
GTTCGAACGAAGAAACCAGTGTCCTCGAAAAATGACCCCCGACCCCGTTTCTAGAAGGTGATCCTGAAGCCGATCTGGCCGACCCGCTGCTCGGGCTGCTGGAAGTCGCCGGCAAACGCGGTCGGCTGCATGAATCCGGAGTTGGCGGTCGTCGGGTTCAGCAGGCGGCGCGTGGTCAACGGGATGAACGGGTTCACGGCGTTGAAGAGGTTGAACACTTCGCCGATCGCTTCGACGCGCGCGCCGCGTCTGAGGGCGAACGAACGGCTGACGCGCAGATTCAACTGTGAAAAACCGGCGCGCCTGCTGCAGTTCACGGTCTCGCAGGCGCCGTCTTCCTCGAACGTCGCCACGCCGGCGTCGCTCGAGCCGGTGTACTTGAAGGCCGTCGCCGTCTTGTCGTTCAGGTTGCCGTCTGCATTCAGATCCAGCCCTTCGAACGTGTGAACGGGCAGTGCCGAGCGGTACATGAAGATCGGCGACACCTTGACGCCGAGTGGCGCCTCGATGATGGCGCTGAGGGTCGCGCGGTGCCGCGCGTCGGTGCGCATCGACGGTGCATCCTGTACCGCGCCGAAGGGATCGCTGATGTCCTGCACCAGGTTCTGATCGAGCTCGTCTGACGCGCTGCCGATGTCGCTGGTCGATGCCGAGAGCGCGTACCAGGCGTTGGCGTCTACGCCGCGCGACAGTCGCCGGCGGTATCCAAACGTGACCGCGTCGTACCGGCTCTCACCCTTGCTGATCGCCGTACGGAACGCCGCGCTGTTCGGTTGGAGAGGCAAACCAGCGAGGAAACGCCGGCCGTTGACCAGCATGTTCGGCCGCAGACGGATGTTGAGGTCGCGGCCGTCCACGCGCACGTAGTCGACGGTCACCGCGCTGACGGAGTCGAGCTGATGGCCCCACCCGAGATTCGCCTGGTAGGTGTGCGGCTGCTCGATGCGCGGCGACAGCACGACGCCAGAAAGAGGCGGCACGTTTGGATTGACCGTATTCAGCGAGGCGATGGTGGAAAGCGGATCGCTCGCGCGAAACAGCGTGCCATCCGGCTTACGCAGACCGGTGGGATTCACCGCGAAAAAGATCAGGCCGCTGCCCCCCGCGGCATCGATTGCCGGAAAGAGCGCGTTCGCACCGGTGTACGCGAAGTCGGTGTAGATGCCCCATCCGCCGCGAATCACGTCGCGCGCGTCGCCGCGCACGTCGTAGGCGAAGCCGACCCGTGGCTGGATGTTGTTCTTGTCGCTGGCGGGGGACCTGCCGAAATCCTCCAGCGCCGTTCCCGCGAAACGGCCCGCACGGCCGGCCTCCTGCAGCGCGGTGAAGTTGGGGTTGGTGTCCTGCTCGATTGGCATCCCGTTCACGTAGTCCCAGCGGACGCCGAGGTTCAGCGTCAGGCGGCTCGTCGCCCGCCAGTCATCCTGCAGATAGAGAGAGTACTGGTCGAGCGGAATGTTGACGGCCGACGCCCCGCCGGGAATGAACACCTGCTGCACCGGCCCATTGATGTCGTTGGTGCCCATCGTGAACTGGCCGAAGATGCCGGCGGTCGTCTCGATGAAGAGGTGAGGCTCGTGGATCCAGTTGATCCCGGCCTTCATGCTGTGTCCCAGCCCTCCCCACCTGCTCGTCGTCCACGAGACGTCGTCGCGAAACTGCCACTTGTGCTGCTCGGTCGACTGTGGCGCGGAGAGGCTGGTGCCCGCCGTCACGCCGTTGGGAAATACGAGCTGCGCCGTGTTGCTCCGTGGCGCGATCTCGTTTCTGAAGTCCGCGTACTGAGTGACGAACTCGTTCAGAAGATTGTCGCGAATGACCCAGTTGTGGTTGAGGTTGGTCGAGTCGTAGGTGTTGCTGCTGTCAGTCCAACCCGACGGCGCGACGCGAAGGGCCGCGCCCTGTACCTGCGCGTTGGTGTTGCGGCCATACCGAAGCGCGAGATAGTGCCGCGGCGAAAAATTGGTCGTGACCTTGGCGGTGAACAGGTTCTCCCGGTACGGCGTGTCGAAGACTCCGTCCTCGGCCGGAAAGATGCCGAGCGTGCTCACGGCCTGTCTCGTGTCCTGCTGCGTGCGCTCGAAGGCGCCGAAGTAGTGCGCCTTGTTTTCGACAATGGGCCCGCCGACGCTGCCGCCGAACTGATACCGGCGGTACTCCTGCTTGACCGTGTTGGTGATCTTCTCCGTCATCGTCCGCGCGTTGAGCGACCTGTCGCGCAGGAGCGTGAACCAGCTCCCGCGAAGGGTATTGGTGCCCGCCTTGGTGATGACGTTGAGCACAGCCCCGTCGCTGCGCCCGAACTCGGCCTTGAAACGCTGGGTGATGACGTTGAATTCCTGGACGGCTTCGAGGGGATAGAGCTGCAGCAGCCCGCCCACCGTGTCGTCGTTGTTGTCGCCGCCATCGACCAGGTAGTTGAGGTTCCGGCCGTTGCCGCCGCTGATCTGCGGCGTGTACTGCGTGCTCTTCGTCGAGTCGGTGTGGAATCCGAGGCCGACGCCTGGCACCGTGGCGGCGAGGTTGGCGAACTGACGCCCGTTGAGCGGGAGGCTCTCGATCCGGTCGATGTCAACCACCTGCCCCACCGACGACGAGGTCGTCGAGACGAGTGGCGCGGTGCCGGTGATCGTGACCGTCTCGGCAACCCCGGCCACGCGAAGCGCGACGTTGAGATCGCTCGTCTGCGACAACTGCACTGGCACGGCGTTGATCTCGACCCGTGTGAAGCCACTGAGCTCGACGACGAGATCGTAGGGGCCGACCGGGAGCGCCAGCAACTGGTACACGCCCGCGGCGTTTGTCGTGACGGTACGGGTGAAGCCGGTGTCAGTGCTCGCCGCCGTGACCGTCGCGCCGGGTACCGCCGCGCCCTGGTCGTCAACGACGACGCCGGCGATGCTTCCCGTTGTCTGCTGCGCCGCGGCTGGACGTAGGCCCACTACGAGCGCGAAGACGAGGACAATCCTCGCCACCTTCCTCATCAGGTCTCCTTTATGGAAGCGCAGATATGTGTGGAGCCCCAACGATCGATTGGCGCTGCCGCGAAGAGTGTAGCATTGCACGTTCACATGAACGCGAGATGACTGCGGCCGCGATCGTCTATGCCGTCGGCGTCGTGCTGGGTGTAGTGTGCGGAGACGCACAGCCGGCGCTCAGGCTTGCGCTCGCGCTGTTGTGGCCGCTCGGACTCGCCGCCTTCGTCGTCACGCTGGGCGTGCTGTGTGTTACTTCCCTGATCGCATTTCCCCTGGTCGCAGGCGCACTTCTGGCCGCTGGTGTCATCCTGTGGACGTTATTGTGATGAAAAGCGCGCAGGCTGAAGCCTGGGCGCTACTCGCTCTTCTGTTCGGTGTAGTACTGCAGCAGGAACTGCTGCGAGTTGAAGCTGCCCGCCGATCCCTCCGGCCGCGAGTAATGTCCTGACGCGTCCAGCACCATCGCGCGGTCCGTGTCGCGGAGACACGAGCCGAGCACGACGTCGCGCAGGTGCTCGAGGATGGCCGGATCACGCACCGGCGTCAGCGTCTCGACACGCCGATCGAGGTTGCGCTCCATCAGGTCGGCGCTCCCGATGAACATCTCCTCGTGGCCGCCGTTCAGGAAGTAGTAGATCCGATGGTGCTCGAGGAAGCGCCCGACGATCGATCGCACGCGGATGTTGTCGCTCACGCCGGGAACGCCGGGTCGCAGGCTGCAGATGCTCCGCACGATCAGGTCGATCGAGACCCCGGCCTGCGAGGCGCGGTAGAGCTGGCGGATCATCTGGTCGTCGGTGATGGCGTTCACCTTGATGATGATGCGCGCCTCTTTGCCGGCACGCGCATGCTCCGCCTCGCGCGCAGTCAGCTCAGACAGCCGCGTCCGGAGCTGCAGCGGCGCGACCAGCAGGCCGCGGAACTCCTTCTGGCTGGAGTAGCCGGTGAGGTAATTGAAGATCTCGGCGACGTCGGCGACGATCTCCGGATCCGCCGTGAAGAGCCCGAGATCGGTGTATATCTTCGCCGTCGCCGGGTTGTAGTTGCCGGTCCCGGTGTGGACGTAGCTCTTGATGCCGTCGGGCTCCTTCCGCACCACCAGGCACAGCTTGGCGTGGGTCTTGAGATCGGCAAACCCGTAGACGACGTGGATGCCGTGCGCCTCGAGCCGCCTGGCCCAGATGATGTTGTTGCGCTCGTCGAAGCGCGCCTTCAGCTCCACCAGCACCGCCACCTGCTTGCCGGCCTCCGCCGCCTCGATCAGCAGGTCGAT
>CANIBQ010000195.1 GCA_947465645.1 Acidobacteriota bacterium | reverse complement strand
TCGCGAAGGCGCGCGGGGATCTTCGCGGTGCGATCGAAGTCTATCGCCGGCTTCTGACGTTTGGGCCGGAGCAGAAGTGGGTGGCCGCGTTCGATCCGCGCTACGTGCTCGAGATCGCCCGCCTGCTCGAACGCGCCGGCGACACCCAGGCCGCGCGCGCGGAGTACGAGCGGTTCCTGCAGCTCTGGAAGAACGCCGATGCGGACCTGCCCGAGCCCGCGGAGGCGCGCCGGGCCCTCGCACGCCTCGAATAAACCGTTCGGCCGACCGGGACGTCCAAAGACATGACTCGCTGCAAATACGCCCGCGCGATGTGGCGTGGTAAGGACGCAGCGCAATGCGTGGGCAGCCGGTGCCGTGACTGCCCTTCGATCGTCAACCCCGTTAAATTAACGAAACAGGAGACCGCATGGACGTCGCCGTTGGTTCTGGGAAACATGGCGTTGGTGACCAGGTGAGTACGACCCGGATGCTCGGATTGTTCCTCATGCTGAGCCGGCTCGGCCTGGGGTGGTACATGTTCCACACCGGGTGGGAGAAGGTCATGGGCGAGCTGCAGGGAGGGTTGGGCACCTTCCTGGCCAGCAAGTCGTTTCAGCCGCGCGGCGATTTCCTGCCGGGCCCGCTCGCGGCGTTGTTTGGCTATACCTGGCCCTGGCTGGAAGCACTGAGCGGATTATTTCTCGTTCTCGGCCTCTTTACGCGATTCAGCACGATCCTCATGGCGGCTCTGCTGGCGTCCATCAGCGTCGCGCTGGTGTTCACCGGCGAATACTTCCCCCGGCATCACACGATGCCCTTCCTACCGATGGCGCTGGTGCTATGGGTGCTCGGCCCGGGCGCCTACAGTGTCGACTCGATCATGAAGGGCCGATCCGGACGTTCGTGATCGCCATCAATACAGCGTCGTTTTCGTAATCGCGGGTCAGGGCCCCTCTTCCCACACCCGCGCGAGCTGGACGATGACCTCGACGGCCTTCTCCATGTCCTGCACCGAGACCCATTCGAGCCGGGAGTGGAAGTTGTGCTCGCCGGCGAAGACGTTCGGTGTCGGCAGTCCCATGAAGGAGAGGCGCGATCCGTCGGTGCCCCCGCGGATGGGCCGCTCCCGAATCGTGAGCCCGGCGCGGCGCATCGCCTCGCGGGCGCGCTCGACGACCGCGGGGTACCGGTCCAATACCTCGCGCATGTTGCGGTACTGCTCCTCGATCGATACCTGCACCCGCGCACCGTCGAACCGCGAGACCGCCTGTTCGGCCACCGACGCGAGCAGTGCTTCCTTCTCCTTCAACCCCGCGGTGTCGAAGTCGCGGACGATGAACCGCACCGAGGTACGGTCGACACCCGCCTGCATCGTATAGGGATGGACGAAGCCCTCCCGGCCGTCGGTGGTCTCGGGCGACAGTCGATCGGCCGGAAGCGCATCGACAAACGCGGCGGCCACCTTGATGGCGTTGACCATGCGCCCCTTCGCGTAGCCAGGGTGCGTATTGAAACCTGAGAATGTCAGCGTCATCGCGTCGGCGGAAAAGCTCTCCCATTCGAGGTCGCCGCGGCTGCCGCCGTCCATGGTGTAAGCGCACTCCGCGCCGAACGCCGCCACGTCGAAGTACTTCGTGCCGCGCCCCACCTCTTCATCCGGCGTGAACGCCACGCGGACGACGCCGTGCGGAATCTCCGGACGGGTCAGCAGGTGCTCCACCGCCGTCATAATCTCCGCAACGCCCGCCTTGTTGTCCGCACCCAGCAAGGTCGTGCCCGAGGCGGTCACGATGTCGTCGCCGATGCGTTCGGCAAGCGCCGGGTTCTCGGCGCACCGGAGCACTGCGGTCGGATCGTCGGGTAAGACGATGTCACGACCGTCGTACCCCCGATGGAGGAGCGGCTTCACGCCGGCGCCGCTCATTTCGGGGGACGTATCCACATGGGCAATGAAGCCAATGGTCGGCACGTGCGACTTCGCGGAGGTGGCGGGCACCATGGCCGTCACGTATCCGTGCGCGTCCATGCGGACATCGGCGGCGCCGAGTGCTTCGAGCTCGCGGGCCAGCTCCCGCAGCAGGACCAGTTGCGTCGATGTGCTCGGATAGGTGTCGGACGACTCGTCGGCTTGTGTGTCGTAACAAACGTAACGGAGAAAGCGTTCGAGGACTGCGCTCACGTCCTTTACTCTACGACGGTGGGAAGTCTGAGCTTCCCGAAAATGGAGTCGGCGACGACGGGCCGCCATTCGTATGATCGAGGGCAACGATGTGGTGCGTGCTCGCTCTGTGCGGACTCGCCGGGCCTGGCGTATCAGCCGGAGCACGCCTGGAGCTATGAAGCGGGCGTCAAGCGCACGCTGTCCGGCGGCGCTGAGCGCGTTGCCGCCCGCCGGGATGATGGCGGAAACCCTGTATCTTTCAACGAATTGCGCGCGTTCGGCTCGCCCGTAGTGGGCTCGACGGGATAGCCTTCCGGAGGCAATTTTCGAGTGCCGCTGGCATATCATGTCCAGGCCGTCAACTCGGGCGGAATCGCTGACGGCCCTCAGTGCCGACCCTTCATGAAAACGGAGTGTACGGATGGCTCTTAGACGCAAAGGCGGCTGGCTCGCGTTCTCCGCGGCCCTCGCCGCAATAACACTCATCTGGTCAGGTAGCGCCGACATTTCGGCGCGGACACAGTACTTCGGCCCCGATCGCATGACCTACCAGCCGATTCCGGGGGCCGACGGCATGATGTGCGAGATGCCGGGCTACGCCGAGCCCGCGGCGGCGGTCGTGGACACCGTCCGGGAACCCCTCCCGCCGGCGGTCGAAGCGCTCCTGAGCGGCGGGAGCAATATCTGTGAGGTTCCGGCCAACGCCTTGGGCGCGGCGGGTGCGTCGCAGCAGGCGCCGCGGCGTCCCCTCCCGCCTCTGGTCGGCGAGAAGGCCGCTGAGGGCCTTCCTCGGTTCGTGACGGCTCGTAACGCCGTCATCAACAGACCGCCGGTCCGCTACCTGAAGGATCCCTACGCAGCCTTCAGCTCGATTGCCGTCAACGCCGAGAACGACATGGTGATCATGACGGACGAGAACCTGTTCCGCATCGTGGAGTACTCACGCCGCGACAACACGCCGCCGGGCGCCGCGCTGACCGAGCCGCGCCGGGTGATTGGCGGCGACCAGACGCGGACCGAGATGATGTGCGGCTCGTACATCGACCCGAAGACGCTCGAGGTGTACGTCACCAACAACGACACCCAGAACTGGCTGCCGACGTTCTCGCGCGAAGCGCGCGGCAACGCCACGCCAGACCGCGTGCTCGCCACGCCGCACCGGACGTGGGGCATCACGGCCGACGAAATTCGCCAGGAGCTGTACCTCACGATTCAGGGAGTCGGCGCGGTGCTCGTGTACAAGAAGGGCGCAACCGACTACGACGCGCCGGTTCGCATGATCCGCGGCGACAAGACCGAATTCGCCGATCCGCATGGCATCGCGCTCGACATGACGCGAGACCTGATGGTGCTCACCCACCACGGTCACCGGCAGCACCCCGGCCCGGCGGCCCCTGCCGGCACGGAGATGAGCTGGGACGAATACAGCCGGGTGTGGTCACGCTCGATGGAGGAAGAACAGAACCTGCGCGGTATCCCGAGCATGTTTGCCTCCCCGGGCGGCAGAGGCAATGGCGGCGGCGAGGGTGACGATGGGGGGGGCGGCGGCGGCTGGTTCGATTACCCGTCAATCACCATCCACGCCAGGGGCGCGTCAGGCAATGCGGCGCCGCTGCGCGTCATCAAGGGACCGCGGACGCAGTTGAACTGGCCGAGCCACGTGGCGCTCCATGAAGCCCGCGGCGA
Source organism: Acidobacteriota bacterium (assembly GCA_947465645.1). The sequence goes on along the minus strand of CANIBQ010000195.1, from coordinate 426 downwards.
GCTCTTCGTGGCCAACGACGCCGACGACTCGGTGCTGGTGTTCAAGATCACGGACAACGGCGATGTGCCGCCCACCAGGGTCATCAAGGGCCCGCGGACGCTGATCAAGAATCCGACCGGGGTCAACGTCGATCCCGTCAACAACGAGCTCTGGGTCGCGAGCATGGGGAACTACACGGCGACCGTGTTTCCCCTGACGGCCAGCGGCAACGCGGCGCCGATCCGGCAGATCCGCGGCGGTCCCTCGGGTGGCACGGCGCTGATGATCGGCAACCCGGGCGCCGTCGGCTACGACAGCAAGCGCCAGGAGATTCTCGTCCCGAATTGAGTGGCCCATCCGCAGGTTGCGGCATTTGCCAGGCTGGCAAATGGAAACACTCCTCCGACACGACGAATCTACGGGCAGAACTCGAAACTCAGCCGCAC
>CANIBQ010000194.1 GCA_947465645.1 Acidobacteriota bacterium | reverse complement strand
TGGTCGAGCTCGCAGCCGGCGAGGTCGCTCATCCCGAGCAGCAGGTTGGCCGTCGGCTCTTCGTTCTTCTCGTCCGCGACAAGGTGACGGTTGCCCTTCATCTTGCCGTTGGCGCCGCCGACGAGCAGCGCCGGGGCGTTCTTCCGGTCATGCACGTTGCCGTTGCTCATGCCGCTGCCGAAGTAGAGCAGCGTGTGGTCGAGGAGCGAGCCGTCGCCGTCGGGCGTGTCGTGGAGCTTCTGCGCGAACTCCGCCATCTTGGCGATCTGGTAGGTGCCGATCTTCGCGTACTTCGCCAGCGTCTCCGGGTTGTTGGCGTGGTGCGAAATCGTGTGATGCGCCTCGGGCACGCCGATGTGCGCGTAGCTGCGGCTGCTCGCCTCGTGGCCGAGCAGGAACGTGAAGACGCGGCTGATGTCGCCCTGGAAGGCCAGGTGCATCAGGTTGTAGGTGATCGTCACGTGGTCGTCGAACTGCTCGGGGATGCCGATCGGGGCATCCGAGTCGACGAGGTTGCCGACCCGCGCTTCCATGCGGTCGAGCTGCTGCTCCACTTCACGGATATTGGTCAGGTATTCGTCGAAGATGCGGTTGTCTGAGGCGCCGAGCGACGCCTTCAGCTTGGCCGTCTCCGCGAGCACCGAGTCGAGCATGCTCTGCTTCTGCTTGAGGTTGGCCAGACGCTGCTGCGCCGTGCCGGTCTCGCCGAACATCCGCTCGAAGGTGACGCGCGGGTTCACGGCCACCGGGAGCGGCGTCGTGTCATCGCGCCAGGACAGGGCATTGAAAAACGCGCACGGGTAGCCGTCGCAGGCACCGGCCGCCGTCGCCATGTCTTCCGTGCCGACTTCAATTGAACGGAGCGGGGTATCGCCCGCGACCTTGTCGGCGATGTGCTGATCGAGCGTCTTGTTGGAGATGAGGGCGGTGAAGTCACCACCCCGGCCGGCCGGGCCGACGCCGTTCAGGAACGCCGCACTGGCGCCGAGGTGGACCGACCCGCTCGGCGCGGTCAACTTGCTGACCTGGACCACATGGCTGCGCAACGGCTCGAACGGCTTCATGATCTGCTTGAATTCGAAGTCGCTGCCGGGCGTGTCGGGTTGGAAGAAATCCGGATACACCCCGTTCGGGATATACATCGCGCCGAAGTGGAGATTCGAGGCCGCCGCCGTCCGCGACTGCGCGGTCAATGCCGGCACCATCGCGTCGAGCATCGGCAGGGCCACCGTGGCGCCGAAGGTGCCGAGCATGAACGTTCGGCGGGACAGGTGCTTCTTCGTAATGAACATTAACTACTCCAGTCTCGTGTTGGCTTGCCGTGTGTCCCCGGTGGTCTGCGTGGTTCTCATCTGGAAGGGCGTGCTCTCGACGATGCCCTGGATGAGAGAGAGGAAACGATAGTCGACCTGCGCGGCCTTCTTGACGATGCTGCGCACCACCGGCTGGTCGTTTGGCTCGAGCCCGCGGCCGAGCGCGTAGATGAGCATGCGCGTCGCGACGTTCCCGACAAACACGTCCGGGTGGCCGGTCAGCCAGGTCCGGAGTGCCGCGGGGCCATTCACCTGGGTGCCGTCCTGGAGGACGCCCGACGCGTCCACCGGCTTGCCGTCTTCCGTGTTGGTGCGCCACTGGCCGACCGCGTCGAAGTTCTCCAGCGAGAACCCGAGCGGGTCGATGCTCCGGTGGCAGGAGGCGCACACCGGGTTGCGGCGGTGCGACTCGACGCGTTCACGCACCGACGTCGGCTTCGTCACCGGGGCGCCCTCGTCGAGCGTCGGCACGTTCGGCGGCGGGATCGGCTCCGGCAGCCCCATCAGCGTCGTCAGGATGTACTTGCCGCGAATGACCGGCGAGGTCCGCGTCGCGACCGACGTCACCGACAGCACGCTCCCGTGACCGAGGAGGCCCCGGCGGTTCGGGTCGGTCAGCTCGACGCGGCGGAAGCGTTCCCCGTAGACACCCTTGACGCCGTAGTGGCGCGCCAGGCGCTCGTTCATGAACGTGTAGTTCGCGTTCAGGAGCTCGAGCACGCTCTGGTTGTCACGCAGGACGCTGCCGAAGAGCATCTCCGTCTCGCGACGGAATCCCTTGCGGACGTTGTCGTCGAAGTGCGGGAACATCAGCAGGTCGGGCGAGACCTTCGCTTCGAGGCTCCGCAGCCCGAGCCACTGCCCCGTGAAGGCACTGACCAGGCTGTCGGCACGCGGATCAGCGATCATGCGCTTGACCTGCGCCGCGAGTACGCCGGGCTGGCGCAGCCGGCCGGCGATCGCCGCGTTCAGGAGCTGATCGTCCGGGATGCTGCTCCAGAGGAAGAACGACAGGCGCGAGGCCAGCTCGACGTCGCTGACCCGGTACGCCCCGCTCGCCGGCACCGTCGCCGGGTCGCGCTCGACGCGGTAGATGAACGCCGGGCTCGCCAGCACGCGAGCCACGCCGGCCCGAACCGCCGTGTCGAAATCGCCGCCGCTGGTGCGCGTCTGCGTATAGAAGGCCATCGGCGCCTCGACGTCCGCGCCCGTCACCGGACGGCGGAAGGCGCGGCGCGCCAGCGTCGAGAAGATGCGCTCAGCGCACGGCGCCTCGGCCGCGGCCGACGCCGGCTTGCAGACGAAGATCCGGCTGCGGCTCGGCGTATCACTGATCCCCTTGGGATTGTACGGACCCTCGATCGCGACGAACTTCAGCTTCGGCAGCGTCGCCGTCGCCATGTGCACTTCCTGGCTGTCGCGGAGCGACGGCATCCAGACAGCCTGCTCACGCGCCGGCTTCTCGATCCAGGTGAAGCCGACGTCATGCGGGCCCGCGGTCACAAACGCCCGCGCCGTCATGCGGCCATCGATGACCGGACGCGTGCGCGTGATGTCGTCACCGTTGACCTGGTGGTCGAGGCCGCCGCCGATCGGCGCCTGATACACCTGCTCGCCATCAATCGTGATGACAAACTCGTTGGGCGTCTCGTGTCCCTCGACGCCGACGAGCCCCTCGATCACCGTCCACATCAAGCGACCCTTGAGGTCGTACTCGGCGTCCGCCGGAAAGTTGTGGCGTATGACGACGCCGCCGCGCGTGCCGAGCGGCAGCCCCGGGACGTGTTCCTTCTGCGAGTGCTCGAGGCTGATCGGGTAGGTCGCCGCGCCCGGCGCCACCGTCGTGTCGCCGATCGCCAGCGTGCTGATCTTCAGCGCCGCGGCGAGGTAGCGTTCGAGCAGGAGCGGCGAGGTCTTCAGCGACGTCGCGATGTTGTCGAACCCGAATTCGCCGCCGTCGCTCGGCAGCATCTCGCTGGCGTCGAAATCGACCGCCATCAGATCGCGAACGGCGTTGCTGTATTCCGTCCGGTTCAACCGGTGGGCGACGTAGCGGCCCGGGTTGTTCTGCTCGATCGCCGCGCGATCCAGCGACGCCACCAGGTAGCCGTTGAACGCCTTGAGCGGCTCGGCGCCGGGATGCGGCATGCCCTGCGGCGGCATCGCGCCCACCGCCAGCTTCTTGATGACCCGTTCCCACGTGGCCGCGTCACGCGCCACGTTGGTCAGGTCGACGTTGTCGAGCCGCAGCGGATTGGCCGCCGGCGTGTTCGACCGCGCGTTGTGGCACCCCAGGCAATAGCGATCGACCATCGCCTTGTATTCCTGCGGGTTCCCCTGCGGCTGAGCGGCCGTCTGCGTCGCAACAGCCTGCTGCGTCCGGGCGGCTGAGGCAGCCGGAGCGGCCGTAGCGCGAGTGGCCGGACGCGGCGCCTGGCCGGCCATCACGACGACGCCGACAGCGGCCCAGGCCAGAATTGCGGCCGGGATCAACTTCTTCATTACTGGTTCCCCCGCGCGGTGAGTGCCGGCCATCCGAGCAGTTCACGCAAGAGTGCGACCGTCTGCTCGGGCGTGGCCTTCTGTTCCGGAACAGCTGCGCCGGCCTGCATGGCGGCGAGCGTCGCCGCGTCGGGCGGGGCGTCCTTGTCCTTGGCCTTCTCCACCGCTTCTTCGGCGATGTCGAGCGGCGTCTGCCCGGTCCAGTTGTAGACCTCGAGCGACGCGCCGCCCTTGGCCAGCACCTTGATCATGTCGAGGTCGTTCCGCTGTGCCGCCTGATGAAGCGCCGTGTTGCCGTCGTCGTCCAGCTGGACATTGGCGTCGGCGCCGGCGTCGAGCATCACCTTGACCGCGTCGACCGGCTGGCGGTTCGACGGCTCGCGCCAGGTCGGCAGTCCCTGCCGTGTGAACCCTGGACCGCCGCCGAACGCGTAGCCGCGCCCGCCGTTGGCGGTCGCAATCAGGGCCGGGCGGAGCGCACCGCCACGGCCACCGGCCGC
>CANIBQ010000193.1 GCA_947465645.1 Acidobacteriota bacterium | reverse complement strand
CTCGACGACGAAGGAATTCCTCATCCGGTTCGGACTGAACGATCTGACCGACCTGCCGAAGGTCGAGGACATGGCGGAGGCGCTCGGGTTCGAGCCGCCGGCGGGGCTGACGGAAATCACTCCGCGCGAGGAGATGCTGCCGCTCGAGGATGACGGGGCGCCGCCGACTTCCGAAGCGCCTTGACCTCGTCGTCGCGAAGCTCGCGCCAGTGGCCCAGCTTCAGCCGGCGATCCTGAATCGGCCCGATCCGGATGCGGCGCAATTCACGCACCGGATGGCCGACGGCCTCGCACATCCGCCGCACCTGGCGGTTGCGCCCCTCCCGAATCGTCATCAACAGCACGCCATCGCGATCCCGGCGTCCTTTGTTGATCACCGACACATCGGCGGGGAGCGTGCGGCGCCCGTCGAGCGGAATACCCGTGCGCAGGCGTGTCAGGGCGTCGTCATCCGGCATGCCCGCGACCTTGACCTCGTAGGTGCGCTCGACGCCATGCCGTGGGTGGGTGAGGGTCGCGGCCAGGTCGCCATCGTTGGTCAGGAGCAGCAGGCCTTCGGTGTCGTAGTCGAGCCGGCCCACCGGGTACACGTATTCGCCGACGCCCCGCAGCAACTCGACGACGGTCCGCCGGCGCTGCGGATCGGATCTCGTGCTGACGACGCCTGAGGGCTTGTTGAGCAGGATGTAACGGGTGCGCTCCGCAGCCTTGATGCGCCGGCCATCCACGCGGATGTCGTCGGCGCCGAGGTCTGCCTTGGTACCCATCGCGGTGACCGTTGCCCCGTTCACGGAGACACGGCCGTCCGCGATCAGTTTTTCAGCCGCGCGCCTCGACGCGATGCCCGCCTGCGAAAGAAGCTTTTGTAAGCGTTGCTGCATTAGGCAACCACGAAGAACACGAAGGTATCGAAGTTCACGAAGAACAATTAAATACCGATTCGTGTTCTTCGTTCTCTTCGTGCCTTCGTGGTTACCGCTTCAGGATGTCGGCCCAGAACGAGACCATTTCCCAGCTCTCCGCCGTGGCCGCGGATCGATCGAGCTCGGCGTGCGTAATGATGCGGCTGAGGAGCAGGCGCACGTCGCCGCCGCGCTCGCGCAGGTTGTTGGCGAGCACGACCGACTCGGCCGCTGGGATCACGGTGTCTTCGTCGCCGTGCAGGAGGAACACCGGTGCGGCCGGAACGTCAGGCGCGCGTTCGGGTGAGGCGGCCGGATCGGCTTCGAGCGCGATATGCGGCGCGAGCAGCGGGCCCATCTCCTTGACGTTCCGTTCGTTGACCCATTTCAGGTAGGTCTTCGACGGCTCCGGGAGCGGCGCCTCCATCTGGCGCGCCGTGGCAAACATCGCATTCGCCTGATCCATGTTGACCATCGTCAACTGCGACGCCAGCAGGAAGGTGCGGATGCCGTCGCGAAGGGCCGGCACCTGATCCGCCGGCACCACGCGGTCGGCGCCGGCGTACAGAATGACGGCCACGCCGTAGTCGTGGGGCGGGATTGTTTTCAGGCCCGGGGCCTGCGCGGCCTCACCAGTGGCCAGGTATCGCAACACACGCCCCAGGTCTCCATGCCCGCCGAAGGACACGACGTACGCGACCAGGTCGCGAATCGAGGGGCGGCCCGCGGCGACCAGCGACAGTCCGCCGGCGAAACTGATGCCGACCATTCCGATGCGGCCGTCCGGCGCGAGCGCCGGCTGCTTCGCCATCCAGCCGACGGCGTCCTCGATGACGTCGGCAGACCGCGCGGTGATCTGATAGCCCATCAGGTCGGGCAGCGCCATGGCCATCACGGCGATCCCGCTGCCGGCGAGGTCGCGCGCCAGCGCGGTCAGCCGCGGCTCGTCAATGCCCATGGAGTGCACGCCAGGCACGAGGAGTACCGTCCGGCGAATGGTCCCTTCGGGGTAGTAGAACTGCGCGGAGACGTCGCCCTGGCGCGTCGGAACGCTATGGCGGGGCCTCACGGTCACGGTTCGCGCCGCCGCATCTGCCAGCGCTTCCATCCGGCCACCGACGTTCCCGACCCGCGCGAAGAGCGACGCGGCGCGCACGTACGGTGCGGCCGCATACGTCAATCCGGCAAGCAGCGCGACGACGACGGCGACGGGAATCCAGCGGCGGGTGCGCATCGAAGGCGCATGTTAGCATTTGAAATTCGTGAAGAAATTGGTGATTGCGATCGACGGTCCATCAGGCGCCGGCAAGGGGACGGTCGCGCGCACGTTGTCGGAGCACCTCGGGTACCGCCACATCGACACCGGTGCGATGTATCGCGCGGTGGCATGGAAGGCCGGTCACGAGGCGCTGTCGCTCGACGACGAGGCCGCGGTGGCGGCGCTCGCGGCGCGCGCGACGCTCATCGTCGAAGGTGGCGTGGTCTCGATCGACGGGCACGACGTGACGCGCACGATCCGGACGCCGGAGATTGACAAAGCCGCCGCGGCGGTCGCGCGGCTGCCCAGCGTGCGTGAGGTGCTCGTCCGGCGCCAGCGCGACGAAGGCCGTGACGGCGGCGTGGTGATGGAGGGACGCGATATCGGCACCGTCGTGTTTCCCGATGCCGATGTGAAGGTGTATCTGGACGCGTCGCAGGAAGAGCGGGCGCGCCGCCGCGCCAACGATCCGGCGCACACGGGAAGCCGCGTGGGGCAGGCGGCGGTGGCGGAAGCGATTCAGGCGCGCGATAAGTCAGACACGACGCGCGCGGTGTCGCCGCTGACGCTGGCGCCGGACGCGGTCCACATCGATACGACGGGGATGCCGATCCAGGACGTCGTGGACAGGGTGCTGGGGCTCGTGAGGAAAAGGCTCAAGGCTTAGGGCTCGAGGCTCAGGGAACACACGCCCTGAGCCGCAAGCCCTGAGCCCTGGGCCTACTTCTCGTTGTAGTCCTCTGCGGACGCCGGATCGAGCTCCCAGCGGTTCCGGTCCCGATCGCTGATCTTCTTCTCGCCCTTCAGTTCCTCGTTGTCCTCGTACTGGACGCCGAGCGCCTTGCCGATGTCGTCCACGATGTCCATGTCGGGCGTCGGGTTGTCGCCCCCTGGCGCCTCGTCGCCAACGGTGGCGGCCGACTCCCAGTCGGCGTCGATGTCGCCGCCGGTGATGGCCGGGCTCTCGGAGTGTTCGACAAACCGGTCGTGAAGTTCACGGCGGCCCGATCGCGCGCTTGAGGCCGTGCGGTTCAGGTCCAGGGAGGAAGGCGGGGAAGGAACGATATCGTCGCCGCGAACCGTCCTCCGCTCGCGGTTCAGGGACGGGACCTTCCCCCTCGCGACAGCTCGGGGCACCGCCTTCTTTCGGGCAACCACCCTCTTCCGGGCAACGGCCTTCTTCCGGACGGGCTTTGCGGCCTTCCCCCTCGGCGTTGCTCGGGGCGGGCGGGCGGTCTTTTTAACGGGCTTTCGGGCTTTCCTGGCGGCTACCGGGCGGCGCCGGGCAGCGGGTTTCTTCGCGGTTTTCTTCGCGGCTTTCTTCCGTCCTGTGGCGCGTGACGCCTTCCGTTTAGCCATCGCGATGTCCTGCTTTCCGCAAGTCCTTGTTACCTTGACAGTTACCGATAAGTGACGTAATGTCTATGTCTTATCGGCGAATGGCACGTGCTCGCAGGGGGACCAGAGCCAGTCCAGAGGCAGGTCCACACCCAGCAACCCAGCGACCCAGTAACCCAGCGACCCATTCAAAGCCGTTATAGCGCGGGGGGCCGGTCCCCGCAACAGAAACCGGCCGCCCGAGCCCGCAAGTGCGGGCAGGGACATTCAGGAGGACGCGCACGGCATGGCGAACGTAGAGAACGGGTTGGCGCCCGACAAGGTGGGCGAACAGCCCGGTGCGGCGGTACGCACACGGACCGGAAAGCCTTCGGGACCGTCAGTGAAACCACTGCATCACGACGACGTGGATCCGCAGGAATTTGCGACCATGCTCGGCATCTATGACGACAGCTTCCGCAACATGGCGGAAGGCGAAGTCGTCAAAGGCACGGTCCTCCAGGTCACCGAAACCGACATCATCGTCGACGTCGGCTACAAGTCTGAAGGTCTCATCTCCGTCAACGAATTCCTCGACGAAACGGGCGCGGTCACCGTGCAACCCGGCGACATCGTCGACGTGCTGCTCGAGCGCACCGAGGATCGTGAAGGCCACATCGTGCTGTCGCGCGAGAAGGCCGAGAAGATGAAGATCTGGGACGAGGTCGAGAAGGCCTACACGGAGCGGAAGGTCGTCATCGGCCGCGTCATCGAGCGGATCAAGGGCGGCCTCGCGGTGGACATCGGCGTCCGCGCGTTCCTCCCCGGCTCGCAGATCGACAT
>CANIBQ010000192.1 GCA_947465645.1 Acidobacteriota bacterium | reverse complement strand
CTGCGGCGGGCGGCCGACGCGCACAACCTCAAGCTGGTGTCCGAGGTCATGGACATCAGCCAGATCGAGCTCATCGAGAAGTACTGCGACATCTTCCAGGTCGGGGCGCGCAACATGCAGAACTACACGCTGCTGCGCGAGCTCGGATTGCACCGCAAGCCGGTACTGCTCAAGCGCGGGATCTCGGCCACCATCGAGGAGTGGCTGCTCTCGGCGGAATACATCCTCGCCGGCGGCAACAACGACGTGATCCTGTGTGAGCGCGGGATTCGGACGTTCGAGACGGCGACGCGCAACACGTTCGACATCTCGGCGATCCCGGTCGTCAAGAAGCTGAGCCATCTGCCGATCGTCGCCGACCCGAGCCATGGGGCGGGCCGCCGCGACATGGTGGCGCAGTTGGCGCGGGCGGCCGTGGCCGCCGGCGCCGACGGTCTCATCATCGAAGTGCACAACGATCCCGACCACGCGCTCAGCGACGGCGCGCAGTCGATGTTCCCGGCGCAGTTCGACCGGCTGATGGCGGAGCTGCGGATCATCGCGCCGGCCATCGGCCGCGGCATCTGCCTGGAGCCGGTGGCCCGCCGCGGATGGGCTCGGTAACGACTCCTAATCTCGAACTCCCAGCCTCCACATCGTCCCGTCTGGGAGTTGGCGGGTTGGGCGTTGGGAGTTGACGATGTCTTCGACGGACCCCCCCTTTCCCAGCATCGCCATTGTCGGACTCGGCCTGATTGGAGGGTCGATTGCGCTGGCCGTTCGCGAGCGGTGGGCCGCGTCGCGGGTGGTGGGCGTGGATAGCCCGGCCGTACTCGCGCACGCCATGGGGAGCGGCGCAATCGATCGGGCGTTCGAGAGCGTGGCCGCGCTTCCCGCCGTCGATCTTGTGGTGCTCGCCGCGCCGGTCAGTCAGAACATCGAGCTCCTGAAGGAGTTTCAATCTGGCCATCCTGGCCCGGTCGTGATTACCGACGTCGGCGGGACGAAGCGCGCGATCGTGGATGCGGCGCGCGGGCTTCCGCGTTCGTCCACGTTCGTGGGGGGCCATCCACTCGGCGGCGCCGAGCGCGGCGGCTTCGGGTTCGCCCGGCCGGATCTGTTCGCCGGGCGGCCGTGGATCTTCACGCCCGATGGCGGGGATTCAGCGGAGGCGGTCGCCCGGCTGTCGCAGTTCGTGACCGGCCTCGGGGCGGCGCCAACGACGATGGACGCCGATCAGCACGATCGGCTCATGGCGTTCGTCAGCCACCTTCCGCAGCTCACCGCCAGCGCATTGATGGAGGTCGTCGGCCGCGCCGTGCCTCCGGGCGGCGTGCGGATGGGGGGGCGAGGCCTCGTGGATACGACCCGCCTGGCGTCGAGCCCGGCCAGCGTGTGGCGCGACATCTGTGCGACCAACGCCGACGCTATTGGCGACGCACTCGATCTCCTGATAGCCTGCCTCACCGACATGCGTGAAAACCTCCACCGCGGCGAGACGATCGACACGATTTTCGAAGAGGCCGGGAAGTGGCGTGCGGAGCTTATGAAGGGACGAGAATAGCGATATGAGCGAAACTTCACGAAAAGGCATTGCCGTGGCCGTTGTCGCGGCAGTCATCGTTGCGGCCCTGGTGCTGGTCGTGGCCATCCTGCCGGCGGAGTTCGGCATCGACCCCCTGGGCACCGGTCGAGCGCTTGGCTTGACCGATCTCGTTGAGCCGACGGCGGAGCCCGCCGCTGGCGCGACCGCCGCTGCGGCGCCGATTGCCGATGCGGTCATCATGCCCGTCCTCGAGCCCGGCCAGGGCGGCGAGGCCCCGAAGGTCAAGGGCGCGCTGATCGCGCGGCCGAGCCGCTACAACGTCGACTCCAGGGAAATCACCCTGAAGCCGAAGGAGGGCATGGAGATCAAATACAACATGAAGAAGGGCAGCGGCCTGGTCTACTCCTGGGTGGCCAGCAGGAGCGTCCGCTACGAATTCCACGGCGAGCCCGATGTCACGCCGGCCGGCGGCGGTGCTGACTACTTCGAGAGCTATGACATCGACAACACCGACGGCAAGAGCGAGGGCCACGGAACCTTCCTCGCACCGAGCACGGGCGTGCACGGCTGGTTCTGGGAAAACACCAGCGACGAACCGGTGACGCTGCGGCTGGTGACCGCCGGCTTCTACGATTGGGTGTACCACAACCGCGACGAGAAGCAGACGGCCTTGAAGCCGATGGATGCGTACGGCGCGCCGAGCCATCCCGCGGTACCCGACGTCGAGCTGCGATAGAGCGTGTTCACACTCACGGGTCGCAGAGACACGGAGTCACGGAGAACACACCTAAAGAATCCTCCGTGTCTCTGTGCCTCCGTGGCTCTACGTGGAAGTGAAAGAAGCTTTAGGACGTTCTTGCCCTGGTCGGGGTAATCACTCGGACCCGCGGTTCGGCCCTGATGCGCTGATCCGCATCCCAGGTGGCCAGCGGCAAACCGAGGGCCTCCGCGAGGGCGACATACATCGCGTCGGCTCCCCGCAGGCCGCGGCCGGCCGCATTCTGGACGGAACGCGTCCACAGCTCCGCATCGGGGATCACGATGATGACATTTGGGAGCTGTTCGATCGCCGCGACGATCTGACGCGCGAGCGTCGCAGAACCGGTCCGCCGTGACACTGCGCCCGCCGTCTCCACGAGTCCCAGCGCGGAACTGACCAGCGTCTCGGTCACCGGCAAACCGGCCAGCCACGCCCGGGTAGGTTGATGGTGGACATCATCGGGAATCGACGCGCTTACCCACACGCTCGAGTCGAGGACGATGCTCACAGGTCGCGCCGCCAGGTCGGCGCGGCCGCCCTGGCCTTGGACCTGCCGCCCTTGGCCCGCTTGCCGATCTTCCGAACCACGTCGTCGAAATGCTGCCACGCGGTCGCGAAATCGCCGTAGCCACGCGAGTCTTCAGCCGGGGTCAGTCTCGCGACGACCGCGCCTCGATAGGTGATCTCCACGCTCTCGCCCGTTTCCCGGACTTCGCGAACCACTTGCGGGGCCCGCGCCTTCAGCTCCCTGATGCCAATCTTCATAACGCCCTCGATGTGGCTACAAATGTAGACTCATTGGCGCGGATTCTCAACCTGCCATGGGCGCGCCGCTGTCGCGCCTTGAGCGCGGCGCAATTCCGCGACCTATAATCAGCGCATGAACAAGGTGCTCGCGAGCGCCGCCGACGCGGTGGCGATGATCCCCGACGGCGCATCGATCATGGTCGGCGGATTTGGCGTCTGCGGCGTGCCGGAAAAGCTCATCAACGCGCTGCACGCGCGCGGCACCAAGGAGCTGACCATCATCAGCAACAACGCGGGGATCGACGACTACGGCGCCGGCATCCTGCTGTACGCGAAGCAGATCACGAAGATCATCGCGACCTACGTCGGCGAGAACAAGGAATTCGAGCGCCAGGCCCTGAGCGGCGAGCTCGCGTTCGAGCTGGTGCCGCAAGGCACGTTCTCCGAACGCATCAGGGCGGGAGGTGCGGGCATCGGAGGATTCTTCACGCCGACCGGCTACGGCACGGTGGTCGCCGAAGGCAAGGAGTCGCGCATGATCGATGGCCGCCCCTACATCCTCGAAGCGCCGCTCCACGCCGACTTCGCGTTGGTGAAGGCGTATCGAGGTGACAGGCTGGGCAACCTGGTGTACCGGAAGACCGCGAGGAATTTCAATCCGATCATGGCGACGGCGGCCACAGTCACGATCGCCGAGGTCGAGCACTTGGTCGAGCCGGGGGAGATCGACCCGGAGACAGTCGTAACACCGGGGATCTTCGTCAAACACGTCGTCGAAGGCGGCGGGTACGAGAAGTTGATCGAGCGCCGGACCACCCGGACATCGGCGGCGTAATGGACAAGCGCGAGCGCATCGTGAAGCGCGTGGCGAAAGAACTGCGCGACGGCGATTACGTCAACCTCGGCATCGGCATGCCGACGCTGGTGGCCAATCACGTGCCGCCGGGCATCGACATCACGCTGCACTCCGAGAACGGCATGCTGGGGGTAGGCCCGTATCCGCTCGAGTCGGAGGTCGATCCGGACCTGATCAACGCCGGCAAGGAAACGATTACCGAGCTGCCAGGCTCCTCTTATTTCAACGGCGCCGAGTCGTTCGCGATGGTTCGAGGCGGCCACATCGACCTGACGGTGCTCGGCGCCATGGAGGTCGACGAAGAAGGCAACCTCGCGAACTGGATGATTCCGGGCAAGATGGTGAAGGGGATGGGCGGCGCGATGGATCTCGTGGCGGCTGCACGTAATGTGATCGTGGCCATGCAACACGTGTCCAAAACGGGGGAGAGCAAGATTCT
>CANIBQ010000191.1 GCA_947465645.1 Acidobacteriota bacterium | reverse complement strand
CGAGTCACGCTGCGCGCGGTTGAAGCCGCAGGCGTTCATCATCCCGACGTGGCAGAGTGAGAAGTCGTAGCGCACCGGGTCGGCCGGATCCAGCTTTCGCAGCCCGGCGGTAATCTCCGCCGCCATCTTCCACCCCGGACTGACGTAGCGCGTCAGGCGCAGGCACTGCCCCAGCCGGATCATGTGTGTGTCGAGCGGGACGATCAGCCGCGCCGGCGACACCAGCGTCCAGACACCCAGGTCGATGGCATCCCGCCGGACCATCCAGCGCAGAAACAGGTTCATCCGCTTGCACGCGCTGCCGGCCGCCGGCCGCGGAAAAAAATAACAGACGCCAGGCCGCTTCGGCAGCTGCGCGCCGTAGGCCTCACGCAGGTCGGTCTGCAGCGCACGCGCCGAGAACACGTCGAGGCCGCCGCTGATGTCTGGCGTCTCAGGGTCGTCGCCGTCAACGAAGAACCGCTCAATCGATCCGGCCTCGCGCAGCATCCGTTGCAGCACGAGCAGCAGCGCGATGAGGTCGCGGCCGCGAATCCAGCGGTGCACGAGCGGCTCGATCCTGGCACCGTCGCGTCCCGGCTGAAACCTGCGCACAAACGCCGCCGGGTGCGGTCCCATGACGGCAAGCAGGGCTTCGATCGACTGCAGGACGCTCGCCACGCGGCCGAACGCCAGCGCCGCGGCACAGAATCCGACCACTTCGCGGTCGTCGTTGCGCGGGAATCGCCTGACGATGTGGATGGGATCGGTCGCCGACTCCGTATGGTCGAACGTCCGGTAGAGATTTTCGAGCGGTTCGCGAAGCCTCGACAAATCCTGTTGGCCCTTCCCCCTGTCCCCTAGAACCTGAGGCCGGCCGCTTCGTTCACATACACCGCCCGGCCGCCCACCAGCGTCGCGGCGACACCGCCGCGCAGCTCCCAGCCGTCGAACGGAGTGTTCTTCGATCGCGATCGCAAGGCCGAGGCGTCGATGCGCACCTTCATGTCCGGAGCAAGGATGGTAATGTCGGCGACGCTGCCGACCGACAAAGTGCCGCCGGGCAGACTGAGAATCCGGGCCGGGTTGGTCGACATCAGCTCGACCAGCCGCGGCAGCTTCACAACGCCGGCGTTGACCAGCCGCTCGATCGCCAGTGGCACCGCGGTCTCGAGGCCGACAATGCCGAACGGGGCGCGGTCGAACTCCACTCTCTTTTCGTCGTAGTGATGCGGAGCGTGATCGGTGGCGATGGCATCGACGCTCCCGTCGGCGAGGCCGGCGAGCATCGCGTCGCGGTCCGCGGCTTCGCGCAGCGGCGGGTTCATCTTCGTATTGGTGTCGTACGGGATCGGCGATCCGAGCGCCTCGTCGGTGAGCGTGAAGTGATGCGGCGCCACCTCGCAGGTGACGCGGATGCCCGCCTCCTTCGCCTTGCGCACGGCGCGCAGCGAGGCGCGGGCGCTCATGTGCGCGACGTGAAAGTGCGAGCCGGTCAGCTCGGCCAGCAGCACGCCGCGCTCGACGCCGAGCGCCTCACACGCGCCCGGCATTCCGCGCAGCCCGAGTGACGAGGCGTAGAAGCCCTCGTGGGCGACGCCGTCGCCCTTGAGCGACGGGTCCTCGCAGTGTTCGATCACCGGCATGCCGAACATCGCCGCATACTCGAGCGCACGACGCAGCAGGAGCGCCGTCGCCGTCGGGTGGCCGTCGTCGGTAATCGCGACGCAGCCGGCCTCTTTCAGTTCGGCGATGTCGGCGAGCAGCTCACCCTTCGACCCGCGCGACACCGCGCCGATCGGATAGACGCGCGCGAGGTTGGCCTCCCGCGCCTTCGCCAGGATGTAGCCGGTCACGCTGGCGTTGTCGTTGACCGGTGAGGTGTTCGGCATGCACGCTACCGCCGTGAAGCCGCCGGCCACTGCCGATGCCGTGCCGGAAGCCACGGTCTCCTTGTGCTCCTGGCCGGGTTCGCGCAGGTGGACGTGGATGTCGATGAGCCCGGGACAGACGAGGAATCCCGGCGGGATCTCGACAACCGCGGCGCCATCGACCGGCAGATCGCGGCCGACCTGGGCGATGCAATCGCCATCGATCAGTACGTCGAACGCCCCATCGATCCCGTTGGCGGGATCGATGACGCGCCCGCCCTTAAGCAGCCTCTTCATGTTCGGCTCCGCCGGCAAGGAGATAGAGGACCGCCATGCGCACCGCGACGCCGTTGGCGACCTGGTCGAGAATGACCGAGTACGGACCGTCCGCCACTTCCGAAGCGATTTCGACGCCGCGGTTCATCGGGCCGGGATGCATGATCATCACGTCGGGCTTGGCCAGCCGGAGCCGCGCCTCCGTCATGCCGAACACCCGGAAGTACTCGCGGAGCGAGGGAAAGTACGCCCCTTCCATCCGCTCGAGCTGAATGCGCAACATCATCACGACATCGGCGTCGCGCACCGCCGCATCGACATGGTGGGTAACCTGCACGCCGAGCCGGCGGATCTCCGGCGGCACCAGCGTCGGCGGCCCGCAGATCCAGACCTCGGCGCCCATCCGGGTCAGCAGATAGATGTTGGAGCGGAGCACGCGGCTGTGCAGCAGATCCCCGATGATGGCCACCTTCAGCCCGGCCAGCGTCTTCTTGCGCTCGCGGATCGTGAACGCGTCGAGCAGCGCCTGCGTCGGGTGCTCGTGCAGACCGTCACCGGCGTTGATGATCGCCGCCTTGCAGATCCGCGACAGCAGGTGACATGCGCCGGAGGACGAATGCCGCAGGACGATCATGTCCGGGTTCATCGCCTCGAGGTTGAGCGCCGTGTCGGCGAGCGTCTCCCCTTTCACCACGCTGGAGCTGGCGATGGCGATGTTCAGCGTGTCGGCGCTGAGGCGCTTCTCGGCGATCTCGAACGACGTCCTGGTCCGGGTGCTTGGCTCGAAGAACAGGTTGACGACCGTCTTGCCGCGCAGCGCCGGCACCTTCTTGATCGGCCGCAAGCCGACTTCCTTCATCGCCTCAGCCGTGTCCAGCACGAGCGTGATCTCGTCGGGCGTGAGGTCGGCAATGCCGAGCAGATCCTTGTGGCGGAGGCCGTTCACGTCTCCTCCTGCAGCACGACTTCGTCCAGGCCATCGGACTCCTGCAGCCGCACCTGTACGCTCTCTTCGCGCGATGTCGGCAGGTTCTTGCCGACGTAGTCGGCCCTGATCGGCAGCTCGCGATGACCGCGGTCAACCAGCACGACGAGCTGAATCGCCTTCGGCCGCCCGAAATCGATCAGCGCGTCGAGCGCCGCCCGCGTCGTCCGCCCGGTATAAAGCACATCGTCGACGAGCAGGATCGTGCGGTCGTCGATCGAGAAGGCGATCTCGGTGCGGCGCACCAGTGGCTGTGGCCCGACCGCGTGCCGCATCAGGTCGTCGCGATAGAGCGTGATGTCGAGCGCGCCGGTGGGCACATCATCACCGGTGATGTCCTTGAGGCTGCGGGCAAGGCGCCGGGCGATGTGGACCCCGCGCGTGCGGATGCCGACGAGCGCGAGCCCGTCCACGCCTTTGTTACGTTCGACGATTTCGTGGGCGATGCGGGTGAGGGTGCGGCCAATGCGGTCCGCATCCATGACGACAGGCATGAGGCACCTCTTCGCGGCCTCGCGGGACCGCGGTTAAAGAGTCAGCCCGAAGTATAACACTGGGCCCTGCTGGTTCTTGGGTGCTCGGGTGCTCAGGTTCTGGTTCACCGGTGCCCGGGTGCTCAGGTTCCGGGTTGTTGGGTGCGTGGGTTCAGGTCGTGGGTGCTCGATTTCCGGGTTCGGATTCCGTCGTCAGAACCCGCGTAGTAATCTGTCTCAGCCGTGTCCCTGTACTCATCGCTCGTGCGCCCGGCACTGTTCTCTCTCGACGCCGAAACCGCGCACGACTTGACGATGGCGGCGGTGAGCTCACCGGTGGGGCGCCACGCGCTGGGCCTGCTGCCGGCGGCGCCCCACGATCCCCGCCTGCGCCAGCGGGTACTCGGCCTCGATTTCGGCAACCCGATCGGCCTCGCCGCCGGTCTGGACAAGCAGGGCACGGCGGTCCCGGCGTGGGCGGCTCTGGGATTCGGCTTCGCCGAGGTGGGCACGGTGACGCCGCTCCCGCAGCCAGGCAACCCGCGACCGCGCCTGTTTCGCCTGCGCGACGACGGCGCGATCATCAACCGGTTTGGCTTCAACAGCGACGGCGCGCACGCCGTCGCCCGCAACCTGGCGGCCGGTGTCCACCCCTCGCTCCGCGTCGGCATCAACCTCGGCAGGAACAAGGCGACCTCGAACGAGCGCGCCGTGGACGACTACGTGCGGGCGGCAGAGACGCTGTTCCCGCGCGCGGACTACTTCGTGGTCAACGTCAGCTCTCCCAACACCGCCGGGTTG
>CANIBQ010000190.1 GCA_947465645.1 Acidobacteriota bacterium | reverse complement strand
GGCCTCATGGAACGAAGCTCCGGGTTCCTGCTGAACACCCTGGATCCTGAAGAGCTGGTGCAACGATTCGGCGACAACCCGACGTGGTTCTATGCCTACAACGTGGCAGCCTCGATGATGTCGGTGCTGTTCTCCGAGCCGCAGGCCGGGGTCTTCCAATTCGCGCGCAGCTGGCTGGATGGTGATGTGCCGCCGCGGCTCTACATGGCCGTCGTGTCATCGGCGTTCACCACGGGCCTGATCGTCTGGGCCGCCGGAGCTCGGCTGTTCCGCCGCATCCCGCACGCGCGTGCCGGCGACGATCAGTTGCTGGTGGTGTTCGCGGTCATGCTGGTCGCGAACGCAACATTGTCGTTCGCCTACACGAAGGACGAGGTCATCAGCGTGGCCGGCGCGTTCTACGCGTGCGCCGCCTTTGTCGCCGCTCGTTACGTGCTCGGTGACGACCGTCCGTCGTCGGGACGGGTCGCCCGCGTGCTGCTGTGCGTGATGTTGTCAGGTGTCGCCACCTTGTGGGCGTGCCGCAGCGTGGGCACGCATCACGCGCTGCGGGTTCAGGCATTCAAGCACCGGAACGACTGGGCGAGGCTGGAGGAGGGTAGATATCTTCGCGCGGACTCCCCGTATTACCACCAGGGTACCGCGCTCATGCGGCAGCTTCGTCGTGAGGCGCTCGACATGCCCGTGCCGAATCCGGAACTGCTGCCTCCTTGGGTCAATCGCTGGTGGGGAGAATAGGCGCGCGGCGCTGGCCGTCGGTCGCGCTTGCCGCGCCGGCCGTCGTCGTGACCGCCGGCCTGACTCTCGCGCTCGTCTTCGGCGTGTTCGGGCGGCATCCGATGTGGCCCGACGACGGTCTGAATCTGTCGGAAGCGGCGGCCACCAGCGATGAAGCCGACGTCGTCCGCCTGATCGAACGCGGGGAGGATCCCAACATCCGGCGTGACATTCGGCCGGGCGTGCTCTTCGATCACGCGGTACGCCTGACACCGCTCGAGGCCGCGGTCGTGTCACAGCGCACCGTCATGGTCGAGCGACTCCTGGCCAACGGTGCAGTCATGGACGCGGCCGTCTGGAGTCAGCTGCGGTGCCTGGCGGGCGGCAACGAGATGCCCCCCTTCCTGGACCGGCGCCGCCCCGCAGGCGCCGTGGCGACCTGCGAGGGCCTCAGCGTCCTCTGACGCGGCGGGTCGCTCCCGCGCGGTACCGCGACCGCCACAAACAGCGCCGTGTCCGGGCAGAGGGTGCGTCAGTCGCCGGTCGCGGTCGAGCCCTCGCTCCGACCCAGAAGGCGCTGTTTGAGCTCGTCTCTTTCTGCCGCCAGCCTGCTGACCTTCTTCTTGAGCACACGGACCCGCTCGGCCAGCCGCTCCACCTCTCCCGAGCCTGGTGCCGGCGCACCCGTCGACGCGTCCTCGGCCCCGCCCATTCCAGGATTGCTCCAGGATTGAACGCCATCGATAAATCGGATTGGACCATACGGGGTTGCAGTCACTGACTGACCCGGATAGTCGTGAAGACAGTGCCACCCGTGCGCCGTAAATAGCTGCCGGAGGCCCTGCTCGATCTCGGCGCTGTGGGTGCCGACATGAACGCGTCGAACCCGCGTGTTGAGTGAGTGCATCGCCGCAGCCAGGACGCCAAGCTCGGCGCCTTGGATGTCGGTGTCCAGCAGATCGACAACTGGATACGGTGCCAACAGCTCAGGCAGAGAGAGACACGGTACCCACATCGATTCCCGCGCCTCATCCGAGGAGCGCGGTGGTCGACCCAGGACGGCTCTGGCGCGCAGGCGTCGGCGTTCGCTCACCGTCGGATAGGTGGCGTTGGTGCGCTTCGAGACGTACTGACCATAGTGCGCGCTCGTCGTGCCGGTGCGGAACGGCACGAAACCGGCCTCGGGCCCGATCGCTGCCCAGACGAGTTCATGGTCGTCCGGCCGAACATCGTTGTCGAGGAAGTGCTGGCGCAGCCAGCGCGCGTGCGTTGGGTCGGCTTCGACGGCGACGCAATGCCCCGAGAGTCCCGCGGCGCGGGCGCCGAGTAAGCCGCGGACGGACCACCGCCCATACCCCGCGCCGAGCTCCACAATCACGAACGACCCGCGAGTGGCCCCTTCAATTGCTTCGAGGAGATCAGTCCATTCGAAGTACTCCTCGCCGAATTCCGGTGTCGCCGGTGCTTCGCACTCGGCTGCGATGTCGCTGGCCGGCGCAGCCGGCCGGTCCACCCACGCGTTCCGCGTGATGGCCCCGCCAAATTCGATGAAGTATCCGGGTGGCAGGAGGCGAGTCCGACGAGGGACTTTGAGGACACTCGGATGGTGAACGACAGTCTCGCTCGGCGATTGGGAGGGCGGGATCATCCAATGGCCCGGCTCAGATGGCGGGCACTCTGACGATCCTACCACCGGACGCACGCGTCAGGCGGCTCGCACGCGGCGGAGCCGGCCGCTGCCGAAGCCGCCAATGGCCATCACGGCGAGGACGGCGATGAGCGAGATCTGCACGCCTGTTTCGCGCAGTCCAGGCGTTCGATGCGCGATCCACATCCATTCGCCGCCGTAGTCCGTCTCGAATCGCACGACGTAGGTGTGGCGCTCGATGTCGTTGGTGTCTTCGATGGCCAGGTCGTCAACGATCGCCTTGATGTTCCGCCTGCTCGTATCGAGCAGGTCGTAGGCGACGGAGCCTTCCGCCAGGGGTTCGCGCCGGTTGAGGAGCAGGTACCGCTGCTCGAGCAGGGTCTGGTGCGGCACGGTGACGCCGTCGCGCCATTTGACCCGGATCCGGGGCGCTGGCTCGTATGTCAGCCAGTACGCCACGCCCAGAACGGCCAGTCCGGCGACTCCGATACTGCCCAGGAACCGCCAGATTCGCGACGCAGGACGGGGCGCGTGAGGTTCAGTCGTGTCGGCCACTGATGCGATTATCCTGCGGATGCGTTTGACAGGATCGTCAGAATCCCGAATAATCCTGGTGTTCATGGTGTGAACAATCGTTCACCTATTGAACGACTCCCCAGATAGCCGCGCGCTGCTGCTGTAACTGACGGGCCGAAGGTCTATCCACCCGCCCGTTCGTGCCTGTCCCTACCTTTCATGGACGTCGAATCCCGCCGCGATCTGCAGCTCCTCGAAGCGCTGGAGCAGGAATCGTACATCACCCAGCGATCGCTCGCGATGCGCCTTGGCATCGCGCTCGGGCTCACCAACCTGTACCTCAAGCGGCTCATCCGCAAGGGATACGTGAAGAGCGTCACGGTGTCTCCGCATCGCCTGATGTATTCCCTGACGCCCAAAGGCATGGCGCGCAAGGCCCGGTTGACCTACGAATTCATGAAGTACTCGTTGGACTTCTACCATGACGCCCGGCAGCACCTCCGCCGCAGCCTGGGCGAGGCCGTGCGCCAGCAGAAGCAGGTGGCGATCTATGGCACCGGTGACGCCGCCGAGCTCGTGTTCCTCCTGATCCGCGAGATGGGGCTCGAACTCGTCGCCGTGTTCGGTCCGGCGCCCAACGGTCACTTCCTCGGCTTCCCGGTGCAGGGCATCAGGAGTCACTCAGATGTCGCCTACGACGTCCTCGTCGTGGCGGTCATGGAACGGCCCGCCGGCACGGCGAAACTCCTTACTCAAGCGGGCGTACCGGCCGGCAAGGTGTTGATGCTGCGGCCGGACTGGTCCGCCGCCGGCCTGCTGGAAAAAGTGGGGCCCTCGCCGGACCCGGCCTCGACTTCCTGAGGATGGCCATGCTGCGACATTTGCTGCGCACCCTCGGCCTGACGACGCGTGGCGAGCTCCTCGCGTGCGAGGAGAAGCTGCGCGGCGTCAGGCAGCGCCTCGAAAAGACGGCCGCGCGGATGGATGAAGCCGTTGCGGCGTCCAAGCGGTTGCAGCAGGTGCATCGCGACGACGCGCAGCGTCACAAGGCGGCGCTGGCCGAACGTGAGGCCGAACATGCGCGCCGCACGGCTGAGGCGCAAGAGGCCCTCGCGCGCGCGTCGCGGCGGATTGCCGCGCTCGAGGAGGATGCGCGAAAGCGCGAGGTGCAGCTGGAAGCCGACCTGCGTCAGCAGGCGAGCTTGGACGAGCAGGTGGCGGCGGCCACACGGGAGCTGGCGGAGGCGCGTGGATCGCTCCTGGCCATGGAGGTCAAGCTGGATATTCTGCAGGGCGCCGCGAACGTCCTTGACGCTCGTGTGCGGCGGGGCACCGGGGCGTGACGACCGTGGCGGAGCAGCACGCGCCCTACATCAGCGTCGTCATCACCGGACGCAACGACGGGTATGGCGGCGACTTCGTCACGCGGTTCCTGGCCACGCTGCAGTTCAATCATCGTGAGCTGTCCGCGCGCGCCATCCCGCACGAGTTCGTGCTGGTCGAGTGGGCGCCGCCAGCCGGCGCGCCCCTGCTCGCGGATGTCCTCGCCGAACGCTGCGCCTCCGCCGTCACCGAATCGGTTCGCACCGTGATTGTCGATGC
>CANIBQ010000189.1 GCA_947465645.1 Acidobacteriota bacterium | reverse complement strand
GGCTCCGCGGCGGAAGGCAGGATGACGTTCGACCTGAGTCTGGCCCGCGGGTTGTCGTACTACACGGGCGCGATCATGGAGATCAACGTGCCCGATCTCGCCGGGTCGCTCGGCGGCGGTGGCCGGTATGACAACCTGGTGGGCATGTTCCTCGGCCAGAACGTTCCGGCCTGCGGCTTCTCACTGGGTCTGGAGCGAATTCTCGTGGTCATGGCCGAGCGGAACATGTTTCCGGCGTCGCTGGCCTTGTCGCCCGCGGACGTCATGGTGGCGGCCTTCGATGCGTCGAGCCTTGGCGAGGCGATGCGCGTGGCGGGCCGCCTGCGGGGGCAGGGCCTGCGCGTGTTCGTGTACCCCGATGCCGACAAGATCGGGAAGCAGATCAAGTACGCTGATGCCCGCGGGATTCCCTTCGTCGCCATGCTGGGCGAGCACGAGATGCGGGACGGCACGCTGACCATCAAGAACCTGGCGACGCAGGCGCAGGACACACAACCGCAGGCCGCGGCAGGCGCGGCGATACTTACGGCGCTGAAACAACGCGCAGGCTGAAGCCTGCGCTCTACTGGTATTGGGAGAACGTGGCTGAGCAACTGGGCGATTTGGCACGCACGAACACCTGTGGCGCGCTGCGTCCCGACGATGTCGGGGCGGACGTGGTGCTGCTGGGCTGGGTGCACCGGGTTCGCGATCTCGGCGGGCTGCTGTTCGTCGACGTCCGCGACCGCGCCGGCGTCACGCAAATCGTCTTCGACAGCGACGATGAGACGCTGCTGGCGAAAGCCAAGCGCCTCAGGTCGGAGTACGTGATTGGCGTCGAGGGCCGCGTACGGCGCCGCTCGGCCGAGACCGTCAACGCGAAGCTCGCGACCGGCGAAGTCGAGGTGGTCGTCCGCAAGTTGACGCTGTTGAATGAGGCGAAGACGCCGCCGTTCTCGGTGGCCGACGACTCGACGGTCTCGGAAGACGTGCGGTTGAAATACCGCTATCTCGATCTGCGGCGTCCGCGGCTCCAGGCCAACATCGGCTTGCGCCACCGCGTGATGACGGTCGTGCGCAATTACTTCGACGCCAACGGCTTCTGGGAAATCGAAACGCCAATCCTCACCAAGTCAACCCCGGAGGGGGCGCGCGACTACCTCGTGCCGAGCCGCGTGCATCCCGGCGAGTTCTTCGCGCTGCCGCAGTCGCCGCAGCTCTTCAAGCAGATCCTGATGGTCGCGGGCATGGATCGCTACGTCCAGATCTGCCGCTGTTTCCGCGACGAAGACCTGCGCGCCGATCGGCAGCCCGAGTTCACGCAGATCGACGTCGAGATGTCGTTCGCGCGGCCGGACACGATCTTCGGCATCATCGAACCGCTGATGCGCGAGGTCTTCGCGCTGATCGGTCAGCCGGTGACGACGCCGTTCCGGCGCATGCCGTACTCCGAGGCGATGGCGGTGTACGGATCCGACAAGCCCGACCTGCGGCCCGGCATGCCGATCCAGGACGTCCGCGAGGTGTTCCGGGAGTCGTCGTTCGGCGTGTTCAAGGGCATCGTCGCGGAAGGGGGGACGGTGCGCGCGATCGTCGTCCCGGACGCGGCGAGCTACTCCCGCAGCGCGGTAGACGGCATCGTCAACCAGGAGAAGGCGCAGGGACGGCATCTGCTGTGGGCGCGACGCGCGGAGGACGGCACGATCACGTCGTCGTTCCCGAAAGCGGTTGGCGAGGAGACGGTGCGCAACGTGCTCGACGCGACCGGCACGGAGAAGGGGCAATTGGCGTTCGTGGTGGCCGGAGAGCCCGACGCGACGTCGAAGACGCTGGGCCAGTTGCGGCTCAGCCTTGCGAAGCAGAAGGGCCTGCTCCGCCCCGACCAGTACGACTTCCTCTGGGTGGTGGACTTTCCTTTGCTGGAGTGGGATCCGGAGGCGAAGCGCTATAACTCGATGCATCACCCGTTTACGTCGCCGCACGACGAAGACCACGACCTCTTGGCGAAGGAGCCCGGCGCCGTGCGCGCCAAAGCCTACGACCTCGTGCTGAACGGCAGCGAAATCGGCGGTGGCAGCATCCGAATCCACGATTCGGCCCAGCAGAGCCGGATCTTTTCCCTGCTCAACATCAGCCAGGAAGAGGCGCAGCTCCGGTTCGGCTTCTTCCTCGAGGCGCTCGAGTACGGCACGCCGCCGCACGGCGGCATCGCCCTCGGCCTCGACCGCATGATCGCCATCCTTGCCGGCGAGAGCTCGATCCGCGAAGTGATGGCGTTCCCCAAGACCGCCGCGGCGATCGACCTGATGGCCGGCGCGCCGTCGCCCGTCGATCCGAAGCAGTTGAAAGAGCTGCACATCAAGCTATGACACCGCCTGTCGTGTTCGGCGCATGAAGAGGATTTCGCTTCCCGAGCAAGGAATCGAGACCATCTACGGCGCTCACGACGCCAACCTCAAGCACATCGAGGGGTTGCTCGATGTGAGCATCCGCACCCAGGGCTCGCAGATCACCGTCGACGGCGACCCGGCCGCCGAGCGGCGTGCCGAGCAGATCTTCACGCAGCTCAAGGCCCTGATGGACGAGGGCTATCAGTTGGGAAACGGCGATGTGAAGACCGCCGCGCAACTGCTCGTCGACAACGAGACGGTCGATCTGCGCGATTATTTCCTGAAGGGTGGCCAGAAGCAGGCCACCCGGCGGCGTGTCAATCCCAAGAGTGTCAACCAGCGGAAGTACCTCGACGCCATCGATCAGTTCGACATCGTCTTTGGCGTTGGTCCGGCCGGCACCGGCAAGACGTACCTCGCGATGGCGCAGGCCGTCAGCTACCTGCTGAACAAGAAGGTGAGCCGCATCATCCTGGCCCGCCCGGCGGTGGAAGCGGGGGAGAAGCTCGGTTTCCTGCCGGGCGATCTGCAGGAGAAGGTCAATCCGTACCTGCGTCCGCTCTACGACGCGCTCTTCGACATGATGGACACGGAGAAGGCGGGCCGCCTGATCGAGCGAGGAACGATCGAGGTGGCGCCGATCGCGTTCATGCGCGGGCGCACGCTGAACGACGCGTTCGTCATCCTCGACGAAGCGCAGAACACCACGTCGGAGCAGATGAAGATGTTCCTGACGCGCCTCGGCTTCGGATCCAAGGCGGTGGTGACCGGCGACATCACCCAGATCGACCTGCCGAATGCCCGCATGTCGGGCCTCGTCGAAGCGCTGAAGATCGTCAAGGACGTCGAGGGCCTTGGCTTCGTGTATTTCGACGACAAGGACGTCGTGCGGCACAAGCTGGTGCAGTCGATCGTCAAGGCCTACGAGGCCCACTCCAACGTCAAAAAGTAGCCGCCTCGTCGTGGATGTCGTCGTCGCCTCAGGCGCGCGCCCCGAGCGGAGTCGAGGGGCCAGGGGCCTTGGCCCGTGGCTCGCGGCGGCGGCGCCGGCCCGCGCGAGGGGAGAGGTCGCGGTCGCGCTCGTCCCTGACGCGCGCGTCCGCGCGCTCAACCGGCAATACCGCCGGAAGGATGCGCCAACCGACGTCCTGTCTTTCCCCGCCTTCGCCCCTTCGGCGCCTCGGCGCGGCGAGCCCGCAGCGGAGCGGGGGTTTCTGGGGGATGTCGTGATTGCGGTTGGTGTTGCGCGCCGGCAGGCCCGCGAGGCGGGGCACTCCATGCAGGCCGAACTGCGGGTGCTCGCCCTGCATGGCCTTCTGCACCTTCTTGGCTATGATCACGAGCACGATGACGGGCAGATGGCCCGCCTCGAGCGCCGCCTGCGACGCAAGGGCGGCTTGCGTGAAGGGTTGATCGAGCGAAGCTCTCCTGGTGCCGTGACGCGATGACTCCGCTGGCTCTGTTCCTGCTCGGCTGCGCGACCGTGTTCTTCGGGTCCGTTCAGGCCGCCTTCAGCGCGCTGATGCGCCTCTCGCTGCGGCTGATGGCCGAGCGCGGCGGCCGCAGCGACCGCCTCGGCCAATACCTGGACGATCCGCTGCAGCTCTTCGTCCCGGCGCGGATCCTGATCGGGATCTGCATCATCCTCGCCGGCGCGCTGATCGCTCGCGTGAGCAACGTGGGCGACGGCCGGTCGATCGCCATCTTCATCGTCTCGCTCGTTGCGTTCGTGGTGGTGTGCGAACACCTGCTGCCCATGCTGATCGCGCGGCGGGATCCGGAAGCGGTGCTCGACGTCCTGCTGCCGGTCTTCCACCTGGTGGCGAGAGCGGCCCAGCCGTTGACGGCGACGCTTCTCGGCGTCATGGGCGCGAGGCGCGAGCGAGAGAGTGGCAACGGTGGAGGGCCGGAGCACGAGGATCTCGAGCAGGCCGCCGATGACACGCCGGCCGAAGAGGGCGTGATTTCCGAGGCGGAAGGCCGCGAGCTGCTCCAGTCCATCGTCGATTTCACCGAGACCGTGGTCCGCGAGGTCATGACCCCGCGCCCCGACATCGTCGCCATCCGCGCCGACGCGACGCTTCAGGACCTGCGCACGCTCTTCCGCGAGGAGCAGTACTCGCGTATCCCGGTGTACCGCGACAACCTCGACAACATC
>CANIBQ010000188.1 GCA_947465645.1 Acidobacteriota bacterium | reverse complement strand
GGAGATCCTCTTCGGCGACCATCACGAATCGCACGCCGCCTCGGCGTTCTACCCGTCCCCGTTTGAAGAGGCGGCCGTGCTGACCATCGACGGCGTGGGCGAGTGGACGACCTCGTCGCGCTGGCACGGCCGCGGATCCGGGCTGACGATGCTGGGCGAGATGCGGTTCCCGCATTCGGTCGGCCTGCTGTATTCGGCGTTCACGTATTTCACGGGGTTCAAGGTCAACGAAGGCGAATACAAGGTCATGGGGCTCGCCCCGTACGGCCAGCCGACCTACGTCAAGGCCATCCGCGACCACATCGTCGAGATTCTCGACGACGGCAGCATTCGACTCCATCTCGAGAACTTCGAGTTTGTCCACGGCCTGACGATGACCGGGCGCGGGTTCGAAAAGGTGTTTGGTGGGCCGCGGCGGGACGTCGACGCGCCGGTCACGCAGCGTGAGATGGATCTGGCGCGATCAGTCCAGGAAGTTGTCGAAGAGATCATGCTGCGGATGGCCCGCACCGCCCATCGCGAGACGGGATCGAAGCGGCTGTGCCTGGCGGGCGGCGTGGCGCTCAATTGCGTGGGCAACGGCAGGCTGCTCCGCGAAGGTCCCTTCGAAGACATCTGGATTCAGCCGGCGGCTGGCGATGCGGGTGGAGCGCTCGGAGTGGCGTACGCGCTCTGGCATCGTTATATGGGCAAACCGAGAGTCAGTGCGGAGAAGCGCGGAGATTGGGTACGAGGCGGGAAGTACGCCGACGAAATGCAGGGCGCGCTGCTTGGCCCGCGGTATTCGGACGAGGAGATTGGCGCGTGGCTGAGCGCGCAGGGGATTGCGGCTGAGCGCGTGCCGCGCGCGGATCTGGCTGGCCGGATTGCCACGCTTCTCGACGCCGGCAAAGTCGTCGGCCTTTTTCAGGGGCGCATGGAGTTCGGGCCGCGTGCCCTTGGATGCCGTTCGATCATCGGCGACGCCAGATCCCCCGCGATGCAGTCGGTCCTCAACCTGAAGATCAAGTACCGGGAATCGTTCCGCCCGTTTGCGCCAGCGGTGCTGCGCGAGCGCGTCGCCGACTGGTTCGAGCTCGATTACGAGAGCCCCTACATGTTGCTCGTCGCTGACGTTGCGAAGTCGCGGCGCATTCCGGTGCCAGCAGGCACCGACGATCTGTTCGGGATTGAAAAGCTGAAAGTCCCGCGGTCGACGATTCCCGCGGTGACGCACGTAGACGACTCGGCGCGTGTCCAGACGGTTCGGCGTGAGGACAATCCGCTCTACTACGACATTATCCAGGCGTTCGACGCGCTGACCGGTTGTCCGGTGATCGTGAACACGTCGTTCAACGTCAAGGACGAGCCGATTGTGTGCACGCCCGCAGACGCCTACCGCTGCTTCATGAACACGGAGATGGACGCGCTCGTCCTCGAGTCGTTCATCATTCGCAAGGTATCCTGAAGCGTGCCCTTCAAGGAGATTGCCGGCCACGCCCGCGTGGTAACGCTGCTGTCGAACGCGATCGCGCGTGAGACGCTGCCGCCCGCCATGCTCTTTGCCGGGCCTGCGGGTGTGGGCAAGCGGCGGACGGCGATCGCCGTCGCGCAGGCGCTCAATTGCACCGCGCACAATGTGTCCGTCAAAGCGGCCACCGGCATGGGCGCTGACGGGTGCGGGACCTGTTCGGCGTGTGTCCGGATCGCGCGCGGCGCGCACCCGGATGTCCTGGTCGTCGAACCCGGTGACAGCGGCTCCATCAAGATCGAGCAGATCCGCGACGTCGTCGACCGCTCGAACTACCGTCCCTTTGAAGGCCGGCGCCGCGCGGTCATCGTCGATCGGGCCGATGCGATGGGCCCCGAGGCGCAGAATGCGCTCCTGAAGACGCTGGAAGAACCGCCATCGGCGACGATCTTCATCCTGGTGACGTCCGCCCCCGACACGCTGTTGCCGACGGTCCTCTCGCGATGCTCGCGTATGCGATTCGGGGCGCTGTCGGCCGACGACGTCGCGCGCGTGCTCGTCCGCGATCACGAATACGACGAGAAGGATGCCAGGGCGGCGGCCGCCGATGCCGACGGCAGCGTCGGGCGCGCGATCGATGCCAGCGCGATCGACGTCACCGAGGCGCGTGACGTGGCGCAGAAGATTCTTGCGCTGGCGGCGCGCGTCAGCGATCCGTCGCGCCGTCTCGAAGGCGCCAAAGGACTGGTGCCGGTCAAGACGCCACTCGCGGCCGAACGGGTCTACCTGGCGGCGTGCCTTCGCTCGATGGCGTCGTTGCTGCGCGACCTGGGAATCCTGGCGGGGCAGGCGGATACGCGGCTCCTTGCGAATGTGGACCTGCAGGCAGACCTGCAGCACCTGACGACGACCTTCGACAGCCGGCGTAGCCATCGGGCGTTTGCGGCTGTGGACGAAGCGCTGATAGCGCTCGACCAGAATGTCAATCCGAAGGTCGTGACGAACTGGCTCGTCCTGCAGTTGTGAAGCTGTTTGTGAAGGCGCTGTGAAGCTGCTGTGAAACCGCGCATCGCTCTGACCGTCGGCGATCCGGCCGGCATTGGACCCGAAATCGCCGGGAAGGCCGCGCAGGATCCGCGGGTGCTGCAGGTCTGCGAACCGCGTATTTACGCTCCGCCGCAGGGCTCGGAGTACACGCCAGGGGTGCTCTCAGCCGACGCCGGGCGTGCCGCCTACGACATCATCTGCCGCGCGGTGCGGGATGCGCAGTCGGGCGTGGTTGACGCGATTGTGACCGCGCCGGTGAACAAGCTGGCCTTTGCGCGCGCCGGCCTCCCGTGGAAGGGACACACCGACCTGCTCGCTCATCTGACGGGCGGCCCGCCGGTCGCCATGATGTTCTGGTCGGAGAAACTGATCGTCGTTCTGGCGACCGTGCACATTGCGCTCGCCGACGTCCCGCGTGCGCTGACGCGCCACCTCGTCGACGAGGTCATCGGCCTGACGGCCGCATCACTTCCCGATTTCGGATTCGCCGCGCCGCGAATCGCCGTCGCCGGCCTCAATCCTCATGCGGGAGAGGAAGGGCTCATGGGGCAGGAAGACGAACAGGTGCTTCGGCCTGCGATCGAGGCCGCGCGGAAGCGGGGCATCGGCATCGACGGTCCGTTTCCTGCCGACACCGTGTTCGTGCGCGCGGTCCGCGGCGAGTTCGATGCCGTCATCGCGGGGTATCACGATCAGGGGCTGATTCCGATCAAGCTGCTGGCGTTCGGCAGCGCCGTGAATGTCACGATCGGGCTGCCGATCATCCGCACGTCAGTCGATCACGGGACGGCGTTCGACATCGCGGGGCAGGGCATCGCGGATCCGTCGAGCATGGTCTCGGCCACTCTGCTCGCGGCGCGGCTTGCGGCTGTACCGTAGAATTCTTCATCACAGACTCCATGCGCCTCCACGACACAGACATTTCCGGTGCCTATCTGATCGAACAGCCCTGGTTCGACGACGAACGCGGGTACTTTTCCATCATGTGGGCGTCCCACGATTTCGAGCGCCTCGGCCTTGTGACCGAACTCTCGCAGTGCAACACCGCGTTCAATCGCCGCGCCGGCACGATTCGAGGCATGCACCATCAGGCGCCCCCGTTCGAGCAGATCAAGATCGTCCGCTGCATCCGCGGAGCGGTCTTTGACGTCATCATGGACCTGCGGCCGGAGTCGCCAAGCTACAAGAAGTGGTTTGGCGTCGAGCTGACCCCGGACAATAACCGCGTGCTCTACGCCCCGAAGGGCGTCGCGCACGGCTACCAGACGCTGGTGGACGACACGGAAGTGATGTACCTGGTGTCGGGCGCCTACATGCCTGCCCAGGAGCGAGGCGTTCGATGGGACGACCCCGCGTTCGGCGTGCGCTGGCCCGATCCCCGTGTGAGCCGGACCGTCAATGCGCGCGACGGAAGCTTCCCGGATTTCGCGGCACGCTGAATAACCGCCAGGGCGGCACCGCAGGGATCAGCGCTCGCGGAAGGCGTTGGTCAGCGGGTAGCGCCGGTCCCGTCCGAAGCTCCGGCGCGTAATCTTCACGCCCGGCGGCGCCTGCCGGCGCTTGTATTCCGCTGAATAGAGCAGCCGCTGCACGCGCACCACCATCTCCCGCGCGAAGCCGCGCGCGGCGAGCGCGTCGACGCTCAGCTCCTCCTCGACCAGCCCCTCGAGCACGGCATCAAGGTCTTCGTACGGCGGGAGCGTGTCCTGATCGGTCTGGTTGGGGCGCAGCTCCGCGGTCGGCGCCTTGGTCAGTGACGATTCCGGAATGACACGGCCGTCGGGACCGAGCGCGCCGCCCGGAAGATTGTCGTTGCGCCATCGCGCCAGGCGGTACATCTCGGTCTTGTAGATGTCCTTCAGGACCGAGTAGCCGCCGCACATGTCGCCATAGAGCGTCGCGTACCCCACCGACATCTCCGACTTGTTGCCGGTCGTCACCAGCAGGTCGCCGAACTTGTTCGACAGCGCCATCAGGAGCACGCCGCGGATGCGCGCCTGGACGTTCTCCTCGGCGACCCCGCGCTCCTGTCCGGCAAACACCGGCGCGAGCGT
>CANIBQ010000187.1 GCA_947465645.1 Acidobacteriota bacterium | reverse complement strand
TTCCCAGCAGGCGTTCTCCCATTGCTCGAACGCGGGGTCCTTCTCCCGGCGCAGTCCGGAGACCAGCGTCCACGGGCGCGTGAACACCCGCGGATCGTCGAACGTCGCCTGGTAATGCATCACGTCCGGATGAATCATCGTCCACCGCTCGACGATGTGCACGGTGTCGCTGTGGAAGTTTCCGACGTGATCGAGCCACATGTGATCACGCAGATTGGTCACGTCAACGACCAGCGTGTTGCCTTCCCAGCGTCCGCGCGAATCGCCCATGAACAGCTTGAGCGAGCCTGGCACGTGCGGCCGTCCGTCAGTCGGGATCACGCGGTACGTATGCGCGTAATCGCCCTGGATGACGATCGACGTCGCACTCTGGACGATTCGCCGTACGCCCGCACTGTACGCGTGCTTTGGCGGCGCATCCGGGAGGCATCGCTGCACGGGATTGAGATAGGTGCCAAAGTGATTCCGAACCTTCGCCGCCGCCCATGCCTGGTACGGAATCCGTCCATCAGCCGGATCGACGATGAGGCTTTTCCCGCCCGATCCATCCATGCCCTGCGGATGCTCTTCGATGTTCTCCATGTTGCGCGCGACGATGCGCGTCCAGAATCCCTGGAGGTCCGGCCTGCCGTCGGCGGTTCGCGGCGGACTGAAGGTCCTTGCTTTCCCGAGGGCGCACCGGTGAAACGCAGCCGGCTCTTCGGGGCAGCCGCCGAATGCGCCGTAGGGCTCCATCGGCGTGGGGCCGCTGCCGGGCGGAGGCGTGGCGAAGTAGGGGCGCTGCCCCGCCAGGGGCACGTGGAGCGCCAGGACGAACAGGAGGGCGACGAGCGCGTGCTTCACCGCGCCAGAGTCTAGATCAGTCGCGCAGCGCCGGCGCACCGATTTCGCGCCGGGACGTGAGACCGAGCGCCCGCATGCAGAGGGCGGCGAGGTCGATCGATCGAAGGGTGCGAGGCAGCCGCATCGAAGCGCCGGCGACAATCACAGGGCTGAGCGAATCAAGCGTATGGAGGGCGCCGTGCGATCCGGCGCCTACGTGCGGCTGGCCGCCACGGACCTCGAACTCGCACCCGGGCTGCGCGGTCAGCCACACGTCGCCGGCCGCATCGGCGTCGAGCGCGCCCGCAATCCGTTCAAACGGGTTGGGATAATCCGCGGAATGAACGAGGCCGTCAGATGTCTCGAGCCGCAGAACGGCGGGATCCCCGTCCCACCGCCAGGCGGTCCCCTGCGCGTCGCGGCCCTCGCGGCCGCCGCCACCGTGCCGCCAGAACGCGAGCGTCCCGCGCGGGCCTGAGACGTGGTATCGCCGCGTCGCCGGTGTCTCGCCCCCGCGCCAGATGACCAGGTCGATGCGCGGTTCCTTCAGCGCGGTCTGCACGACCTGCGCAACAGACGCCGTGCCATGGACATAGAGCTGTGCCGCCCGCATGTTCGGGCAGATCATGATCTGATCGCGCGCGTTCCACGGTTTTCCGAGCGTTGCCTGCGCGAAATCGCTGTACAGATTGTCGAGGTGAATGACCGCGGCGTCCGCATCCTCGAGAATGTCGCAGTGGCCGTGATCCGACGTGACGATCACGCAGGTCTCACTCAGGAATCGCTCGATGCCGCCGGCCGCCTCGAACGTCGCGCCGAGCGCGGCGTCCACACGGTCGAGCACGGGCAGCGCGCCGAACGGTCCAACCTCGTGGCTTCGATAATCGTTGTCCGCGAAGTACGCCACGGTGAAATCAGGCAGTGTCCCTTCCGCCGCAGCCTGACACAGCATCGAGCCCGTACCGGCATCGTCCATTCCGAACCGATGGAGCGCGCCATGCGGTTTTGGCGACGGAGCGTGCCCGCGCCCGTCGGACACGAAGTCGCCAAGACAGAGCGTCGTCGGTCCGAGGACCGTTTCGGTGAGCGGCGTACCGGGAAGCACCGCCAGCAGCCACGGAATGTTCACGCGATGCGGCTTCAGGCCGCGGTACACGAGAAAGTTGAAGCACGCCGCTTCGCGCCCGGCGCCCTCCACTGATTCGAAGAGCGTCGGTGCCGTCAGACGATCGCCGTTGAGGTGGACGAGAAAGTCCCGCAGGAAAGCGCCAAACCCTCTGGCCGCCACGACCCAGAAGTCGTCGCCGTAGTACGCAACTTGATCGGACCGCTCGTCGTACCACGACGCGCCGACGATCCCGTGCTGCGAGGGATAACAGCCTGTGATGATGGACGAGGTGGCGGCCGGCGTGATCGAGGGGAAGATGGACACCGACTCCTGGTGCATCTCTCCTGCCTCGGCGAGCAGCTTGAAATTCTTGAGCCGGCCGGTCTGGACCGCGGGACAGAAGACCCGCGGCGACGCCGCGTCAATGACGACGAGTAGAACCTTCACCGCGACCATTGTCTTGCAAATCGCCGTGCCTCAGCCATATGGCTGAGAGCACGGACGGGCTGGCGACTCTGCGTTAGACAATCAAAAGGGCCACGGAAACCGGCTCGCGCCGGAGTCACCGTAACGTTCGCCGTCGGCATAGCCTTGTTCGTACCCGGAACGGAAGCCCTCGCGATAGACATTGGCATAGGCGGCACGTGAGCCGTAGGCCGGGTCATAGCGCCGATCTGCCGATCGGTACCAGTTGTGCCGCGTGGGATTGAACTCGCGCCGTGCGCCGCCATCGTCGAGTCCCTTTTCGTACCCGTCGGCATAGCCGTTGTCGAACGCGGGGTTGTTCATCCGGTTGTTGACCCCGCGCGTGCCGGACCGATCCGCGCCGACATCACGCTGGCTGCGTGGCAGGGCCCGGCGGCCGTCGGCGCGGGAGCTCGCGTCGCCCCACCCCTTCTGACGGCACCATTCCCAGCCGTGGACGGGATGTCCCTGGCCGTTGCGGCAGAACGCCGGACCGTTGCCGTTCTTGACCTTCTCCTTGCCGCGTCCCTGCGCGTCGGCGCTCATCGGCATCACCAGCAGCAAACATGCGGGAATCAGCAGCAGCATGCGTGACATGGCCCCTCCAGTGAGCACTCCACGGTGCTCACTGGCAGGTATTCCATTCGGCGTGCCAGCTGAGAACGCCTGAAAATGGAGTGAATACAGCGGTTGGCGGCGCCGGTGTCCTCGCGGACGGTCAGCGGACGATGCAGGTTGCGACGAGGCCGATGACGTCGCCTGGCCGGCAGACTTCGGGGCGATAGAAAGTGATCAGGCGGCCGCAGACGATCACCACGCACCAGAGCACGAGCGATGCAAGCCCGCTGAATCGTGCGAATACAGGACTGCGGGCGCCGGCGTCGAGCCGCGTCATGCGCCGGAACATCGTCAGATAGAAGAAGAGCACGTTCACGCCTGCCAGCGCGACGCACAGCATCTTGAAATGAAACGCCGGATTATAGATGTACTGATTCGGCGTCGTCATCAGAAAGAACATGCCGCTGGCCGCGTTGATTCCGAAACCCAGGACGGCATACGGCACCAGACGATGGAAGGCGGCGATCGGGACGTCTTTCGCGAGACCGAGCAGCCGCAGATCCCAGGCCGCGATCGAGCCGAAGAGCAGTGTGAGTCCGATGAAGTGGATGCATTCGAGGATCGGCCAGCCCCAGGCCGTTTCCATCAGCGCCGCGATGGCCGGAAAGCCCTGAAAGAAACGCTCGAGGGCCAGCTGCAGCGGGACCATCAGCAGGGCGACCCGACGGTCAGGCGGTTACACGTGTACGCGAGCAGGCGTCCCGCGGCAATCGCGCCGGCCCACGCGGCGAGCGACGCCGCGGCGAGCAGCCTGGTCGTCACGTCCGCGTCGAATTTTCCGCTCCTCGCGAATCGCAGAATTGGCCGGAGCATGACCAGCGCGGCCGCAATCAACCCGAGCTTCAGATAGAAGACGGGGTTCGTCAGCGCTTTGGTCGGGTACGCCATCAGCACCGCAAGGCCGGTGACGATGTTCACCCAGAGGCCAAACCACATGTACGGCAGGAAGCGCGTGAAAGCCATCGGCGGGATGCTGCGAGCGACGCCGAGCAGCCGGAGGTCGAGCGCCCCGCTCAATCCGGCGATGAACGCCAGTCCCACCGTGTGCGCCGCGAGAATGCCCGGGAACGCGAACATCGACGGCGACTCGCGCATCCAGATGCTGAACGCACTCTCCTCGAGCCAGATGTAGAGAGGTTCGAACACCGTGCTAGTACGGCACGGGGATCAGCCGGTCGCTGCTGCGCATGTCGTCGTCGAGCAGACGAAGGAGCGCCGCCGCCACCGGTCCCGGCCTGCCGTCGCCGATGACCTGATCGTCCCACTTGATGATCGGCGCGACCTTCACGGAGCTGCCAAGCAGCATCATCTCGCGGGAGGCGCGTGCCTCGGGGACGGTGATGTCACGCACCTCGACGCCGGTAATGAGGCCGCGATCGCGGAGCGTCGTCGCGAGATCCAGGAGCCGCAGGGACGTGCACCCGGCGAGGATGTGATCGAATTTCGGGTGCGCGAATGCCCCGTCCTTCGTGACGAACGCCACGTTCATGTTGGAGCTCTCGCCGACATGGCCGTCCTGGTCGATGAACACGCCATTGTCGAACCCGGCTTCTTT
>CANIBQ010000186.1 GCA_947465645.1 Acidobacteriota bacterium | reverse complement strand
TACCGCAGCTCGGCGCGACGCACCGCCGCCCTCCGCCCGTATCTGCGCTTCTACAACCACCGGCGTCCACATACGAGCCTCGGCCGACGCTCGCCCTGGATGCGTTTCCAAGAGGCTGCCTAAGATGAACAACCTCTTTGACATTCACACCTAGCCCTTCAGCCCGAGCCGCTGCAGCACCTGCCGGAGCTCGTCCTCGGTGGCGTCATCGACCGTCGTTGTCGCCCCGATGGCGATGGCGAGGACGAAGTGCAGACGGCCGTTGACCACCTTCTTGTCCCGCCGCACCGCCTCGAGGATCCCGGCCATCGGGAGATCGGCCACCGGTGGCAGCGGCCCGAGCTGCGTGACGAGCGCGGTCAGCGCCTGCCGCTCGCGGTCGGCCAGGGCGCCGCGGACGACGCCAAGGTCGGCGGCGGCAAGCATCCCGTAGGCGATCGCTTCACCGTGACGGAAGCGCCGGTATTTCGTGACGGCCTCGAGCGCATGGCCGACGGTGTGACCGAAGTTCAGAATCCGGCGCAGCCCGCCTTCGCGCTCGTCCTTCGACACCACCTCGGCCTTGATGCGGATCGATTCGACGATCGCCGGGACGAGCACGGCCGGATCGCGCGCGAAAATCGCTTTCGTGTTCGCGGCGAGGCGGTCGAAGAGCCCGCGGCTGGCGATCACGCCATACTTGACGACCTCGTAGAGCCCCGACCTGAACTCGCGCCGCGGCAGCGTGCGCAGCAGCAACGGGTCGACAACCACCACCGAGGGCTGGTGAAACGCGCCGATGAGATTCTTGCCAAGCGCATGGTTGACGCCGGTCTTGCCGCCAACCGAGCTGTCCACCTGCGCGAGCAGGGTGGTCGGCACCTGGACGAGCGTGATGCCGCGCAGGAACGTCGCGGCGGCGAACCCCGCGGTGTCGCCGATCACCCCGCCGCCAACCGCGATGATGGCGCTGCCGCGGTCGGCGCCGGAACGAATCAGCGTGTCGTAGATGCGTGACACCGACGCGAGGGTCTTGAACCGCTCGCCGTCGGCGATGAGGATCGGCTCGACGCTGGCGCCGGCCGCGCCGAGCGCGGCCCGGATCTGTTCGCCGTGAAACCGCCAGACGATTGGGCTGGAAACGACGAACCGCCGCCCGCCGACGCCGTGCGCATCGAGCAGCATCGGCAGCCGATCGGCCGCACCGTCGCCGATCCAGATCGTCGACGGACGCGATCCCGTGGTGACGTCGACGCGTGTGAGGTCCTGCTGCGGCTCGGTGTTCACGGGAGAATTGATAGGATAGCACCGTGAACGTCGGCGGCGACTTCCTGGTCATCGGCAGCGGTATCGCCGGCCTGCGTGCGGCGCTGTCGCTGGCCGAGGCCGGTGACGTCGTCGTTCTCACCAAGGCCGACCCGCGCGAGAGCAACACCGGCTACGCGCAGGGCGGTATCGCCGCCGCACTCGGTCCCGATGATTCCCCCGATCTGCATGCGCGCGACACGATGGCCGCCGGCGATGGGCTGTGCCTCGCCGAGGCCGTGCATGTGCTGGTGCACGAAGGGCCCCGCTACGTCCGCGAGCTGATGGAGTGGGGCGCCGTGTTCGATCTCGATGCTGACGGCAACCCGGCGCTCGGGCGCGAGGCGGCGCACACGGTGCGCCGCGTGCTGCACGCCCGCGATGCCACGGGCCGCGAGATCGGCCGGCTGCTCTGGGCGCGCGTCAGTACCAATCGACGCATCCGCGTCATGGACGATGCGCAGGCCACCGGCCTGCTGGTGAGGGACCGCCTCTGCTGCGGTGCGTCCTATGTGAACAGCGCCGGCATCGAGGGCCAGGTCAGCGCGCAGCGGACGCTCCTGGCGACCGGCGGTGCCGGTCAGGTGTTTCGGGAAACCACCAATCCCGCCATCGCCACCGGCGACGGGATCGCCATGGCCGCGCTCGCCGGCGCCCGCGTCAGCGACCTCGAGTTTGTGCAGTTCCACCCCACGGCATTGAGCGTCGACGGGGCGCCACGCTTCCTGCTGTCGGAGGCGCTCCGCGGCGAAGGCGCACGGTTGATCAACGAGGCCGGCGAGGCTTTCGTGCAGCGCTACGAGCCGGCGGGCGATCTGGCGTCACGTGACCTCGTCTCGCGGGCCATCGTTCGCGAGCTCGAGCGCACCGGGGCGCCGGTCTACCTGACGATGGCGCACCTCGACCCGATATTCGTGCGGCACCGCTTTCCGACCATTGCCCGCGCCTGTGCCGACGCGGGGCTGGATCTGGCCACCGATCGGATTCCCGTCAGTCCGGCGGCGCACTACGTGATGGGGGGCGTCGAGACTGATCTGGACGGCCGCACCTCGGTCGCGCAGCTCTACGCGGCTGGGGAGGTGGCCTGCACGGGCGTGCATGGCGCCAATCGCCTGGCGAGTAACTCGCTGCTCGAAGGGCTGGTCTTCGGTGCCCGCGCCGCGCTGGCCATGCAGGCCGCCCCGCAACCAGCCGCCCTCCGGCGCGGCGACGTGGCCCCCTGGTCGCTGCCAGTGGCGTCTGGACGTCCGCTGCCGGACGCGCAGGAGGTGCGGGACCTGATGTGGCGGCACGCGGGGCTGCTTCGGGATCGGACGGGTCTCGAGCACGCGGTGGCACAGCTCGGCCAGTGGGCGTCGGCCTCTGGCGACAGCGTCGACCAGGGCCAGCGACGCACCCGGAGCCTGATCATTGTCGGCCTGCTGATTGCGCGCGCGGCGC
The DNA here is from genome assembly GCA_947465645.1 of Acidobacteriota bacterium. The sequence goes on along the minus strand of CANIBQ010000186.1, from coordinate 1,859 downwards.
TGCGCCGCGAGGAAAGCCGCGGCGGGCACTTCCGGTCCGATTTCCCCGCGCACGACGACGTACACTGGAAGAAGCACCTGTCCGATGAATTGAGATAAATCCCAAATCCCGGATCCCAAATCCCAAATCCCAAGTACGACGGGGCATTGGGCTCCGGGATCCGGGATCCGGGATCTGGGATGTGACATGGCCTCTGAGACAGAATTTCCCGATCAGCCCACCGAGATCACGCCGCAATCCAAGGATTTCGGCCGTTGGTACATCGACGTCGTCCGCCGCGCCGAGCTGGCCGACTATTCGCCCGTCAAGGGGTGCATGGTGATCCGGCCCTATGGCTACGCCATCTGGGAGCTCATGCAGCAGGGGCTGGACAAGCGCTTCAAGGCGACCGGCCACGTCAACGCCTACTTCCCGATGCTCATTCCCGAGAGCCTGCTGATGAAGGAGGCGGACCACGTCGAGGGGTTCGCGCCGCAGGTGGCCTGGGTGACGCAGGGTGGCAATGAGGTGCTCGAGGAGCGGCTGGTGATCCGGCCGACGTCGGAAACGATCATCGGCACGATGTACGCGAAGTGGGTGCAGTCGTGGCGCGACCTGCCGATCCTGATCAACCAGTGGGCCAACGTCGTCCGCTGGGAGAAGGTGACGCGGCTGTTTCTGCGGACGACCGAGTTTCTCTGGCAGGAGGGACACACCGCGCACGAGACCGCCGAGGAAGCGCAGGCCGAGACGATGAAGATGCTCGGCGTCTACAAGGAGTTCTGCGAGACAGAGCTGGCCATGCCGGTCGTCGACGGTCAGAAGACCGAGAGCGAGAAATTCGCCGGCGCCGAGCGCACGTACTCGATCGAGGGGCTGATGCGCGACGGCCGGGCGCTGCAGGCGGGCACCTCCCACTACATGGGGCAGAACTTCGCCCGCGGCTTCGACATCAAGTTCCAGGCGCGCGACAAGTCGGTGCAGTACGCCTACACGACGTCGTGGGGCGTGTCGACGCGGATGATCGGCGGCCTGATCATGACGCACGGTGACGAGGGCGGGTTGATCCTGCCACCGCGCATCGCGCCCTACCAGGTCGTGATGATCCCGATTCCGCGCGGCAACTGGAAAGAGACGGTGCTGCCGAAGGCGCAGGCCATTCGCGACGAGCTGGTGGCGCGCGGCCTCCGCGTCATGCTCGATGATCGTGAGTCACAGACGCCCGGCTGGAAGTACAACGAGTGGGAGATGAAGGGCGTCCCGCTGCGCCTGGAGATCGGGCCGAAGGACCTTGAGAAGTCACAGGTCGTGCTGGCGCGCCGGGATACGCGCGAGAAGTCGTTTGTGCCGATGGAGGGCCTGACCGCTCATGTCGAGCAGTTGCTCGCCACGATTCAGCAGGCACTGTTCGAGCGCGCCGTGCAGTTCCGGACGGAACACACTTCCGCAGCGGACACCTACGACGTGTTCAAGGAGACGATGGACGGGCGCCCCGGTTTCGTGATTTCGCCGTGGTGCGGCTCAGCGCAGTGCGAAGCGGAGATCAAGACGGAGACGCAGGCGACCATCCGCAACATCCCGTTCACGAGCACCCCGCCGGTCGGCAAGACCTGCCTCAAGTGCGGCGGGGCCGCGACGCAGGACGCCTGGTTCGCGAAGTCGTACTAGCGAACTCGAACCCGAACCCGAACAGAGCAGCGAGAACCGAGCAGCGTGAAGGACGCGGCCGTCAGACCGCGTCCGTGTCCTTGCGCTTCTTCTTGCCGAACAGCCAGGCGAGACCGATGCTGAAGATGTAGAGGACGAACACGGGCCCGCCCATGGCGACCATCCCCACGCCGTTGCCGTCCGGGGAGAGCACCGCAGACGCGATGATGATC
>CANIBQ010000185.1 GCA_947465645.1 Acidobacteriota bacterium | reverse complement strand
TCCGGCCGATGGCATGCCCGATCGCGAGTGGAGGTGTCGCCGCGGCAAGCCCTCGCGCCAGAGGAACGCCATATCGGCGCAGCATCCAGAGACCGGTGCCGACGCCCCCGGCGAACCCGCCAAACCAGCTGAACCCGCCACGAGACAGCAGGAGATCCATGAACGGCTCTGTGCCGCTGAACTCGATCGCCCACACGAGCTTCGCCCCCACGACACCGCCCACGGCCCCCGCGAGGGCCGCATTGACGGCGTCCGCCGGCAACCGGCTCCGCTCGAGCTCTCGGGCGAACAGCCGGACGCCCACGAGCATGGCCATCGCCATGAATACGCCAAAACTCGTAATCTCGATGCCGGCGATGCGGAAGAGGACGGGATACATCGCGACTAATGTCCCATCGTGGACGGCCTCAACGTGCCCTTGCGCCACGCACGGCGTTTCATGATGTAGAAGATGACGGGCGTGATGATGAGCACGTGAATGGTCGACGTGATCATGCCGCCAATGATCGGCGCCGCGATCGGCTTCATCACATCAGAGCCCACACCCGTGCTCCACATGATGGGGACGAGCGACGCCATCACGACCGTCACGGTCATCAGCTTGGGCCTGAGCCGGAGAATCGACCCATCGACGGTGGCGTCCCAGATGTCCTGTGCCGTGATCTCGCCGCCGCGCCGGAGGCGTCTGTCGAGCGCCTCGTGCAGGTACACCACCATGACGACACCCGTCTGGACGGCAACACCGTACAACGCGATATACCCCACCCAGACCGCGACCGAGAAGTTGTAGCCGAGGAGCCACTGCAGGATGACGCCTCCGGTCATCGCATACACGACCGACAGCATGACGATCATCGCCTCCGACACCGAGTGGAACGTCATGTACAAAAGCATGAAGATGATGAACAGGACGATCGGGATCAGCACGCGGAGCCGCTCCCGCGCGCGCACCTGGAACTCGTACTGCCCGGTCCACTGCAGCGTGTAGCCGGCCGGCAGCGCGACGGCCTGGTCGATCGCGGCGCGCGCGCGCGTGACATAGCCGCCGATGTCGCGCGTCGCGGTGTCGACATAGACATAGCCCGCGAGCTGGGCGTTCTCGTCGCGGATCATTGCCGGGCCCGTGGTGAGTGAGATTTCCGCGAGCTGACCGAGCGGCACCTGCGCGCCGCGCGGGGTCTTGACGAACACGCGCTCGAGGTCCGGCAGCGAGTCGCGGAACCCACGCGCGTAGCGGACGTTCACCGGATACCGCTCGCGTCCCTCGATGGTGCGCGTGACGTTCTCCCCGCCGAGCGCCGACTGGATCACGTCCTGGACGTCCGCAATCGCGAGGCCGTGGCGGGCGACGGCGGCGCGGTCGATCTGAATGTCGGTGAAATAGCCCTGCGTGACGCGCTCGGCGTACACACTCCGGGTGCCCTCGATGCCCTGCAGCGCCCGCTCGATGTCCTGCCCGATCCGCTGGATGACGGCGAGATCCGGTCCGAAGACCTTGATGCCGACGGGCGTCTTGATGCCGGTCAGCAACATGTCGAGGCGGTTGCGGATGGGCTGCGTCCAGACATTGGGAAAGCCCGGAAACTGCAGCGCCGCATCCATCTCGCCTTGCAGCGTTTCGAGCGTCATGCCGGCTCGCCATTGCCCCCGCGGCTTGAGCGTCACCGTCGTGTTGACCATCCCCATTGGGGAGTTGTCGGTCGCGCTCGTGCCGCGTCCGACGGTGCCGAACACCCGCTCGACCTCCGGAAACCCGCGCAGGATCCGGTCCTGCTGCTGCAGCAGGCGGCCCGCTTCGGTAATCGACAATCCTGGGGCGGACGTCGGCATGTACAGCAGCGCGCCCTCGTAGAGGGGCGGCATGAACTCGCTCCCGAGCGTGAACACGAGCGGCACCGTTAGTGGCACGACGGCGAAGTTGATCGCGAGCGCGGCCCAGCGCCACCGCAGCGCGAGCCGAAGCACCGGAGCGTATAGGGCGGTGAAGACGCGCGAGACCGGGTTCTCTGCTTCGGGGCGCAGCCGCCGCCCCCGGATGAAGAGCGCCATGAGCACCGGCACCAGGGTGATCGACAGAAGCGCCGCGCCCACCATCGCCGACGTCTTGGTGAACGCCAGGGGGCGGAACATCCGTCCCTCCTGAGCCTCCAGAAGAAACACCGGGATGAACGAGACGATGATGATGGCCAGCGAGAAAAAGATCGGCCGGCCCACCTGCTTCGCCGCGCGGATCGCGACGGCCGGCTGCTGGTCGTAGGGCACCATGGATCCGTCGTCCTGCGGCTCCGATAGGTGGCGGTACGCGTTCTCCACCATGACGATCGACGCGTCGACCAGCACGCCGATGGCGAGCGCGATCCCGCCGAGCGACATGATGTTGGCGCTGATCCCCAGGTAGTACATCGGGATGAACGACGCGGCGACCGCGATCGGCAGCGCGAGAATCGGCACAAGCGCCGACCGCAGGTGGAACAGGAACAGCAGAATCACAACGGAGACGACGATCGCTTCCTCGATGAGCGTCCGCCGGAGGGTGGCGAGGGAGTCGTTAATCAGGCCGGATCGGTCGTACGTTGGCACGATCCGCATCCCCTCCGGCATCGCGCCCTGGATCTCTAGGAGCTTCGCCTTGACCCCGTCGATCACCCGCAGCGCGTTCTCGCCGAAACGCATGACGACGATGCCGCCCACCACCTCGCCGCGGCCGTCGAGCTCCGCGATGCCGCGACGGATATCCGGTCCGAGCGTCACGCGCGCCACATCCGCCACGGTGATCGGGGTGCCTCCGGCGTCGGCACCGAGCGAAATCGTTTCGATATCGGCGACCGACTTCAGGTACCCGCGGCCGCGCACCATGTATTCGCGGCCCGCAAACTCCAGCAGCCGCCCCTCCACGTCGTTGTTGCTCGCGCGCACGGCGTCGACGATGGCGCGGATTCCGAGGTCGTAGGCGGCAAGTCGCACTGGATCCACATTTACCTGGTACTGCTGGACGAAGCCGCCGATCGTGGCTATCTCGGCGACGCCGGGTACCGAGGCGAGCCAGTAGCGCAGATTCCAGTCCTGGAAACTGCGGAGGTCGGCCAGCGTGTGGCGTCCTGACTCGTCGACGAGCGCGTACTCGAAGACCCAGCCGACGCCGGTCGCGTCAGGACCGATGACGGGATTCACGTCCTCCGGCAGCTGGCCGCGGATGCCCTGCAGGTATTCGACGACACGGCTCCGCGCCCAGTAGATGTCGGCCGTGTCGTCGAAGATCACATACACGTACGAGATGCCAAAGTCGGTGAAGCCGCGGACACTCCGCACGCGTGGCGTCGAGATGAGCGCAGAAACGATTGGGTATGTGACCTGATCCTCGATGAGGTCCGGGCTGCGGCCCGCCCATTCAGTCGAGACGATGACCTGTACGTCGGAGATGTCCGGCACCGCGTCGACTGGTGTCGCGCGCATCGCCCACCCGCCCCACACCGTCAGCGCAATCGTGGCGGTGAAGACCAGGAAGCGGTTGCGCGCGCACCAGTCGACGAGACGTTCGATCATCTACTTCGCGGTGACCGCGACCTGCCGGCGGGCGATTTCCTGCCCGCCGCGCATCGCCATCACGGTCACATCCCAGTTGCCGGCCATCATGACGTTGCCGGCGCCGCGATACGTGCCGCCGCCTTCGTGCTTCAGTGGCACGGTGTTCCGCATCTCCGCCATGTTCATCGCCGGCATCGCCGGCATGAAGAATTCGACGGTGACGTCCGCATCAGTGACCGGCTGCCCGCCGGACATCACCATCACTTCCAGCGTGTTGTCGCCCATCCGCGGTGGATCCGGCTCACTCCGGAACGTGATGTCGGCGGTTTGGGCTGCCGTGCCTGTCTGGGGCGCGGAGGCCGGCGCCACCGATTCAGAAGACGGTTGCCCGCCGCCGCACGCGGCCCCCAGGACCGCCAGTGTTGCCGTCAACGCTATCGCTATGCTCATTCGCTTCATTCGCTCTCTCCTCGTCCGGCTGAAGCCGGACACTACGTACGATTGCTAAAGCCGAAGATTCCGTGCGCCTTTTACTTCGCGACGATGGCGAACTGTCTGCTGCTCAGCCGCTGACCGCCACGGCTCACATCGACGGTGACGTCCCATCGTCCTGCCATGACGACCTGACCGGATCCGCGATACACGCCTCCCCCGCTGGGCGGCAGCTTCGCCTGGTTCCGCATTGCCGGCATGCTCATCGCCGGCATTGCGGGCATGAAGAAGGTCACCGCCACGTCGGCGTCGCTGACCGGCTGCCCCGACGCATCGCGGACAGTGACCTCGAGAATGTTTTCGCCGGTCCGCGGCGGGTCCGGCTGCAAACGGAACGTGATGTCCAGCCGAGCCGCGGCGGCCGGCGCGGCGGCGTCAACGTCCGGCGGCGACTGATAGCTGTCGACGGCCGCGCGCAGCTGGCTCTCGGAGTCGAGGAAGAACGCCGCGCCCGTGGCAACCTGCTCGCCCTCCTTGATGCCAGTCAGAATCTCGACGTCGTCACGGGTTCGCCGGCCCACGGTGACGGGCCGCGGTTCGAAACGGCCGTCGCCAAGCGCGACGAAGACGAGCTGGTCGCGGCCGGCGTCGAG
>CANIBQ010000184.1 GCA_947465645.1 Acidobacteriota bacterium | reverse complement strand
GACGACGCCTTGGGCACGCTCACCGAGGTGCTGGTGGCGGGAGAGGCCGGCACGTCAGCCGATGTGGTTTCGCTCGCCGATGCGTGCCGCTCGGAGGTGGCGGCCGGCACCTCCGCGGACACGCTGGAGCCCCTTGCGAGTGCGTGCTTCAAGTCCGCGCGCGGCGCCGCTGCACGCGTCCGGAATCGGACGGCCGAACAGCGCGTGCAGGTCGCCGCCGTCATCGCGATGGTGCAGGAGACCGTCAAGGCCATGGCCGGTGACAATGCGAGCGTCGACGGCACGCTCACTGGCTCGGTCGAGCGGTTCGAACGGCTCGCCCGGATGGACGACCTCCAGCAGATTCAAGCTCAGCTCGTCAGCGAGGTCACCACGCTCAAGCGCGTCACGCTCGAGCGACGCAAGGCGTGGGAGCAGACGCGCCAGGAGTTCGGCACCCGTCTCTCAACTCTGGAAATGCAGCTCGATCACACCCGACGGGAGGCGGCCCTCGATTCCCTGACCGGCATTGCGAACCGGCGGACGTTCGAGCGTACCTGCCGCGAATGGCTCGAGCCCAACCGGCCGGGATTCGTCCTGGCGATGATCGACGTGGACAACTTCAAGCAGGTCAACGACCGATGCGGGCACGCGACGGGCGACCGGTTGCTGGTCGCGGTCGCTGAAACGCTCAGCGGCTCGCTCCGAGCCGGGAGCCTCGTGGCGCGCGTCGGTGGCGACGAGTTCGCGCTGCTGGTCGCGGACATCACCCTCCGCCAGGCGGAGGCCAGGTTTGGGGCCATCGGCCGGTCAGTGCAGGGGGCCTGCCGGCTCATTGTCGAGGACGGGGAGGCGCCGTCAATCACGATCGGCGTCGCCGAATGCTCGGCTGGCGATACGCCGCAAAGCCTGCAACAGCGAGCCGACGCGGCACTCTACGAAGCGAAGAGGAGCGGGAAAGGGCGGGTCGCGACGAAAGCAAGTCCCCTGCTGCGCGACCTCATGAAAGGCGGCGCCCACCGCTGAGGCGGTATCACACCGGGCATCTGTGACCCTCGCGCGTTGACCGGTGAGTCCCGAGGGTCACAGGCGCGACGCGGTGAATCGAGCTCATCAGCGCCGCGCCCCTGTCTCCTACCGCTGCGTCGCCGTCCAGGATCCGCCGCTCCCGCCGGTCACCGTGCCTCGGAGCGAGTTGCCCTGGGCGCGGCCGGTGTACGTGGCGTTCCCGACCTTGAAAGTAATTTCATCGCCGCGCAGTTTTCCATCCGAGATCGGCGTGCCGCCCAGCGTGCCGGACACGTTCTGGAAGGTCTGATTGAGCGTCAGCGTTCCCTGCGACATCTGCCACGTCCCCGCCACCTTCGCCGGCACAATCCAGAGGTGCGCCGTGCACCAGGAGGTGCACTCGCCGCTAATCGTCTCGACCTGATCGGCCTGCCAGTCTTCCATCGTGAACGAGTTCGACACGATGCGCGTGCCGGGCCTCATGTTCAGGAGCGTCGGCCGCAGCTTCAGGTTGATCGAGGGCAGGAGGAACATCGTGATCACCTGCGCCTTCGAGAAGTCGCTCTCGAACAGATCGGCCTTGGCGAAGGTGGCCTTGCTGGACAGGCCGGCGGCAGCCGCGTTGCGCTTCGCGAGCTCCACCATGTCGGGGTTGTATTCGATGCCGTGCGCGCGCAGGCCCCGCTTCGCGGCGGTGATCACGGTGCGCCCGTCGCCCGAGCCCAGGTCGATCAGGTAGTCCTGCGAGGTGACCTTGGCCATGTCGAGCATCTTGTCGACCAGAGCCTGCGGCGTGGGTACCCAGACGACGTCCTTGCCGGCTTGACCGACCTGGGGCTCGAATTTCTCTGCCGGCGCCTGTGTGGCCTGTGCTGACGCGCTCGCCGCGGACAGCGAGAGCACCAACAAACAGAGCACCAGCCGAATCGCGTACCGTGGATACATGCTCGCCCTCCAGATCAAACGGAAAAACAGGGAACGGAAATAGCGGACGAGTATACCCCGGTCCCTTGCGTCATGCTGCGTCCCGGCCGCACGACGATCACCTGCTGGTTCCCAGGAATATCGTGTGGCGCGGCCCCCCCTTCTTCAGGCGCGCGCGAACACGCTGCACGTCCACGTCGAACCCCGCGTAGCGCAGGCGCTGCTCGAACTTCCGGTTTTCCCACGCCGACCAGACGCCGAGCACGCCGCCGCTCCTGAGCGAGTCCCTGATCGCCGCGAGGCCGCCGTCGCCGTAGAGACGGTCGTTGGCGGTGGCGGTAAACGCATCTGGCCCGTTGTCGACATCCAGCAGGACGGCGTCAAAGCGATTGCGGCTGGCGGCGAACACCTCTGCCACGTCGCCCGTAATCACCTCCACCCGTCGATCCTTCAGCGGACGATCGGCGAGAGGTGCCAGCACCTCGCGGTTCCACTCGACCACCTCCGGCACCAGCTCGGCGACGATGACGCGGGCGCCGGGCTGGAGCGCGTCGAGCGTGGCGCGCAGGGTGAAGCCCATGCCGAGTCCGCCCACCAGGACGCACGGTGCCGCGCTCGTGGCCGCGCGCCGGCAGACGATCGTCGCGAGCGCCTCTTCCGAGCCGTGCATGCGGCTCGACATCAGGCTCTTGCCGTTGGCGAGGATGACGTACTCCCGGTCGTGCCGCGTCAGGGCAAGGAGCGTCCCATCCGGTGTCCGCGCCTCGCCGAGGAGTTCCCAGCGTTTCACAGGCGAGGTAAGCTGAACTCCATGCCTGATGATAGTGCGCCAAAGTCTGCGTTCGACATCGCGATGGAGCGCCTCCGGAAGAAGGATGCCGAGGAAGGCGTCACCACGCGGCCGCTGACCGACCAGCAGAAGGCCGCGATCGCCGAGGTGCGAAGCCTCTATGCGTCGAAGCTCGCCGAGCAGGAGATCCTGCAGCAATCGGCGATGAACGAGCATCTGGGCGGCGACCCGGCGCAGCTCGAAGAAATTGCCCGCCAGTTCCGCCGCGAGCGCGAACGCCTCACGTCCGAGAGAGACAACAAGCTGGAGAAAGTTCGCCGGGGCGAATAAGATCCCGGCGCCACACTGACCGCGCCATCGAAAGGGACACCATGACCCGCTCCGCCTGTCTTGCCGCAGCCGCCGCTCTCGCCATCGTCGTCACCGCCGGGAGCGCCGGGCGCCCCGCCTCGGCCCAGGCCCCGTTGACGTCCGGAGGGCCGGTCGCGCCGGCACTCCTCGAGGATCTGGCCGCGGCCTATCGGGTCCTGGCCAACGAGGGCGTGATCGACGGCTACGGTCACGTGAGCCTGCGGCACCCCGCCAATCCGAATCGCTACCTGATGTCACGATCGCTCGGGCCTGCCCTCGTCACGCCCGCCGACATCATGGAGTTCGATCTCGATTCGACGCCGGTTGACCCCAGGGGACGCAACGCGGTGCTCGAGCGGTTCATTCACGGCGAAATCTTCCGGGCGCGGCCCGACGTGATGGTGGTCGTCCACAGCCACGCGCCCTCGGTGATTCCCTTCAGCATCACCAACGTGCCGCTCCGCCCGGTCTTCCATATGGCCACGTTCCTCGGCATCGGCGGAAGCATCCCCGTCTGGGACTCGCGCTCGGTGAACGACCCGGCGGCCGCGGCGCTGCTGGTGCGGAACTCCACCATGGGGCGATCGCTGGCAGCGGCGCTCGGCAAGAGGCCGGTCGCGCTCCTGCGCGGTCACGGCAACGTGGTGGTCGGGCCGAACATCCCGGTCGCCGTGCGGCAGGCGATCTATACGGAAGTGAACGCCAAGTTGCTGATCACGGCACTCGCCCTCGGCGGCCCGGTCAACTACATCTCTGAGGCGGAGACCGCGGCGGTGGAGAAAACGCCCGGCGACGTCCAGCGCGGCTGGGATCTCTGGAAGCGCCAGGCGATGGAAGGACAATGACCCGCCGCGAGGCCTTGCTGGGAATGGCGGCCGTGCCGCTCCTCGCGCGGACGCTGAACGCTCAGGCTGCTATGTCCTCCATCTGTTTCATGAGCGCCCTCGAGATGGCGCAGCTCATCCGCACGAAGAAGCTCTCCGCGCGCGAGGCGCTGGCGGCGCATCTCGCGCAGATCGAGCGCGTCAACCCGAAGGTCAACGCCATCGTCACGCTGGTGCCGGAGATGGCTGCGGCGGCCGCGGCGAGAGCCGACGAGATGCAGGCCCGCGGTGAGACATTGGGGGCGCTGCACGGTCTGCCGGTCGCGCACAAAGACCTGATGGAAACGCGCGGCATCCTGACGACGTTCGGATCGCCGCTCTACAAGGACTACATCCCTACCGAGGACGATCTCGTGGTCGATCGGATGCTGCGCGCGGGCGCCATCACCATCGGCAAGACCAACACGCCGGAGTTCGGTTCGGGATCGCAGACGTTCAACACGGTGTTCGGCGCCACGCTCAATCCCTACGACCTGACGAAGACGTGCGGCGGATCGTCCGGCGGCGCCGCGGTGGCGTTGGCGTGCGGGCTGGTGCCCGTCGCCAGCGGCTCCGACACCGGCGGGTCATTGCGGAATCCGGCCGCCTTCTGCAACGTGGTCGGCTTCCGGCCGTCGATCGGCCGAGTGCCCAACCCGAAAGCGGCGTTCGCGTGGTTCACGCTGAGCACCTCCGGATGCCTGGGGCGTTCCACGGCTGACCTCGCCTTCGCGCTGAGCGCGCTTGCGGGCCCCGATGCCCGGGCGCCGCTCTCGATCGACGAACCGGGATCGCTCTTCGCGCGTCCGCTCGAGCGCAGCTTCAAAGGCGTGCGCGTCGCCTGGTTCAAGGATCTGGGCGGCGCACCGTTC
>CANIBQ010000183.1 GCA_947465645.1 Acidobacteriota bacterium | reverse complement strand
GCCGTCTCCACGTTCATCGCGACGAGGAAATCGACCTCTTTCTTGCGGCTGATGTAGCCCTTGGCGCTGGCGCGAATCGTGTACCACGTCGGCAGGCCGGCAATGTTCGACGGGAACATGTTCTTGCCGGACACGGGCACGCCCATCTGGAAGATGGACCGCAGCAGGACGAGGTTGGCGGTCTGGCTTCCCGATCCGTTGACGGTGGCGACCTGAATGGCGAAATCGTTGACGATGCGCTCCGTGCGCGACTTGGTGGGGGCTTCCTGAACGGCGTCGGCTACTGACATTTTTCTACCCTGCTCCGCTTCGCAGGCCGGCCGGGGCTTCTCGGACCCGGGGCATCGCCGCGGAGGAGATGCGGTTTCAATTACTGTCGGATTCCTTACAGGTGGATCCCGCCAATTATATCTATATTTTTCGTTCGGCGATGAGGTGATCGGCCACAATCCGGCCGTTTATCAGGTGTTCCTGGATGATCCGCTCCAGCACGGGCGGGTCGCATTCGCCGTACCACGCGCCTTCGGGATAGACCACAGCGATCGGTCCGCCCTCGCAAATGCGAAGGCAGTTGGCCTTGGTCCGCAGCACGCCGCCCTGGTCCGAGAGGCCGAGCTCCTTCAGCCGCCGTTTCAGGAAGTCCCACGCCGCAACCCCGCGCTCCTTGTCGCAGCACTTGGGCGTCGTCTGGTCGGCACAGAGAAAAATGTGGCGCGTGGCGACAGGAATCCCGATCTTTTCGGCGACGCGCTGCTGTGATTCGGTCATCTAAAACAACGTCACGTCGACGACCGTCCCCGCCTCGATGACGAGGGTGGCGGCCGGGATTTCGATGTATCCGTCAGCCTGCGACATGCTCGTGATGTCGCCCGACGCCTTGAACGCCGGCATTGCCAGGCCGTCCACGATCCGGACCGTGTAGATCTGATGGCGCCCGGGAGCCGACGTCACCCGTTGTCCGAGCGGCAGGGTCACGGACCTGATGGTGTCCGCCGGCAGGCGGGCCATGCGCCGCAGCGCCGGGACGAGCAGCATGTAGGTGTTCGACAGGCACGAGGTCGGGTAGCCAGGCATCCCGAAAAAGAGCTTCCCCTCTATGCGGCCGAACGCGGTCGGCTTGCCTGGCTTGACCGCAATGCCGTGGAAAATCAGCTCGCCGCGGGCGGCCAGGACATCCAGAATCAGGTCGCGTTCCCCGACCGAACTGCCTCCCGAAAACACCAGCAGGTCGTCCTGGAGGCAGTCGTCCACGGCGCGGGACAGGTCCTCGAGCGTGTCGGAGGCGGTCCGATGCGGCACGGGTATCCCGCCATGCCCGGCCACGGCCGCGGCCATGGTGAACCGGTTGATGTCGTAGATCTGGCCGGGGCCAAGCGCGTCGCCAGGTTCCCGTAACTCATTGCCGGTAGAGAGGATAGCGACACGAGGCTGGGCGTACCCGGTGACCGCCGCACGCCCCAGAGCCGCCACGGCGCCAAGGCGGCTGGGGGTCAGCAGCGTCCCCGCCTTCAGCACCTCCTGGCCGCGACGGATGTCCGCGCCTCGAGGCCCGATGTTCTGGCCGGCAGTGACGGGGGAGAAGACCTGGACGCTCCCGGAGGCTTCGCCGTCGGTTTCCTCGACGATGACGACGGCATCGGCCTCGTCTGGCATGGGGGCCCCGGTGGCAATCTCGAGGCACTGGCCGCTGCCGACCGCCAGGCCTGAGACTTCACCGGTGAACACGGTGCCGATTCGCTTCAGGACGCGCGGCCGGTCGCGCGTCGCGCCGGCGGTATCCGCTGCGCGCACGGCGTAGCCATCCATGGCGGCGCGGGCAAACGGCGGCACGTCGGCATCGGCGACGAGGTCTTCGGCCAGCACGCGGCCGGCGGCGTCCGCGAGACCCACGCGCTCGGTCCGTTCGATCGGCCGCATCGCCGCATCGATCAGCGCCCGGGCTTCCTCGAGCGGGATCGTGCTGCGGATCGGCCGCATCTTGGTGGCCATGGCTGGTTGGTGGTTGGTGGTTGGTCGTTACCGGTTTAGCTGCTGCACCACATGTCCCAGCTCGGGGAGGATCAGCTTCGTCATCGCGAGCTGCACGGCTTCCGGCGCGCCGGGCAACACGAAGATCGCCTTGGGGCGCGCGGGTCCAGGGATCGCCTGCGATCGCATCGCTGTCCCGGCGGTGGCTCGGCTCATCATCGCCGCCGCGCCAATTTCCTGGTAGCTGAGCATCCGGAACAGCTCGCCAAATCCTTCCAGGCGCTTCTCGAGCAGGCCGTCGATCGCTTCGAACGTTCCGTCGCGCGATGTGATGCCGGTACCACCGGTGGTGATGATGACCTGCACGTCCGGGGTCAGCAGCTGACCTTCGACGTGCAGCGTCACCGCGTGGGGATCGTCCTTGACGATCGCGTGGCCGACAACCGTGTGGCCGGCCCCTTCGAGCAGCTCGCGGATCGTGCGGCCGCCCGTATCCGTCTGCTCGGTGCGGGAGTCGCTGACGCTGAGGACGTAGCAGGCCACCGACGCGGGGGCGTGCGCCTTGTGTTCTTCCTGGCTCATAGCTGGATTATCCGCCGACGGACGCAAAAAGGGGGATCGGGTTCGGGCGAGAATAGACCAGCCAGTTTGTGGCAGGAGTCCAGATGAAGCAGATCCAGGTGCAAGGGGTTCATCACATCACGCTCGTCGGCTCGACGAGGCAGAGCGCCATCGACTTCTGGCAGGGCGCGCTGGGCATGCCGTTCGTCTTCGAGCAGCCGAATCTGGGCAAGCCGGACGAAAACCACCTCTACTTCGACCCGGGTGACGGCCGCCTGCTCACCGTGTTCACGAACGAATTGCTTCCTGACGCGCGGCGGCACGCGCCGCGCGAAGTGGGCTGCGTCGAGCACATTGCCTTCAATGTGTCCCGGGCCACGTTCCTGCAGGCGCCGGCGCGCCTGCAGGAACGTGGCATCGAGTTCATCCAGCGCGATCGCGGCTTCATGGACTCCATCTATCTCCGCGATCCGAACGGACTCAAGGTGGAGCTCGCGTGCTACAAGTTCGAGCCGCCCGAAGGCTTCCGCGCCGTCGATGTCCTGATGCAGGCCCATCACCTCCGCGTCGAGCGCGGCGACGGCAACATCACCGAGGAGCACCTTGCAGACGCCATCGAACGGCTTCTGAAGACGCGTCCGCGCCTGAATATCTGAGGAGGATTCTTTAGTCCTGAGAGCCGGTCGTCGTCGTTGCTGACGTGACTTCGAAGGCGAAGCGGAATGCCGGCAGATCTTCGCCGGGATGGTCGGCCGCATAGGTGAGCTGCGGCATGCGGTAGTTGATGGGCAGCGTCTCCGTGCCCTTGTAGATGCCCGGATAGAGATCGATGAAATGCCAGCCTGGCGCGCCGGTGGCTTCCATGAAAATCGTCACGTCGCCCTGGCTGTTGAACGCGCACGCGTACCCGATGTACCCGTTGTCGTAGACCAGATGCATGATGTTCGACGTTTCGGTCCAGCCGACGCCTTTCAGGTGCAGCGTGATCTTGGTGCCGACGGGCCCGCGCGTGACGTTCATCGGGAGCGCCGTCGATTTCACGAAGTGCGTGCCCATGCGGCGCGTGCCGCCCGCGTCGATAAACAACCCGTGCGTTCCGCCGAGATCGTCCGGCGTGACGAAGGTGATGGCCACACGCCCATCGCGATCCGCGACGGCGTTACCAACAGGAATAGATCGCGTTTCCCATCCGCCGCCGTCGATGCGGTTACCAATCACCCGCGTCCAGTTCAGCGTGTAGCGCTCCCCGGGCGTGAACTTCTCGCCCGTTACGGTCACCGTTTCGCCGACACCCGAGAAGCGCGGGTTCGAATGCAGATCGCCATGTGGAGCTGCCAGGCGCACGTGCGTCTGTGCCTGTGAGGCCGGCGCCGGCGGCAGCACCGGCGCGCCCGCGGTTACGGTGAACGGAATCGAAAACCTTGGCCGGTCAGGCTCGGGACTCTGCTCCTGGTTGCGATACGGGAATCCGAACTGGCCGTGCAGCACTTCAATGACGTGGTCGCCCACGTGGCCGGTCGCCGGAATCGTCAACTGCCCGGACCCGTGCGTCGTCACCGCGGAGATCCAGCCCGTCCAGCGGTTGTCGTACAGCAGGTTGAAGGACATCTCGAGGTTGCGATAGCCGATGCCCTTGACCGCGATGTTGATCGGGGTGCCGAGCGGCCCACTCTTCGGAGACATCTCAACCGACATGTCGATCGAGTAGTCGACCTGCGTCATCACGCGGTCGCCCTGCTGCAGCACGATGTCGTGATTGAACCCGAAGTCCTCGGGTGTCTTGAAGGTCGCCTGGAGGCGTCCGGCGGCATCGCTGCGCACCCGCGCCATCTCGTAATTCACGGGGACGAACTCGCGCCCCTTGTATTCGGATTCGGTGACGTTCCACCGTCCGTCCACCGTGCGCCAGATCAGCTGAAAGTCCTGGTTGGGCGGCAGATCCGCTGCCGTGATCGTGAAGGGGTCTCCGGCCTTGCCGTGCAGCGGCGCGACGCGCATCGTGCCGACGTAGCCGTCACGCGGCTGGCCGACGGTTACTTGCGGCCCAAAAGACGACGCCGGCTCCTGTGCGGAAGCCGGCGTGGTGAGAACGGACTCTGTGAGAAAAACTGTGAAAAACAGGACGAAGGCTGACGTGCGCACCCTGGTCCCGGCGGATCTTACTGAGCGGCGGACGTCGCCGTCTTCGTCACCGGCGTGCCCTCGATCACCCACAGCTGCGACGCCGGGCGCGTGAAGGGCTCCCAGGTCACGACGCTTCCATCAACCATCGTGGCGACGACCTTGTAGCCGAGCGACCCGGTCGGGTGGTTCGCCGGAATCGTCCACGAGTTCGCCCAGAAGAAATCGGTGGGCGGGTTGCCATGCGGGCCGTAATCAAGCGGCAGCGTCTGGCCGTTGTTCATGTGCACGACAAGGCTCTTCACG
>CANIBQ010000182.1 GCA_947465645.1 Acidobacteriota bacterium | reverse complement strand
GTCGAGCGAGTACTTCATGAACTCGTAGGTCAGACGCGCCTTCCGCGCAATCCCCTTTGGCGTCAGCGAGTACACGAGGCGGTGCGGCGAGACCGTGACGCTCTTGACGTAGCCCTTCCGGATCAACCGCCGGAGATAGAGGTTCGTCAGCCCGAGCGCAATTCCCAGACGGGACGCGAGCGTCCGCTGTGTAATGGTCGCTTCCTGCTCGAGCGCCTCGAGCAGTTGCAAATCGCGGCGGGATTCGACGTCCACTGGGTTTGGGAAAGGCAGGGACCGGAGAAACCTCCGGCCCGTCACTTACAGAGGAAAGGCCGTATAAAAACAAGCCGTTCAACAGTTGAACGACTTGTTCATGTATTGAACAACTGTATTGTTGGTTATTGGATCCGCGGTGTCAAACGGCCGGAGGGGATTGGGGGCTGGGGCGTTTTGAGGCCATTTTCATGGCCTTTCGGCGCCGCCGGCGGGCAAACTCCGCCGCGTCCGCGAGCGCTGACGCGGCGCCCTCGATCTGGTGTCCTGCGTCACGCACCACCGCCCGCAGCTCCCCGACGCTCCGCGTGAAGTTCTCCAGCTCCGACGCGGCGGTCACAGCATCGGAGGGTTTCCACGGCTCGGGAGAGGACGGAGGCGCTGCCGGTTGGGCGTCAGCCGCGGGCCAGCCGCCTGACGCCATCCTCGAACGCTGTTCGGACACCCCGACAATGGCGGACAAATCGACAAGGGGCGGCACGGCGTCCCAGTCGAAATCCAGGTAGGAGCGCCGCGGGCCCGCCGGGCGTTCGGGCGCCCGGGCAAACCCCCACCCGGACCGGTTCTGATACACGACCGTGTCGACAGGCCAGCGCTCGTCTCCGTACGGCGCTTCGGCCTCACGCCCGGTGTAGTCCGCCTTCGAGGTGCGGTAGCTGCCCGCGTGGTCGAGGTGATACACGGGTCCTCCGATGTCGGCTATCTGAAGACCGCACGCGACGGCTTTGACGACGAAGTTGCCGTCGATGGCGATGCGAACGAGGCGGTACACCTCGTTGAATCCACGCAGCCGCCCGAAACTGACGCGGTCCAGAGCGATGAAATCACCGGCACCCCCGCTGAAGAGTGGCGGACGGATCGTCCGGGACCGGCCCGACAGACTCGACGGATCCTCGAGATACGCCCAGTCGATGCGGTCGACGTCCCCGCGCTCCCTCAGATCCCACCGCGGGGCGCGGTACAACACCGAGGGCTGAAGCTCGCGGCGTTCGAGCCGCTCCAGGACGGCACGCCCGAGAAAGATGTCGCAGTTCGTCGTGATGACATATTCGCCGCGCGCCCGCCGGACACCGACATTTTTGGCCAGGTACTCCTGGTACTTCAGCCGTGGATTCAACATCACCGCATCGTGGTACGCGGGATCGACGATGACCGTTCGGAAGGCCGAGGTCACAGACGAGGGACAGTGGGCGTCGACAAGGTCGGAGAGGAGTGGTGCCCCTGGAATCGGCGCCCATTCGACCAGCACGAACTCGTGGGCAATGCCACGGGCGATGAGCTCGCGCGAGTTGAACTGCAGTGTGGCGAGGAACCTGGCGACGAAGTCGCCGCCGTATCCGTCGTTGCGTCCTGTCAGGACGAAGCTGACGTAGGGGGGAGACCCGCGGGAGCTATCGGGGAGCATGCGTCACGGCTGGCGCACCGCCCGCAGGCGGGTGTCAAGGACGTTGCCGGCGCCCTCGAGGATTGTGAGTTTCATTTCGACCGCACGCAGACGCTCGCGCGCCAGCTCGAGATCCTGCGTGGCCACCTCCACTCGCGCCCCGAGGCTCGCCGCCTCGCCCGCCGTGGCTTCGAGTTCGACATCGCGCCGGCGCAGCTGCCCTTCCAGCTCGCGGACCCGCTGGGACACTATGGTGGCGGCGTCCCTGAGACGGGAGGCCTCCCGTTCATGCTCCGCCTTCAGCGTGGTCAGTTTCTGCGCATGTCGCTGGATGTCCTCGGCACGTCCGCGCTTCTCCAGAGCCGCAGCGGCCGCCGCGTCCTTGACCTGCTGGTGCGTAAGCGCGAGTTTCTCCCGCACCTGGCGGAGCTTGTCCTGAGTCGCGCTCAGTTCACCCCGGCTGACGAGCCCAGTCTTCCGAAGCAGGCTGCGGATCATCCCCTCGCCTCCTGCCATGGCCTACGCACCAGTCGCGGCGGCATGTCGAGAGTAGCGCTCCACGATCTCGGTAATCCCCTCGCGGAGGGTGATGCGTGGCCGGTAGTCATCCGTCAGCGCGCGCAGGCGCGTGGCGTCGGCGGCCTTCCGCGCCTGGCCGTCCGGGCGAGACCGGTCGAAAACGACCTCGGGGCGCCTGCCAGCCACGTCGCAAATCAGCGCGACCAGATCCGCAATGCTGATGTCATCCTCGTACCCGACGTTGACCGGCCCCTCGGCGCCGCTCGACAGAATGCGCAGCACGATTTCGGCGGCGTCGCGTCCGTGCAGAAAGTTGCGGCTCTGCGTTCCAGAACCCCACACGACAAGCGGATTCTCGCCATCCAGCACCCGCTTGACCAGGGCCGGGATGACGTGCGCCTTTTCCATCGTGCTGAACGTGTAGTTGGCGCCGTACAGGTTGAAGGGCCTCAGAATCAGGAGGTGCATGCCCTGTTCGCGGGCGAAGTAGCCGCCCGCGAGCTCCTGCACGCGTTTGGCCCAACCGTACCCCTCGTTGACCGTCTCGGGGAGTCCCGCGGACGCTTCGCGCTCGGCCGTTGGGACCGGCACATCGTCGCGGTAGACGCACGCCGAGCTTGTCAGCACGACTCTCTTGACGCCGTGGCGCTGTGCCGCCTCGAGCGGCACCAGGCCGCACAGCACGTTGTCCACGAGCATCCGTCCATGATGCGTCCGGCTGTACTCAATGCCGCTCGCGTTCGCGGCGAGATTGATGAACAGGTCCTGCCCGGGCATCACGGCGTCGCACAGAGACCGATCGCGGAGATCGCCCGTAACCAGATCGATGGCACTCGACACCGAGGCAAGCCGGGAAGGGTCGCCGTTGACCAGATTGTCGACGACCCGCACGTGCGCGCCGGCCGCCACGAGCGCCGGCACGAGATAGGACCCGAAGAAGCCGCATCCGCCGCCCACGAGAACGTGCTGCCCTGAGAGGCTCTGGTTCATAACGTTCTGATCGCCAATCCCACTAGCAGCCAGAAAGCCGGCAGCACGGCCATGATGGCGTAAGCGCGAACCGGGTTCGTGGCGCGCACCCTCATAAGCAACTCCCAGACAGATGGAACGGGAGCCGACGCGCGGAAGACCATGTCCGCCCATCGGTCGGTCCCGTTCGCATACAGGCTTCCGTCAGCATAGCGACCGCCCCGTGTCGCCATGAACGCCACGCCGCTGGCTGAGGGCGCGACGAGATCGAGCCGATACGTGCGGTCCTTCGAATTGAGCAGAGGCGCGAAAGCGAACCGGTACGACGGTGCTCGGGCGAGCACCTCCGCGGGGACGTCTGCGCTGCGTACGAGCGCCTCCTGGTGCTCAACGCCGATGTCGGATGTCTCGTAGAGCTCAAACCGTACCTGACTCTGCGTGGGTCTCCCGGCCGCGACCGGAAATACCTCGATTCCGTCAAGACCAGGTGCCGTCATCGTGAACGTCTGCGTCAACGCCATCTCGGGGCTCACCGGAGGGGTCTGGAAGCCCCGCACGCCGAGATCATCGCCGGGAAGTCTGACGCTTGGCGCGGCGAGCATTGCCGCGAGCGCGACGGGCATGCTCCACCAGGCGACGCGCGCCCATCTCTCTCCTGAGGATCCCATACGAATTGCACAGGATACAATGAGCGGCCAGCCGCGTAGCGCCCCCATGTGCGGATTCACAGGAATAATCGATACCGGAACGTCGAAGCGCAGCGCGGAGATCTGTGCCGTGGTCCGCGCGATGACGGAGCCCCTCCGTCGCCGCGGCCCTGACGACGCAGGCACGTGGATCGACGAAGGGGCGCGGGTCGCGCTAGGGTTTCGCCGGCTGGCCATCCTCGACCTTTCCGACGCCGGCCATCAGCCGATGGTGTCGCGGGACGGACAACTCGCGATCGTCTTTAACGGCGAAATCTACAACCACGAAGAACTCAGGGCGGAGGTGTCGCGCGATCGGGAGACGCGCGCCTGGGCCGGACACTCGGATACCGAGACACTGCTCGAGTGCTTCACCGCCTGGGGCGTCACGAAGACGCTGGAGCGCGCCGTCGGCATGTTCTCGCTGGCCTTGTGGGATCGTGCCGCGCGCCGTCTCTATCTCGCGCGCGATCGATTCGGTGAAAAACCGCTGTATTACGGGTGGACCCGCGGCGCATTCGTCTTCGGATCGGAACTGAGCGCCCTGCGCCGGTACCCAGGCTTCGACAATGCCATCGATCGAAACGCGCTGGCGCTCTACGCCGAGTACGCCTGCGTCCCGGCGCCGTATTCGATTTACGAACATATCTACAAGCTCGAACCGGCATGCGTGCTCACGCTACCGCTCGCTGCCGCAGAGCGCGCGCCCTCGGACGCGCCATTCGCGCCGGCGGAAGGCGCGTTCACGATTGCCCGCTACTGGTCCCTTGCGGACGTGGCCCGGCGAGGCATGTCAGATCCTCTCCGGGACGAGCACGAGGCCGTCGGCCAGCTCGAGACCGTGCTGGCAGAAGCCGTGAGGCTGCAGTCGATAGCCGACGTGCCACTTGGCGCGTTCCTGTCCGGCGGCATCGATTCCTCGGCCATCGTGGCGCTGATGCAGAGCCAATCCAGCCGCCGGGTGAAGACATTCACTATTGGATTCGAAGAAGCGGCGTTCAACGAGGCGACACACGCGAAAGCGATCGCGTCCCACCTGGGCACGGACCATGAGGAGTTGTTCGTACGACCCCAGGAAGCACGCGATGTCATACCGGATCTGCCGCACCTGTACGCGGAGCCATTCGCCGACGCCTCGCAGATCCCGACGCATCTCGTC
>CANIBQ010000181.1 GCA_947465645.1 Acidobacteriota bacterium | reverse complement strand
GATGGGCGGTCGAGCTTGTTCACGAAGGTGAGAATCGGGAGCCGATGGCGTCGGCACACCTCGAACAGCTTCCGGGTCTGATCCTCGACGCCGTTGGCCGCATCGATCACCATCACGACGCTGTCGGCCGCGATCAGCGCCCGGTAGGTGTCCTCGCTGAAGTCATTGTGGCCGGGAGTGTCCAGCAGCGAGACTCGCCGCCCCTGCAGCTCGAACTCGAGCGCGGCCGATGTGATCGAAATGCCGCGCTCCTGTTCGAGCTCCATCCAGTCCGACGTGGCGTGGCGCCGCCCGGCGCGCCCGCGAACCGCGCCGGCCAGTTCGATCGCGCCGGCATAGAGCAGCAGCTTCTCCGTCAGCGTCGTCTTGCCCGCGTCCGGATGGGAAATGATGGCGAACGTGCGCCGCCTCGATACCTCGCGTTCGAGTTCGCTCCTGGCGGCGGGAGTGTTTCCGCTTTGAAGTGGCGACGGGATCACGTCGGAGAGGGGGCTCATGCTCCGACTGTACTCGACAGTGGTCGCTGCGGCTGCTTAGCCCACCGGTGGTTTGGGGAACCGCGCCAGAAAATCGTCCACTTCCACGTAGTGCGTGTTCTCGCGCACGATATTGCCGCACACCGTGACAGGGTGAGTTTCGAACGCACCGTGCAGAATCACGGTGCCCGGGAGAGCGCGAACGTCATACATACAGACGACCACGCACGGATAGTGGCGGGCCGCACCCGTGACTTTTGCCTCAAAGGCAAGGATGTCATCCTCGTGGGGCCATCCCGGCTTGCCCCATCCAATGTTCCCGAGCAGGCGAATCAGCGGAGCGCCGCGGCCCACCGCATCCTCGAACACATGTCCGATCTTCTGCAGTGTCGCATCGCCCGTTGTCTCGGGACCGAGGACGAGCAGCTGGTTGCTGCGAATGTATTCATGCGAGGGGCAGCCGGCTGGCGCCGCGCGCGCCGGGTTGCTGGATCCGGCGGCCGACCTTCTCGCAGTTGCCGTGGCCACCGAGGCGCTTGCGGCCGAATCGCCGGCCGCCGGCGTCACTTACGCCCTTCATTCGGGAGTCGCGCTCGCCGTCGGGGGCGACGATCGCTTCGCCTCGCTCTTTCGCGGCGAGGCTGTCGCGGCTGTCGGCCTGACATCCGACGACGCGCCGGTCGAGAAGGGCGGGCTCCTGTCAGGCCGCGCCCCCTGGATTGCGCCCGTGACCGCTCGCGGCATTGCGGTCGTCGGTCCGCGCGATGCGTCGGCGCGCCTGGCGTATGCCGTGAGCCTCGATACACCTGGTGTGCGCGTCGATACCGTCGAGACGGCGGGGCTTGCGGGTGTGATCTTCGGCCATGTGATGCTGACCGCCGCGCGCGGCCAGCCGATAGGACCGACGCAGCCGATCATGACGCGCATCCGCATCCTCACCGCTGCGGCCGGACTCGGCATCGGACGTCGCGCCCTTCGCGAAGCCCTCGACACGGCCCGCGCCGCGCACACGGCCGCCGCGGGAGAACAGACGGTGCAGGGACTGCTGGCTGACGCCGCCACGGAGCTCGACGCGGCGATGGTGATGACCTGGAAGGCGGCGACCGCCGCCACGCTGTCGCTCGCCGACGCCTCGCTCGCCAAGATCATGGCGACCGTTGCCGCTCAACGGGCGGTCGAACGCGCGACACAGGTGGTCGGCGTGGACAGCTTTCAACGCGGACACATCATCGAACGGCTGGCGCAGGATGTTCGCGCGCTGGAGCTGTTTGCGGGGCGGACCGAGGCGTTGCGCGCGGCTGTCGCCGAAGAGATTCTGCCGGGCGGGTAGTCGCGCGACGGAGCTAACTCGCCGACGCTGCGATCCCGAACCTGAAGATGTAATCGGAACGGTCGTTGCCGACGACGATGAGGTCGCCGTGCCTCACCTCCGTGCGGCCGACCGAGCGATTTCCGCCGACCAGCCTGCCGGCGACGATCGTGCCGCAATGGCTGCCACGGTCAGCGACAAAGAATCGCTGGCCATCCTGCTCGATTTGCAGGTGCTCGCGCGAAATCTGCACCAGGTCCGACCAGCGGGGTTCGATCAGGTACAGGTCGTTCAAATCGGGCGCGACGCCAAGTCTCAACTCGACCAGGTCGCCATTGGCCGGCCGTGGCGCGCGGCTCTCGCGGCCGATTTTGAAGGGAAAATGAGTCAGCTCGACGCGCGTCAGTCCGCGAAGAGCACGGATTGCTTCGGGCGTGGTTGCCACGAGCGTCGCGCGGGGCAGGATCGTCAGTACGGCCTCAACTCTAATCCGGGAGCGTCGCCTGCGTGGGTTCGGGGAGCCACCGGCTCGCGATGATCCCGATGATGTACGCCGTGGTCCCGACAGCCGCCGCCGCGTACGCGAGGCGCACCGGGAGCGCGCCGCCCGGCATGCTCGTGACCAGTGACACGGTGACAAGCGCCGCCATAGTGCCAATCATGCGGCCGCCGACGTTGGCCGCGAAACTCTCGCCTGTGCCACGGAGGTGCGTGGGATAGACGCGCGGCAGGTAATTCCCCCAGAAACTGAACTGCGCGATGGTCGCCATGCCGACGAGGAAGATCCCCCACTGGGCGAGCGGCAATCCGACAGTCGGCGTCAGCAGGTAGACAACCGGCAGTAGCAGCAACCCGGGAATCTGGAAGATCCAGAGCAGCCGGCGCCGGCTGATGATGACCACCGCCAGGTACGCCAGCAGCAGCCGTCCGATCAGGCCGCCGAATTCCTGGAATGACTGCACGCCACTGATTGTCTGTTCCACCGCGGTCCGCGGCAGGCCCTGCACCTGCTCGAGGCCGGGGACGATGCGCGGCATCTGCTGGATGGCGCCGAACGCCGCGGCATACGCGCACGCCATCATGATCGTCGTCACGATCGTCGTCCGGCGGAACTCCGGGGTGAAGAGCGCCGCGAAGCTGGGACGCTGCAGCGTGCCCGCCCGCTTCTTTTCCATCCAGGTGGGCGATTCCGGCAGGAACGGACGTATCAGGATGAGCGGAATGGCGGGGATCAGGCCGGAGATGAGCGTGTAGCGCCAGGCCTCGTGGCCCCCGCGCACCTCGGGCAGCGACTGGCCATAGGTGACGATCAGGTAATAGGCGCCCGTCACCATGATGCCGCCGATCGATCCGAAGGCCTGCGTGTATCCGACCACGCGCTCCCGCTGCGCCGGGTCGGGGAAGAGCTCGGCGAGCCAGGCCACCGCCGCGACGAATTCGACGCAGACCCCCACGAACGTGCAGCAGCGCCAGAAGAGCAGCCATTCGACAGAGGTCGCATAACCGGCGGCGAACGCCGACCCGGCATAGAGCAGGATGCTCCAGACCAGCACCCGCCGGCGGCCGAGCAAATCGGTGAGATAGCCGCCCAGCAATCCGAAGATGCCGCCGGCCACTGCCGGCACGTACTGCATCGTCCCCACCCAGCTGTTCACCTCGAGACTGTTCGGGGCGGCGCCGAGCAGATCCGCGAGCGCCGGACGGACGATGAGCGGCAGCATGAGCAGCTCGTACGAGTCGAACGCGAATCCAATCGCCGCGATGACGCAGATCAGCCACTGGATGGGCGTAAGCGGCGGCGCCTTCGGCGAGGTAGGAAGAGTAGTCATGAAGCCTCGTGGGATGAGGCGCGAATATACTACCGAACGTGCCGACCCTTGATGCATGGGTACAGGAAGTCGTGAACTGGCATTTCGATCCCGCAAGCGGATCGCCGTTCTGGCTCGAACGCGCGAAGACGCTTGGCTGGGATCCCCGCCGGGAGATCAGGACGTTCGCGGATCTGCGCCGGTTCGGCGGCTTCGAAGACGAGTGGCTTCGCGGCGGTCCGGTGCAGCGCTGGGTGCCGCGCGGACTCGCGGGCAAGCCCGTGTATGTGTTCGAAACCGGCGGCACGACAGGTATTCCCAAGACGCGAATCAACGTCGACGACTTCCGGATCGATTACGAGCTGTTCAGCACGACGCTCCCTGATGAACATTTTCCGAAGGGCGCCAACTGGCTCATGCTGGGGCCCTCGGGACCGCGGCGGCTGCGGCTGGCTGTGGAACACCTGGCGCAGTACCGGGGCGGCATCTGCTTCTGCGTCGACCTGGATCCGCGGTGGGTGATCAAGTTGATCAAGAACGGCTGGACCGAGCACCTCCATGCCTATCGGGACCACGTCATCGACCAGGCAGTCACCGTCCTCTCCGCCAATCACGACATCCGGTGCATGTTCACGACGCCCAAGCTGCTCGAGGCGCTGGCGCTTCGCCTGGAGTCGATGGGGAGCACGATTCGGAAGAGCGGGATCAGCGGCATCTTCTGCGGAGGCACGGAGTTCACGCCGCAGTGGAACCGGTTCGCGCACGAGGAGCTGCTCGACGGCGCCTACATGACGCCGACCTACGGCAACACGCTCATGGGGCTGGCAGCGAGCGCGCCGACGGGTCCGGCCAATGGTTACAAAATCACGTACCACGCCCCGCAGCCCAGGGCGGTGATTGAAGTCGTCGACTTCGAGGACGCGGACCGCGTGGTGGAGTACGGAGCGACAGGCCGCGTGAAGCTGACGACGCTGACGAAAGAGTTCTTCATGCCGGGCTTCCTCGAGCGGGACGAGGGCGAGCGCGAGCCGCCGTGCGATCGCTTTCCATGGGATGGGGTCAGCGGCGTCCGGCCATATCGGGCGTTCGCGTCGACCACGACCGTCGGCGTGTACTGATGCTTCACCTTCCGATTCTCCGCTTCGGCGAGCCGTATACGAGTCTCGAGGTCGACGAGGTCACCCATTTTCTGACGGGGGAGCCGATTGCCCGCGTGAGCCGCGCCAACGGAGGCCTCATTCAGCGTGACATGCGCAAGGCCAACCGGGCGCGCGAGGCGCTGCGCGCGATTCCGATCGACGAGTTGATCGCACGGGTCGGACGGGCGGGGGAGCTCTACATGACCGCGCGCCTGCCGATGGGCGACGGCATGCAGACGGCCGATGAATTCGCCCACGCCCAGTCGGCCAGCACGGGGCTCCCGGAGCG
>CANIBQ010000180.1 GCA_947465645.1 Acidobacteriota bacterium | reverse complement strand
CGTGACAGGCGTCGGGCCACCGACCACGCGCGCCACGCCGCCGCGGCACACGATCGCGACGCACCTCGCGCCCGCTCAGCCGACCGACTTTCAGGGCATATTCAGTCGTTTTTCAGCAAGCTCCTAGCGCGTCGGCGGGTGCGAAGAAGGCCGGCTGTGATTCCTTTCTCACCAAACCATGCCTGCCCGACGACCTGGTCGTCGAAGTGCGGCGCCTGTTGAGCGCCGCCAAGACGTAGAATCCCGGCCGCGCGATTCGTATAATGCCAACGCCCCTCGTAACCTGACCTACTGACACGCGGACTGCATCATGAGCATGGGTGACGCCGGAGAAGGACTCGTCGACGCGGAATCCCGCCTCGCCGAGCGCATGGAAGAACGCGAGCAGGAAAAGAAGCGCAAGAAGCTCGGCGCAAAGGGCGGCGACCCGGAGCGGATGCGCCAGGCGGAGTCGTTGCGGCTGGCGAAGACCGAGCTGCAGCGCCAGATGGAGCTGACGGCGCATGAGGCGCGCCGGAAGCAGCTGACACACGCCATCGCGGAGCTCGACAAACGGATCGCCCAGCTGGCGAAGTAGCGCCGCGGGCCGGTGCCGTCGCCTACCACGACGCCACCAAGCACGCTTTTCACCGGTTCGCCCGCTCGCTCGGGTACCTCGATTGGGCGACGCAGCCCGATCCGTTCCGCCGCTATGCCGGCGCACCGCTCGTCGAGCTGCCGCGCGGAGGCGTTCGGGCGTCCACCCCGTATGCCTCCCTGTTCAGTGGCGGCGTCCAGCCACGCGAAATCGACGAAGCGTCGGTCGGCGAGTTTCTGCGCTGCTCGATGGGCCTCTCGGCCTGGAAGCAGCACGGCGCGTCGCGTTGGGCGTTGCGCGTCAACCCCTCGAGCGGCAACCTTCATCCCACCGAGACGTACCTGGTCTGGCGCCGCCGCGTGTATCACTACGCACCGCGAGAGCATGGGCTCGAGGAACGGGCGCGGCTCGATGGCGCGGCCGCCGACCTGCTGGCATCCGGGGCGCTGCTGGTTGGCCTGACGTCGATCCACTGGCGCGAAGCGTGGAAGTACGGTGAGCGGGCGTTCCGCTACTGCCAGCACGACACCGGCCACGCGATCGGCGCGCTGCGCCTGGCGGCGGCGATGCTCGGCTGGCAACTGGCACTGCTCCCCCGGTGGTCCCACGGCGACGCCGGCGCGCTGCTCGGAACCGATCGGGACGCGGATTTCGGCGATGCCGAGCGCGAGGAGCCCGAATGCGTCGCCGTGGTCACGGCGGGCGACCCCTCTTCTGCCACCTCCTCATGGCTTGACCTCAACTCGTACCTCGATCCGACGCTGCTGGCAGCCGCGGCGCGGGCGGGGCAGTGGCAGGGGACGGCCAACCGCTTGAGCCCGGAGCGGGTCGAGTGGCCAATCATCGACGAGGTAGCGACCGCCACGAGAGCCGCTGGCGCGGCCTTGGATCAAGGCACAGGGCTCAAGGTTCAAGGCCCAATGCCCAAGGGAATTGCGACGGGGACAAGTATCAAGACGGCGCGGGAGATCATTCTTCAGAGGCGGAGCGCCCTCGATTTCGACCCGCGCGGTGTGCTGACACGCGAGGCGTTTCTGGCCATGCTTGCGCGGCTGCAGCCAGGTGCACCGCCCTGGGACGCCATCGACTGGCCGCCGCAGGTGCATCTTGCGTTGTTCGTGCACCGGGTGCAGGACGTGGCGCCGGGGATCTACGTGTACCTGCGCGATGGCGCGGCGCTCGAGGAACTCAAGGGTGCCATGCGGCCGGAGTTCCTGTGGGAGAACGCGAACGCTCCGAACGCCCCGAACGATCCGAACCTGTTCCTGCTCGCCCCGCTCGACGTACGGCGCATCGCCAACCGCCTGTCGTGCGACCAGGACATCGCGGAGGAGGGGTTCTTCAGCCTCGGGATGATCGCGCGCGTCGATGAGAACCTGCGCGAGCACGGCGACTGGTTCTATCGCAGGCTCTTCTGGGAGTCCGGGGTGATTGGGCAGGTGCTGTATCTGGAAGCCGAGGCCGCCGGCGCGCGCGCCACCGGCATCGGCTGCTTTTACGACGACCCGGTCCACGACATACTCGGGCTCTCAGGCCACGCGTGGCAGAGCCTGTATCACTTCTCGATGGGGCTGCCCGTGGACGACGGCCGGCTCACGGCTGAGCCTGGCTATGCGTGGGAAACGTGAACCACGAAATCCACGAAAGCTACGAAATACACGAAGCTCTGCATAGGGCGCTTTCGTGGATTTCGATTGTTTCGTGCATTTCGTGGTTACGGTAGGAAGTCGACAGACACGCCGAACTCGCCGAGGATCGCGCGCGCGGTGGCGGTACCGTCTACGGCCGGGGTGGGCCGGGGCGGCAGGGCGGCGGCCTGCTGCAGCACGTCGTGCCAGCCGGCGACCGCATGCGCCAGCGTGGCGTGGCCGCGCCACCAGTCGTGCGCGGCGGAGGCGAGCGACTCCCGGAACATGGCGTCGGCGGCCAGACGCCGGAGCGTCGCCACGATCGAGTGCTCCCGATCGAACGGGTCGATCGAGACCACGATCGGCGGACCGACAGCCAGCGCGCCGCGTAGTTGCCAGGTCTGCGGATCGAGGGCCGGCCATCCGGCGGTGGTTTCCATCTCGAAGACGATGACGGCTCGGCGCGCCGCCATGCCGGCGAGGACGCTGGTGACCGATTCGCCGCCGGGCCACGACAGGACGATGAGGATCTCGGCGCGCGCGATCGCCTCGGCGCTGGCCTCGCTGACCAGCTCCAGCCGCGCTCCGGCCTCGCGGGCGCGTTGTATCGCGCCTTCGGCGGTGTCCCGGGGACCGACGATACCGACGCGCACCATGCGGGCGGACTTGCCGAATTCGGCCGGCGCGTGCGGAGCCAGCCCGACGCCGAGCGGCACGTGGCGAACCGGCACACCCGGGCACTGATCGGCGATGCGCCTGGCGACGGCCTCATCACGCGCGACGAGGACGCGCGCCGCGGCGCAGGCGCGGCGGCAGCTCGGGGCGTCACGCGACTCGAACGTCGCGCCCGACACCAGCATTACCCCGGGGTAGCTCATCGAATAGGGGAGAAACCGGCCTTCGTGCGGGGTACCGAGTTCATAGACGCAGACGTCGTGGGGCGCGCGAAAGTGGCGCCAGACAAAATCGTGCAACATGTCGGGTGTCACGATCTCGACCTCGTGCGTCTGCCCTATTTCAAGGATTGCCAGTGCTGTTTCATCGAGCGGCGTATCGCTCGTTGGCGGCGTCTGGCGGAACCACGCGACTCTCATCTGGAAATTGACCTTTCGCGAGTGGTTCTATAGCATGAACGGGTTTGGGAAACTCTTCACAAGCGCAGTCCTGGCGACGCGCGCGTGAGGCGGTTCCACCCGTTTTTCTTCCACGAGGCACGTAATGGACGGCTGGCTCGGCGTAGTCATCATGATCGCCCTGGGCGTGGGTTTCGCCGCGACCATGATCGGCGCCTCCATCCTGCTCGGCCCGAAGAATCCGACCCCCGAAAAGCTCGCGCCCTACGAGTGCGGCATGCCGGCCGTCGGCAACGCCCGTGAACGGCAGTCGGTCAAGTTCTACCTCGTGGCGATGATCTTCCTGCTGTTCGACATCGAGGTGGCGTTTCTCTATCCGTGGGCGATGGCGCTGCGGGACCTCGGCTGGCCCGGCTACCTCCAGATTGTCACGTTCTTCCTGATCCTGCTCGTCGGCTACGTCTATGTCTGGCGCAAGGGTGTGCTCGACTGGGGCGCGGTCCCGCGCGCGCGCAACGTCGCTCCCGGCGCCGCTGCCGGCACTGTTTCTCGAAACGCCGCCGCCTAATTCCATGGCAACCGACATCCATCCGGCCCACGCTCATACCCACGACCACGCCCACGGGCTCGACCCGGATCTGCCGCTCTTGACGACCACCGTCGAGAAGCTGGTGCAGTGGGCGCGCAAGTCGGCGATCTGGCCGGCGCAGTTCGGCCTCGCCTGCTGCGCGATCGAGATGATGGCGATGGCCGCCAGCCGCTACGACGTCGCGCGCTTCGGCGCCGAAGTGTTCCGCGGCTCGCCGCGGCAGTCGGACCTGATGATCGTGGCCGGACGGCTCTCCCGGAAGATGGCGCCGGCGATGCGGCGCGTCTACGACCAGATGCCCGATCCCAAGTGGGTGATCTCGATGGGCGCCTGCGCCTCGGTCGGCGGCGTGTTCGACAACTACGCGATCGTGCAGGGTGTGGATCAGGTGGTGCCGGTCGATGTCTTCGTGCCCGGCTGTCCGCCGCGCCCCGAGTCGCTCATCTACGGCATCGTGCAGCTCCAGCAGAAAATTTCCCGTTCGCGCGCATGAAGAGAATTCAAAATTCAGAATTCAAAATGCCAGCGCCTACGTTCTGAATCTTTGATTTTGAATTTTGAATTTTGAATTCTGAATTTCCGATGGACGCCACCGCGATTATCGACACCCTGACCCCGCTCGTGCCCGGCGCCTCGCTCGAGGCGGGGCCGAGCGTTGATTTCCCCACGCTCTACGTGCCGGCCGACACGCTCGTGGCGACGTGTGTGGCGCTGCGCGACACGCCCTCGCTCTGCTTCAACGTGCTGATCGAGATCACCGCCGCCGACTACCTCCCGCGTGAGCCTCGCTACGAGGTGGTCTACCACCTGCTGTCGATCCCGAACCGCAGTCGGTTGCGGCTCAAGGTTCGCGTCGCCGGGAGCGATGCTGCCGAGGGTGTCGTGCCGACGATCCAGCGCGTGTGGCAGGCCGCCGGCTGGCCGGAGCGTGAAGTCTGGGACATGTTCGGGATCGTTTTTGACGGCCATCCCGACCTGCGACGGCTGCTGATGCCGGAGGACTGGGAAGGGCATCCTGCGCGCAAGGACTACCCGGTGCAGATCCGCAAGGCGGCGCAGACCTACGAGCCAATGGAGATCACCCAGGAAGAGTTCGCGGCCAACCTCGAGCGCGATCGGCACAAGCGGGTGAAGCACTGATGGCTGAACTGCGCACCGAGACGATG
>CANIBQ010000179.1 GCA_947465645.1 Acidobacteriota bacterium | reverse complement strand
CGGGAAGCGCGGCATCACGGCCGAAACGGCCTGGCGCCTCAGCGATTGGCTGGGGACCGGCCCGGACGTGTGGATGAATCTTCAGAACAAGTGGGACCTGTGGCAAGCTCGCAGGGCTCGCACCGCGGTCGACGGCTAATTGGCGATTTCCCGGTTTCGTTTGCGGAAGGTAACAGAAACTGTTATGTTATGCAAATGAAACCGGGATTTGAGCCTCCCGCCGTTCGAGAATTCCTCGATCATCTGGCGGCCACCAGCCGGTACAGCTTCAGCACGGGAGAGGCCCTCAAGACGCTCGGCATCTCTCACCCCGCGTGGAACATGGCGCTGAGCCGCCTGACTCGCCAAAAGCGCATCGCATCGCCGGCGAGAGGCTTTCACGTCATCGTTCCGCCCGAGTACAGAGCGTTGGCGTGTCTGCCGGCCGATCAATTCATTCCCGACTTGATGAAGCGGTTGAAGCTGCGGTACTACGCCGGCCTGCTCACGGCCGCGCAGTACCACGGCGCCGCCCATCAGCGACCCATGGAATTCCAGGTCGTCGTCGAGAAACCCCGACGTCCCATCGTGTGTGGCGGCGTCCGGGTCGCATTCATCGTCCGCAAGAATGTATCGCGCGTGCCCGTCCAAACGCTCAATACGCTGCGCGGCTCCATTGTCGTGTCGACGCCGGAAGCCACGGCCATCGACCTTGTCGGATATCCGCGCCATGCCGGCGGATTCAGTCAAGTCACGACGGTTCTGGCCGAACTCGCGGAACGCATCGACCCCAAAAAGCTCGCGCAAGCGGCTGAAGCCGCGCCCCTGCCGTGGGTACAACGCCTCGGCCACGTTCTCGATCATGTCGGCGCGGCGGACAAGACGCTGGCGTTGAGCGCGTTCGTCCGCAAACATGCGCATGAACCGGTGGCGCTCGTGCCCGGCGCGCGGTACAGCAAGTCTTCGCGTGACTCGCAGTGGCGAATCTACGTGAACGCCACCGTGGAGGCTGACCTGTGATTCCGCGCGACTTCATCCTTGCGTGGCGCGAGCATGCACCATGGCCGCAGGATTTTCAGGTCGAGCAAGACCTCATCATCAGTCGGGCGCTCGTCGAGATCTTTTCCAACCCGATCCTCCACGACGCGCTGGCCTTCCGCGGCGGCACGGCCCTCTACAAGCTGCATCTGCGGCCGGCGGCGCGCTACTCGGAAGACATCGATCTCGTCCAGACGCGGGCGGTCGCGGCCGGCCCCATGATGGACGCACTACGCGACGTGCTCACGCCCTGGCTCGGCAAGCCTCAATGGAAGCAGAGTGACGGCCGGATCACGTTTGTCTATCGCATCAATTCGGAGGACACGCCGTCCATTCCACTGAAGCTGAAGGTCGAGACCAATACGCGCGAACACTTTTCCGTTTACGGCCTGCAGAACGTGCCGTTCAGCGTGAACTCGCGCTGGTTCGAAGGCTCCTGCAACATCCAGACGTACGCGCTCGACGAACTCCTCGGCACGAAGATGCGTGCGCTCTACCAACGCAAACAAGGGCGGGACTTGTTCGACTTGGCCGTCGCCCTGAGGGACCCGCGCGTCGATCCGTCAGGCGTCGTCGCCGCATTCCTGGAATACATGCGTCAGGGCGGACATCCGATCACCCGCGCGCAATTCGAGCAGAACTTCTTCACGAAACTCCGCGACCACGAATTCAACGCGGACATCGGGCCGCTCGTCGCGGTCCGTCAAGACCCGTGGGACATCGATGGCGAAGCCAAAGCAATCTCATCCCGTCTAATCACGCTCTTGCCCGGCGCCCCTTGGAAGCAGATCGCCGGCTAACACCCCACCGATCACCTGAGTTGAGCCGGATAGCCGGCGTGGGCAAACCACTGTCGACAGTGGTGGGGCGTGACGCGGTAGCGCGCGCGGCGGGCGACGCGCCGCAAGGCGTGCGTCGTGCGTGGGGCGACCTTCCGCACGTGCTGCTTCTGCAGCGCCCAGCCCGCTTCGATCGGATTCAGGTCGGGGGAGTACGGGGGCAAGTAGAGCACGCGGACCCCGTGTCGTCGGCACGCCGGCGCCACGCGGGCATCGTGGTGGGCCCGCAGGTTGTCCATGATGAGCACGTCGCCGCGCCGCAACTTGGGGAGCAGATGGGTGGTGAGCCACGCCACGAAGCGGACCCCATTCGCGGTGGCGAACATCGACCGGAGGACCACCCAGCCGTCGACGCGGATCGCTCCGAGGAGGGTGAGCGTCGTGCCCCAATTCATGGGAACGGGGTCGATGTACTCTGTGCCGCGCTTCACCCAGGTGTGACTCCGGCTCATCGCGAGGTGCAGGCCGGATTCGTCGAGAAACACCAGCCGAGCCACGGGAATCCGGCGCACCTGCCTCAGGAAGGTGCGCCGCTTGACCTCGACGTCTGGCCGCGTCGCCTCCAGCGGC
Organism: Acidobacteriota bacterium; assembly: GCA_947465645.1. Next base: position 2,809 of record CANIBQ010000179.1, on the reverse strand, counting down.
CAGCGCCGTTTTTTTTCACGACGTAGCCGCACCGATGCAGCGCCCGCTTCATCGTCGACACGTGCACCCGGGCTCGCCCGCGGCGCGTCCGGGTGTACGCGGCGGTGATCTCCCCCGCCGTCGGGTCACCCAGTTGCGTCACCAGCGCCTCGACGGCCGCGGCGGTGAGGCGCGACGGGGTCCCGCCACCTTTCTTCGTGGGCCCGAGTGGGCCCTCGCCCCGGGACCGCCAGACCCACCGCTTCACCGTCGCCTCGCCCAGGGTGAAGCGGACCGCGATCACGGGATAGCTGCCCTCGCCCGCCTCATACGCTCGCACCACGCGCTCGCGGAGCGCCACTGCATACGCTTCGGCCATGCGCCCAGCAGATCACACTCCGATCCGCGACGCAAGACCGAATCAACTCAGGCACACTCTGGGGGTTAACATCGATCCCCCGCGCCAAGAACTAACGTGGTCGCCGTCATGTTGGTCCGCACCACGCTACTCCTCATGGGCAGGCGCGACGCGCGCGTCCTTCCCGCCGATGTACTTGTCCACTGCGTCACGAATGATCCACCCGAGGGAAACGTGGAGCTGTCTGGCACGACGCGAGATCTGCTCGTGGTGCCTCTTCGACAAGCTGACCGTCACGCGAATTGGTTGCGAGAGGGTTCTAGGGCGCGTAGCCACTGTGCATCACTTTACATCACTGTGATGCGCAAGGCAAATAAGCGCTAGGTCCAAATCTCTCGCACGCGTTCTTCGAGACGATCTCGACGAGATTTCACAAAATGTGAGTAGTACTTCGCGGTGATCAGCGGCGTCGAATGGCCGAGCAGAATCGCCACGTCCTCGATCGGCACGCCCTTCGTCAGGAGAGTTGTTGCGAATGTGTGCCGGAACATGTGCGGATGGCCCTCGACCTTCGCGAGCGCGAAGATCCTCCGCATCGCTCGCTGCCAATCGGACACGGCGGATTTCTGAAGGCCGTTGCCGGTCCAGAAAAAATACTCGCTGGCACTCTCGGTGCCGTTCAATGCGGTAACGAGCACGTCCGGTATCGGCACATAGGCCTTCGTGCCGGTCTTCTGCGTTCGCAGGAAGATCCGGTCGCCCTTGAGATGTTCCTTCTTGAGTCCGACGACGTCGCCAATGCGCAATCCCGTGTACTGGAGCGCGAGGATGAACGCCCGGATGCGCGCTCGGTTCTCGTGGCCGTAGGAATTACGAGCCGGATACACGTCGCAGGCCGCAAGAATGTTCTCGATGTCCTCGGCCGTGAAGACTTGCACGCGTTCATCATGCCGCTCGACCTTGGGCGGCTTCAAGAACTTCGCGGGATTCTTCTGAATCCATCCGGCCTGGAGACAGAACGAAAAGAACGAGCGGAGACGCTCGATGTTCTTGTACGCGGAGAGCGGTCCGTCCGGCCACGTTGCGCGGAACTGACGGACCTCGTCCAGTTCGAGCTGCTTCAGCAGCCGGAAGCCGCGTGAGTGGACCCACGGCAGCAAACGCTTTTCGAGCAGGTTCTTGAGCTTGCCGACGGTCGGGGGTTTGAGGCCGCGGGCGGTCACATCCTCGAAGAATTTCTGGACGGCCTCGTCCACGGTGGGGACGTCGACCTTGATCACACCGATCTGGCCGGACGCGTTCCATTGGGTGACGAGGTCGCTGGCCGCTTCCCAGGAGGTGAGGTCGAGCGCGCGGCGGATCTTCTCGCCGCGGAGCGAGCCCTCCACGGAAATCGGGCACTGACACCGGCGGTAGTGTCGCGAGCGGTGCGAGCAGTCCCGGAGGTGGCGACGAAAGATCGTCAACATGCCGTCAGTGTACCGCGAACCACACGCCGTTCACACGCGGAGTTTTATGATTTTGTTAAGTGCTTTTTTTTCAATAGTTTAAGTATGGTGGAGGCGGCGGGAGTCGAACCCGCGTCCGAAAGTACGTCCCCGCAGGACTCTACATGCGTGTCCGCTTCTGGTTTCTTATGCCCGGCGTGAGGAAGCGGCGAAAAACCGCCAGGCACCAGACCCGGTATTTCTCACGATCGGACGCCGTGCCGCCATCCGACCGCCAGCCTGTTTAATGGCATCTGGCCCCCAACCACCAGGCGAGGCTGAGGCAGACGCTCACAGCTTAATTAGGCTGCGAGAGCGTACTGAGAATCCGCAGTTAACGGATGTTCCATCAGATTTACGAGTTAATGGTGCTCGGCATGCATCCCACGAATCGGTACCCCCGTCGAAGCCAAAGTCGCCCCCTCGGGAGAGAGTCTCGTGTTGCTGGTCTTGATTGTAACAGGTCAGAACAGTTCGGCTTGCGTGCGCTGCGCTCTACGAAAGCACTTGTCGATGGCGTAGACCACCGCTTCCGCGTGTATCGGCTTTCGCAGCACCGAGGCGAAGTCCGCCTCGTTGAGGTCGCTGATATCGCTGCCGCTCACGACAACGATGGGGATGCCGGAGGTTTCGGGACGCGAGCTGAGCTCACGCTGCACGTCGCGGCCGTTCATCCGCGGTAGAGCCATGTCGAGGACGACCGCCTGCGGGGCATCGCGCTCAACGCGGCGTAACGCGTCCATCCCATCTTCAACGGCCACCACCGCGTAGCCGGCCGAGACCAGTGCTGAGCGGTACATCTCGCGAAGACTCGAATCGTCTTCAACCACAAGCACTTTCTTCGGGATCACCGGGGGCACGGCTCATTGTAAAGACAATCCTTCCATCCCAAAAGACAATCCAATTGATGAGGTGGGGCGAGAGCCCGACGGCTGAGCTATACTGCCCGCCTTCCGCCCGCTTGTTAAGGAGTTCATTCATGCGT
>CANIBQ010000178.1 GCA_947465645.1 Acidobacteriota bacterium | reverse complement strand
GGAGGCATCGTCGGGCCGCTGCACGGATGTCATTGTTCCAGTAATCGGCAGGTGACTCAACAGCCGAACCTGACGGAGGCGGCCCACCTGCGCGACGGCGAGGGTCTGCCGCGTTTCGTCGAGGAGGAATTCGAGGCATTCCCCCGGTGTGGGTGGCTGACGCCCGTCCTCTACGCCAGGCAACTGGCGGCGGCACGGAGCAACAGTCACCCCCGGACTCTAAACCCGACTGCTACTGAAGACGGGGGGACGTCGTCGTCACCAGCAATTGTTCGTATCCGATACAGGGAGACACCGCCATGGCGATGCACACGATCGAGGAGCTCTTCGAGCATCAGTTGAAGGACATGTATTCCGCGGAGCACTCGCTGCTCGCTGCGCTCGAGCAGATGGCGGGCGAAAGCTCGGATCGTGAGATCAGGAAAGCCTTCACGCGGCACCGGAAGGAAACGCAGGGCCAGATCAAGCGTCTCGGCAGGATCCTCACGTCGCTCGGCCAGAAGCCGGACGCAGGGACCTGTCCAGGCATCGAGGGGCTGATCAAGGAAAAGAAGGTCTTCCTGCGCACGAAGCCGTCCGCCGAGTTGCTGGAATTCTTCAACATCGGCGCGGCGCAGAAGACCGAGCGGTATGAGATCACCGCCTACGAGAACCTCATCGACCTGGCGGACAAGCTCGGCCTGGCCGACGCCGTCGAGCTCCTCGAGCAGAATCTCCGGGAGGAAGCAGGCGCGCTCAACGCGCTCAAGGTGATCGCCTCGGAGTTCGACGTCATCGAAGACGACGCGAGCTAGAACTCGAACCGGACTTCGCCGACGATCTGGCGCTTGAGCACATCGCCGAAGATGTGCTGCATCACTTCCTGGTTCGCCAGGTTCGTGACCTTCAGACTCGTCGTCACCCGATCGTCCGCCCACTTCATGCCGGCGCCGAGGTTGACGAGCGTGAAGGCGTCGGTCTTGCCAGCGAAACGCGCGTCGAGCACGTCCTGCCAGTACGACTCGTCGGTGTAGTTCACCGACAGGTTGCCGATGTACCGCGAGTAGTTGAAATTGAAGCCGGCATTGAACCGGTTCCGGGCCGGCCAGTTGATGTCGTTGATCGTCGTCCCCGGCGTGAAGTTCTCCACCTCGGGCATCGCCTGGAACGAATAGTTGGTGAACACATTGAGAGAGCGGTTCACCGCGGCATCGATGCCGAGCTCGATCCCCTTGTCCTTGATGGTGCCGAGGTTCAGGTAGGTGAAGCGCGACGGCAGCACCACAGGCGGATTGAGGCCGGCGAGTAATGAGAGGATGACCGGCGGCAGCGGCCAGTTGGGCGGCGGGCTGGCGGCGGAGTACGCCGCGACCGGCGTGAAGTAGATGCCGTCCTTGGTGGTGTTCCAGTAGACCGCGGCCGTGACCGTGGCCCGGTTCCGGATCACACCGGTGTAGCCGATCTCGTAGGCGGTCATCGATTCCTGCTTCAGGTCGACATTGCCATTGGCGCGGATCGGGAACACGAACCGGGACAGCGCCGGCGACAGTGCGCTGAGGTTCACCTCGTTGAGGATCGTCGCTTCGATGTTGTTGTTGATGAACGACGGCGCCCGGAACGCCCGGTTGAACGACAGGCGCAGCGTCTGCGCCGCCGACGGCTTGAACATCAGCGTCGTCCGCGGCGAAAACACCGTGCCGTCGATCGACGAGAACTTGTCGAGACGGCCGCCCACCAGCCAGCGGACGCGTTCGCTGAGGAACATCTCGTCCTGCAGGTAGGCGCCGCCCTCGTTGCGGTTCTTGCCGTTGGGGGCCAGCGAGATGTCAAAGCCGTTGTGGCGGAAGTTGCCACCGAAGCTGAGGGCGTGGCGCGTGCCGATCGCGCGCACGTCTGACGCCTCGACGTCAGTCGTGCTGGTGTTGAAGTCGAGCATGAGCGGGGTGCCGGTCGGCCCGTAGGCGAGCAGATTCGCGGCGACGCCGTCCAGCAGGTTGGTGAAGAAGGCGACGCGCCGGCCGGCCTTCTGGTAGCGGGTCGTAAAGTAGGTCAGACGCGAGTCGCCGGCAATGTTGAACGGCCCGATCCCGGTGTGGATCAGCCCCTCCGTGCCGGCGACGCCGCCGGCAAAGGTCACCCGCCCGCCGTTGTCGGCAATGTCGTAGTCGACCCGCGCGTCGAACTTCGGCTGCGACGTCCCTTGGTTGACGAAGGCCGGGTACGGCGTCCGGAACACATTGGGCAGGGTCCCGGTCGGGCGCGGCATCGCGTCCTGGGTGAAGTACGCCGCCGACACCTTGTACGACCAGCGATCGTCGACAGCCCGGGCATGCGAGCCATTGACATAGAACAGCGACCCCGCGCCCTGATCGCGCCCCGTCACGTTGCGGTTGAAGCCGCCGAACCCGACGGTGACGGCATTGCCGCGTCCCGGCTGCGCCGCCAGCTCGCGCGGCGACCAGGTGATGACGTTAACGACGCCGCTCATCGCGTTGGCGCCCCAGACGGCGGACGCCGGACCGCGAATCACTTCGATCTGCTTGATGTCGTTCGGATTGGTCGGAACCAGGTCCCACATCACCATCCCGAAGAAATCGAGATAGATGCTGCGGCCGTCGACCAGCGCCAGCTGCGAGGTCGACAGCGTCGACGTCGCGCCGCGGGCGGTCAGGTTGATGTCGCGGGCCGAGACCTGCGTCACATTGAGGCCGGGCACCGAGCGCAGCAGATCGCCGATGTTGGTCGCCGGCGAGTTCTGGATCGTTTCGGCGCTGACGACGCTGACGGCGGCCGGGGCGTTGACCAGCTGTTGTTCAATGCGCGACGCGGAGACCACGACCTGGTCCTCGAAGACCGGCGTCGTGTCGGCGGGAGGCGGAGCCTGCGGCGGCGCGCCACCCTGTCCGAATGCGGGAGCGGCGAGGGCCAGCGCGAATCCAAGCGCACAGAGTTTAAGCGCACAAGGGCGTTCGATCATGGCGGCTATTGTGGAGGGAAAGCCGCCACGGGGCAAGAAATTGTGTGCGCGGGAATGGGGCCCTACCTGGTACCGACGACCGTCCAGCTATAGCCGTGCCGGTGATGGATCCGGACATCCGAGAACCCGGCGTCGACCAGCAGGGTCTGCGCTTCCTCACCACGGTAGTACCGCGCCACCTTCGGGTTCAGCTGATCGAATACCACCAGCTGCCGCTCCCGCATCGTCAGCGGGCGGATCACACGCTCCAGATACGCCCGAAGCGGAGCGGCCGCGACGAGCCTGGTCGCGGACATGTAGCCGGTGAGGGCAACGGTCAGCACCCAGGCGAGGCCGGCGAGCACCGCGGAAGGAAGCGCCGTCGTGACCGGCTTGAGGAGGCGCAGCAGCAGCAGGTAGAGGCCGTTGCCTTCGTGGCCGTAGACCCAGACGAGACATTTTCCACCGGGCCTGAGCCCCCGATAAGCCGCGGCGACAACCGGACCCGGATCGGGGATGTGGTGCAGGACGCCGATGCTCACGACCAGATCGAACCCGAGCGCCGGGAGCGATTCGCCGCGCGCCTGCGCACAGGTCACCTGCGGCAGCAGGCGCGTGTTGGCCTGCAGGACGGTAAACGCGTCGGAGGGCTCGAGGGCGAACACCTTCGCGGCGCCGGCCTGCACCAGCATGCCGACGATGCGGCCGGTGCCGCTGCCGATCTCGGCCACGTGCGCGCCGGTGATGTCTTCAGGTGTGAGGAGGCCGCCGACGATGTCCCAGAAGAGCGCTTGGGAGGCGTAGAAGCCGGTGTTGCCGGTGTAGCGGGTCCACTGCTCGCCGAAATCGCCGATCGATCGGTCGGTCAGGCGATCCGGCGGTGTGGCGGCCATCTTGTATGTGGTGCGCCCGGCAGGATTCGAACCTGCGACCTTTCGCTCCGGAGGCGAACGCTCTATCCAGCTGAGCTACGGGCGCGTATGGAACTGACGCAGCAGCTTAATTCAAAATGCAGAATTCAAAATTCAAAATCCTACGGCCTTTCTCGCGTCTCCGTTTGAATTCTGAATTTTGAATTTTGAATTTTGCTTTCCCAGAAGTGCGCCCGGCAGGACTCGAACCTGCGGCCTACGGATTCGAAGTCCGACGCTCTATCCAGCTGAGCTACGGGCGCCAACGAACGGGAATCATATCATCGTGTGTCCGATTCGCTCGCGCGGACCGCGCCCTGGTGACTCGGCAACATACACGGCTCAGGTGGCTAAGCTCTTCCAATTACGGCGGTTGGACCTGTCCGCATCCGTGCTACCTTGCGGCGTCGTCCTCCTTGCTCCACGAATTCATTGCGCTCAACCGCGACGAGATTATCCGGCGCTGCCGGGCGAAGGTCGCAACGAGGCCGACTCCCCCGCCGACGGACGCCGAGATCGATCATGGCGTCCCCCTGTTCCTTGATCAACTCGTCGACGTGCTCCGCCTCGGCGAGTCGTCGAGTGCGGCGATGTCCAGCACCGCCGTCCTGCACGGGCACGACCTGCTGCGGCAGGGGTTCACCGTGTCACAGGTGGTGCACGACTATGGCGACGTCTGCCAGTCGATCACCGAGCTGGCGCTCCACCTGAGCGCGCCGATCAGCACCGAGGAGTTCCGGTTGCTGAACGGCTGCCTGGATAACGCCATCGCCGACGCGGTCACCCAGTTCGGGCACGAGCGCAATCAGTCGACCATCGAGGGCGGCGCCGTGCTCGAGAACGAGCGGCTCGGGTTCTTCGCGCATGAACTGCGGAACTTGATGCATACCGCGATTCTCGCCTTCGAGGTGGTCAAGTCCGGGAACGTCGGCGTTGACGGCAGCACGGGCGCCGTGTTGTACCGGAGCCTCCTCCGTGCGCGCGACCTGATCGGGCGCTCCCTCGCCGAAGTCGGGCTGACGCGCGGCGTGCAGAACCGGGAGCCATTCCTCGTGTCCGGATTCATTGACGAACTGGCGCCGACCGGCGCGCAGGCGGCACACGCCAAAGGCATCACGCTCACGGTGCTGCCGGTCGAGGAGGGCGTGGCGATCGATGCCGACCGGCAGGTCCTCGCTGCCGTGGTGATGAATCTCCTGCAGAACGCCTTCAAGTTCACCCGGCCTCGCACCACTGTCACGCTGCGGACCAGCGCGACTGCGGACCGCGTGTTGTTCGAGATCCAGCGACGTCCCCCCGTCTTCAGTAGCACCGGGCTTTAGAGTCCGGGGGTGACTGTACTGCGTTCCGTCGCCAGCGTCCTGGCGTAGAGGGCTGGCGTCAGCCCGCCCAGTTGCTTCTTCGGGCGTTCCTCGTTGT
>CANIBQ010000177.1 GCA_947465645.1 Acidobacteriota bacterium | reverse complement strand
GGATGAACCGCTCGTTTTCGAAGTCGGCGAGGTTGCTCTTGGAGCCGGCCCGCACCCACCGCGTGCGTCCCAGCGAGGCGCCCAGATCGCGAACGGCGTAGCGCCGGACGGGCGCGGCGCCGCCCTGCGTGACCTCGTACAGCGGATTCTGCTGTGTCTTGAGGTCCCAGTTGTTGACCATCACCATCAGGACGAACAGGCCGCGCAGCGGTGCCGTACCGACGAACGGGTTCTCACGCCAGGACCAGAGATCGACGCGGTCCTCACTTTTCTGGTTGAGCCGAAAGCGCCCGGCAGGCTGGGGATTCTGGGAGCCTGGCTCTGGCGATCCAGTCAGCGTCCACGCCGGCAGGTAGTAGTTGGCCGGCTGAAAATAGCCGGCGGCCCAGAGCAGTCGCGACACGGCGACTTCTGACTGCGCTTCCTCGCCGATCTTGACGCTCCACTCGCGGCCCTGCGCGTCGACGACGTCGTAGCCGCGGCTCTTGCCGGTAGTGTCGAGCGCCACGAACTTGTATTCCGCCTTCGGATCCGGCGCCGCACTCTCGCCTCCGGGGCCCCAGAACAGGTCGCGTCCTGCGTCGGGCTCCGACCAGAGCTCCGACATCGCGGGGGCGGCGGCGCCGCTGACGACGGTTGACTTTGCGGTCAGCGCACATGCACCCAGGAGGCACGACAGCAGTGCAGCGGCGGCCAGACGTAGGTATCCAGTCTTCATGGTTCGTGTATTCCTTACGCGCGGTTAATTCGGTTCAATCGTGCAGCACGACGCTCAGCATCGAGCGGTGCACGCGCAGGCCGCCGTCCCGTCCGCCGGTGTGGATGAGAAACCCCAGCTTCCGGAACTTGTTCATGAACAAGTCGACTTGCGGCCGCGGGGCCTCGACCATCTCTGCCAGGAGATCTCTGGAAATAGTCGGAAGCGGCGCGGATATGGCCTGATGCTCGTCGAAGTGCGCCAGCAGCAGGAGCGCGCGCGCGAGCCGGCGTTCGCAGTGGTTGAGGACCTCGCGGATGAGGCTCTCTTCCATACGTATATTGGTTTCCAGCACCTGGGTCCGAAACCAGTCGGACACAGCCGAGCCGTCCTGGAGCCGCCGCCGCATATCGGCGGTCTTCACCATCCCGATCTGGCTGCCCGCAACGCTTTCCGCGGTTGACGTGCGGCGCCGCTGGCCCGACATGACGCCTTCGCCGAAGAGCGCCCCGGAGCCGAGAATGGCGACGACCGCCTTCTTGCCGTGACGCGACCTGACGGTCAGCCGGACGTTCCCGCGCTCGACGTACATCACGCCCCCGCCGCGGTCGCCCTGGGCGAAAATCGTCTCGTCGGCCTCGAACGCCGTGCTGGTGTGCGCGACATCGAGGGCAAAAAGACCGCGGCCGCGCCGTGGCGCCACCCGGCTGCTCTTGATCGGCATGTTCGGACTCTACCAAGGGGCCCTGATAAACGCTGTTCCAAACGGCACACCCGCCGGAGGCTACGCGGTATTGCACATGTTCAATACTGCACAGCGCGGTCGAGCCAGCGTGCGTAGGATCCGATCTGAGAAACCTCGTGCTTCAGGAGTTCATCCATCTCCATCGCGACGAAATCATCCGACGGTGCCGGGCCAAGGTCGCCGTCCGATCGATGCCGCCGCCCACCATGGCGGAGATCGATCACGGCGTTCCGCTCTTCCTTGACCAGTTGGTCCTGGTACTCCAGAACGGCAGAGACCGGCTGGACCCGTCGATCGGTGCCAGCGCGGTGCTCCACGGGCACGACCTGCGTGCGCAGGGTCTGACGGTGTCGCAGGTCGTCCACGATTACGGCGATATCTGCCAGTCGGTGACCGAACTTGCCCTGGAGCTGGACGCGCCAATCGATACCGAGGATTTCCGGACACTCAACCGATGCCTGGACGAGGCGATTGCCGGCGCCGTCACCTCCTACGAGCGCGAAAGCAAGCAGTCGTACCTCGACCACGCCGCCGAGCGCAGCAACCAGCGCGTGGCCTTTCTCGTCCATGAACTTCGGAACCTGGTGAACACGGCGACGATGGCGTTCGAGATACTCCGCACGGGCTCGGTGGGTATCACCGGCAACACCGGCGCGGTGCTCGATCGAAGCCTTTCGGGACTGCGCGAACTGATTGGCCGCGCTCTCGATGACGTGCGCCTCGCGCAGCAGGTACGGACGCGGACGCGCATCGAGGTCGCCGACCTCATTTCCGATGTCAGCGCGTCCGCGCGAATCGCCGCCGACGGCGCGGGGATCCGATTCGTCGTGACGTCCGCGACCCCTGATGTGGCGGTCTTCGGCGATCGCCAGGTCCTGGCGGCGGTGATCGGGAATCTCCTGCAGAACGCATTCAAGTTCACGCGGCCCTGCACCGAAGTCACGCTGAGGGTTGGCGCCAGCGCCGAGCGGGTGCTCATCCAAGTTGAGGACGAGTGCGGCGGGCTGCCCGGAGGGGACGCCAATTCGGAAAGTCTGTTCCAGCCGTTCGAGCAACGCAGCGCGGATCGCAGCGGGATCGGCATCGGCCTTGCGTTCGGCCGATGGGGCGCCGAAGCGAATGGGGGCCGGCTCTATGCGAAAAATAGCGACAACGGGTGCGTGTTCACTGTCGACTTGCCGCGAGTGGCGGTCGCGGCGATGGGCCCTGTGAACGGCCCTTCATGAGACCGCGAGACATTGCAATCGCGGGCGGGCTGATCCTGCTGCTGGCACCAGCCGCGGGTGCCCAGACGGCCGTCACGCCGGCGACGCGTCCGCCCGACTTCTTCGTGCAGATCTGGGGTGACGCCGTCGCCGACTTCAACGTCCGGGTCTCTGCCTACTCCGATCTGCGCACCAGCCTGGAGATCGGATTGCCGCCGCTCGAGGTCACGCCCAATCCCGTGGACATCCTCGTGGCCGAGTTCGCACTCGCCGCAAATCTTCGACATGCCCGACAGGGAATACGGCGAGGCAATATCTTTTCGGACGACATCCGTGCGGCCTTCCGTGCGGCGCTCCTGCCGCTGATGGACGCTGAAACTGTGGCCACTATCCTGGAGGAAAATCCAGGGTCGTTCGATCATCACGTCGACGGCACGTATCCGAAGGAGCGATCGCTGTCGACGGTGCCGGCCAACGTTCTGGAAGTGCTGCCCGCGCTCCCCGCCGACATCCAGTACCGCTTCCTCGGCCGCCACCTGGTCCTGCACGACACCCGCGCGAACGTCATCGTCGATCGGATGACGTGCGCCGTTCCCTGCCGCTGAGCGCTACTCGGGCAGCGCCGCACCCGACAGCACCTTGCGCCAGGTGGCGCCGCTGTTGGCCGTGCGGTAGACCGAGCCGTGCGACCCGGACAGATACATCACGCGCGAATCCTGATGACTCATCGCGAGATCGCTCGGCCTGACACCCGTCGGGCGCGACGGATCGCCGTTATTGAGTGTGTCGGCGGGCAGCGTCCCGATGGCGCGCCACGAGTTGCCCGCGTCAAGGCTCTCCAGCACCTGCGTGCCCACCTGCGAGAGTCCGACGACGCGCATGCCCGTCGGGTCGGCCGGATCGAACTGCATGATGCCCGCCTGCGACGTCGGCGCGGCAGGCCGCGCGAAACTGGCGCCGCCATTGCCCGAGAGGTAGTAGCTCGTATCCGCGACGCTGACGATGAGCCGCGACGGGTTGCGCGCCGAGAGATCGAGCCGGAAGATCGCCTGGTGCCGCAGCTCGACGCCGAGCCCGGCCTTCATCGACGTCCAGCTTGCGCCACCATCAGTAGACTTGAGAACGCCGTACTGCGGATCGAGGTAGTTGCTCCCGCCGCCTGACAGCAGCCCGAACGTGCTGGCGTAAATCGTCTGCGGGTTCAGGGGATCGATCCGGAGCCCGGTCACGCGCGTGCCGCGGATGAACCCGGTCGGCAACTCCGTCCACGTGATGCCGCCATCGGTCGACTTGTGCACGATGCCGACCGTGTTGAAGAGCTGATCGGGATTCGCGCCCTGGTAGCTCGCGGGATTCGCGTTGCTGCCGGCGTAGAGGATCTGCGAGTCGACCGGATCGATCGCCAGCGCATAGATCGCGGTGTTCATCTCCGCGCCCACCCGCTGCTCCCAGTGCTGCCCGCCGTCGGTCGAGCAGTACACGCCCTGATAGGCCGCCTGGATGACATCGAGCGTCCCGGGACTCCCCGCCATGGCCATGCAGACGTGTTCGGGATTCTGTCGATCGATGACGGTGTCGAAGAACTCCGAGTAGCAGAGCCCCCCGCCCCGCCGCCCGAACGCGCGGATGCCGTCCACGATGCGCATCCACGTCGCGCCATCGTCGGTCGTCTTGAAGTAGCCCTCGCCTTCGATGCCGACGTAGACGATACGGTCGTCAAAGGGATCGACGGCCAGCGACTGGTCGGTGCGCTGTGGGTAGGAATGCGGCGTACAGTCGGTCACGATCGCCTGTGCCGCCGCCGGTGAGGCGGCCGCAACGGCGACGATTAGCGCAATCCAGAGCAATCGAGCGTGAATGAGGGAGGCCATCGGGCCAGTGTGGTTATCGGCTGGGCGGGCGGCGTTCGCTACCGCCGCTCGCCCGGAAGGGTGCCGGCGGTCCGCTCTTTCTCGAGCTCCAGATACGTCTGGCACTCGTATTCGAGCAGCTGCACGGTCGGCTCGATCCGCCGGTAGAGGGGAAAGCGAATCTTCCACGGGCGCGCGAAAATCGCCGGATCCTCGACGGTCGCCTCGTACCACATGTGATCGGCACTGGTGCGCGTCCAGCGTTCGACGAGATGCATGTCGGCCGTGTGGAAATTACCAGACCGGTCGAACCAGTTCGTGTCCGTGAAGTGCGTCACGTCGACGACGAGCGTGTCGCCGTCCCACGTGCCTCGGGAATCACCCATGTACCACTGGATCTTCCCGTCGGGATGCTTGCTGTTCAGATACACGTGCCGCGACGTGTGGACGTACTCGTAGAGCATCGTGATCTGGTTCTGCGTCTGCACGATCTCGAACGGATGCGGCATGTAGTTGATGCGCGGCGTGCCGAGCATGTGGCACTTCGACTCCGGGTCGGCGGTGGACCGGTTGCGGTAGTTGTCCGCCCGGCGGCCAACCGCCAGCGGCAGGTATGGAATCTCGTTGCCTTCGACGATGCCCTGTCCTGCCGGGATGCCAAGCTGCGCCGGATGGTCCTGGATGTTCCAGACGGCGGTGTTGACCGCCTGCCAGACGCCCTGCAGGTCCGGCTGGCCGAACGTGGTCCGCGCCGGGCGGTACGGCGTCTGCGCGACGAGCGAGGTCGCGAAGCAGGCGGCGGCG
>CANIBQ010000176.1 GCA_947465645.1 Acidobacteriota bacterium | reverse complement strand
GCCGGCACTTGTCCGCCGCTACAGGTCAGCGTCGTCCACTGGGTATAGCTGAAGCTGTCCTGTCCGCACGAGAACAGGCTCACGGAGTTCTCGCCAGACCGCCCCGGCCACGAGAAGCATTGCGCGGAATCGTACTGCAGGGGAAACGCGGTCGTGGCGTTCGGACTGCCGCTGCACGAGGCGTCTTGCCAGAAGCCCACAGTGACGTAGCGTGGCAGGCCTGTCGGCGTTGCCACTCCCACCGGCGTGGGCGAGGACGACACGACCGCAGCGGATTCAGTGGGTGCCGTCAGTTTCTCTCCGCACGCCGCGCCGCTCACCAGCAGTGCCGCCACCACGCCGCCAAGAAGTCTGCGAGTCATTCCACCCCATCAACAGGTGGCTGTCAGAGGGGGAAATTGGGGTTGGGATGGTAACCCTGTTGTTCTGATCGCCTGAACTCGTCGACCGTTAGAATCAGTCCGGCAACCAGGAGCATTGAGACAAACACCCCGATTAAAAAAATGAGCATGCCCATCGCCTATCGACTCCTGCTTCGGAGGACGAAATACAGCCCAGTGCCTAGGATCGAAGGAACCCAAAGACCAACGAAGATGCCAGCCTCTCTGTCCGGTGGCCCAATAACCCCGAACCACAATGAGATCGACAGGAGAAAGGACATGAACGCCGCGGCCAAGATCAACAAGTCGCTTTTTTTGAGCATGACTTTAACCCCTCTGTGACGTTGTTGAAGCGTACTGGGTTCGTCGGAGACCGGATTCGTTGAATCAGGCCACCTTGACCTGAGCATAGTACAGCACTTCGAACTCGGCGGGCGGGATGTCCCCGATCGGCCCCTGCCGGCGAATCACCTCCGTCTTGAGGCGCGGCATCACCGACGCCGGTGGCAGCCCGCGAACGGCTAGGCGCGGAGGCGGGAACATCAAGATGTTCAATGGTGATGCGTCGCCGTACACCCCGCACCGTGTCCTGGACACGAGAAACGAAGAACAATTGATGGCCATGTGGGCGCAGTTTGCGACCACGTTTCGATTCAGTCTCCGCTCCGTGATGACGAAGCCGATCGAAGCCCAGCCCTTCGCCTTGGGCATGAGCGCCGTGCCGGCGAAATCAATACGGGTGTCACCAGACCGTGGACGATAGTTGATCGCCGGAATCGTACGGCCGACCACGGTGACCCGGAACAGGGGCGTCTCGCCCTGTGCCGTCGCGATGCCCAGTTGTGTTGGGTTCGGCGCCGTCTGGGACAACGCCAGTGATGGCGTCATCAAACCAAGGACGACGAACGCTCCCGCAATACGCTGAGACATGGAAAACCTCCACCCCTTGGGGCAGCAATTTGTTCGCCAACCCCCAGAGCTGAGCCATTCCGTGTCGCGAACGACACGCTGCTGACACCGCGAATTGTCGCGCTCGTCCGGGGATCGTCGCACCCGCCTTCTACGCTCGATGGGTGCGACATCCAATCGTCCTCACCTTCGTCCTCGTGTGGCTCACCGCATCCATGGCTGTCTCGGGAGAATCACCTTCCTCGATGCGCCGGGTGCGGCCGCTCGAGGCTGGCGCGGCGCAGGTCCTGTCGCGCGGCTACGCGCGCTCGCCGACCTTTCGCGCGCTGGTCGATGCCCTCGAAGCATCGAACGTGATCGTCCACGTTGAACAGCTCGAGCCGCGTCCCGGGCGGGTGGCCGGCGCGATGCGATTCATCGCGTCTACTCCCGACTACCGGTACCTGCGGATCAGCCTCTACGCCCGCCTGCCCCCCGACGACAGCGTCGCCCTGCTGGGCCACGAGTTGCAGCATGCGGTGGAGGTGGCGCGCACCGGGTGGGTCGTCGACTCGCAGTCGTGCGCGGCGCTGTATCAGGCGATCGGCCACCCGTCGTGCAATACTCCCGGTGCCTGCTTCGACACCGCCGAGGCCGTGCAGGCGGGGCGGCAGGTGGCGCGGGAGCTCCAGCGGCAGGGAGACTGACTCCAGGCGCGTCGTACGATCGTCACAGGAATATTGCACCCGGCCGGTATGGTGTGCCCATGACTCCTCCCCACGTCGCGCGCGCATGCTTCGCCCTGACCGTGCTCACCCTGTTTATGAGCTTCGAATCGCTCCGCTCGGCTGAAGCGCCCCGCCTGGTGGCGCACCGCGGCGCCTCGGCCTACGCGCCGGAGCACACCCTTGCTGCCTATACGCTCGCCATCGCGCAGGGTGCGGACTACGTGGAGCAGGATCTGGCAGTCACGCGCGACGGCGCGCTCGTCTGCCTGCATGACGACACGCTCGACCGCACGACCAATGTCGAGCAGGTGTTCCCCGATCGGGCGACCGTCGATGCCGCGACGGGCCGCCGCCAGTGGCTCGCCGCCGACTTCACGCTCGCGGAGATCAAGCAGCTCGACGCCGGCAGTTGGTTCGACGCCCGGTTCGCGAACGAGCGCGTCCCGACGTGGGAGGAAGCGGTGGCACTGGTGGGCACCAGGGCGGGCCTCTACCCGGAGCTCAAGTCGCCGCCCCTCTACCGCGCGCGAGGCGTGGACATGACCCGGATCTTCGTCGACTCACTGCGCCGGCTTGGCCTGGCGGCGGCGCCGGCCGAGCGCATGATCGTCCAGTCGTTCGACGATGCGACGCTGCGCGACCTGGCCGGACATCTGCCCGGCCTCCAGCGCGTCTTCCTGATCGACAACCGTGACGGGGCACGCTGGCTGACGCGGGATGGACTCACGAAGATCGGTGCGTTCGCCAAGGGCATCGGGCCGGCCAAGGGCCTGCTCGACGGCCGCCCCGAGATCGTGCGTGATGCGCACGCGGCCGGCCTCACGGTCACGCCATACACGTTCAACTCGCGCGCCAGCACCGGGCGCTTCGCAGACGTGCGCGAGGAGATGCGCTACTACCTCGCCGAGCTGGGCGTCGACGCCGTCTTCACCGACAACCCGGACCGATTCCCCCGCGACGCGAAGCGATAGAAGCCGTGGCAGCACGCGCAGTCGCGCGTGGGGCAAACCTTGTCAGGTTTGCCCGGCCGGCCTGACAAGGCCGGCCCCACGAAAATCATGACGGCACGCGCAGTCCCCTCGTGCGGCCGTATACTTCGCCCCATGTTACGAACCGCCCGAATCCGACTGGCCGTCGCCGCGGGCACGGCGCTCGTCGCGTTGGCGCCCCTGGTCGCCCAGCAAACGTCCTATCGACCCGTCGACCACCACTTCCAGTTGCCCGAGGGCAGGCGCGTGGGATCCACGGCCGGGATCACCGTCGATCGCGATGGCTCCAGCGTCTGGGTGTTCGAGCGTTGCGGCGCGAACAACTGCGTCGGGTCGAACGTTGCGCCGATCCTGAAGTTCGACGCGTCGGGAAAATTGCTGAAGAGTTTCGGCGCCGGGATGTTCATCCGCCCGCACGGGATCCACATCGACCGGGAGGGCAATGTCTGGGTGACCGACGGCGAAGGCCCGGACGGAACGGATACGCGGAGAAACGGAAGAGGCCATCAGGTGTTCAAGCTCAGTCAGGACGGCAAGGTCCTGATGACGCTGGGCAGGGCGGGCATCGCCGGCGACGGACCGGACACGTTCAACATGCCGTCCGCCGTGCTGGTCGCGCCCGGTGGCGACATCTTCATCGGCGACGGCCACGGCGGCAACTCGAACGCCCGCGTGCTGAAGTTCTCGAAGGACGGCCGGTTGATCAAGGCGTGGGGCAAGAAGGGCACCGCGCCCGGCGATTTCGAAACGCCTCACGCCCTGGCGATGGATTCGCGCGGCCGCCTGTTCGTCGGCGACCGTGGCAACAACCGGATTCAGATCTTCGACCAGGACGGGACGTTTCTCGAGGAATGGAAACAGTTCGGCCGGCCGAGCGGCGTGTTCATCGACCGCAACGACATTCTCTACGTGGCCGATCACCAGTCCGACGCGAAGACCAACCCCGGCTTCAGGAAAGGCATGACCATCGGCAGCGCACGGGATGGCAAGGTGACGATGACGATTCCCGACCCTGATCCCGACGGATCCCAGGAAGGCATCGCCGTAGACGCCGAGGGCAACATCTACGGATCGCTGACCGGCGGGATGGCGCTGAAGAAATTTACTTGGACCGCCCCGGGAGCCCCTGCGCGAGCGTCGGAATTCTGAAAATAGTCCTGCCCGCCATCGGGCGTCCATGCGGATCCGTGGGGGTCTGCACCACCACGTAGAGCGTCTTCCGATCGGCGCCGGCGAAGGCCTGTCCCGTCGGACGCCCCGGCGGCGTGGGGATCACGCCGAGGTACTTCCCCTGCTTGTCGTAGATCTGCACGCCAGGTCCGGCCGCGACGTACAGGTTGCCGGCGGTGTCCACGGCCAGCCCGTCTCCGTTGCCGCCGGCTGCGAGCTTGACGAACTCCCGCTGGTTGGTCAGCTTGCCCTGACCCTGCACGTCGAACACGACGATGGCCGATTCGTTGGTGACGTAGACGCGCTTGTCGTCCTCGCTGAGGATGATGCCGTTGGCGCGCAGCCCCTCACCCACCTGCGTGATCGTGCCGCCCGGGCTCGCGTAGTAGACGCGGTCCTGCTGCGTGAAGTAGGCGCCGCCCATGCTGTCGGCGCTCAAGTCGCTCGGCCGCCCCATCATCGTCGTGCCGTTGTCGAAGGTGTCGAGCATCTTGAACTCCGGCAGGAGCATCGAGACGCCGGACGTCTTCGGCGCCGACGGGTGCGTGGCGGCCGGGGTGCCCGGCTGCGCCATGCGCCGCACGGCGAAGAGGCGTCCCTGGCGGTCGATCGAGAGCGAGCCGACCGCGACGCCCGCGAGGTAGACCGACGCCCGGTCGTCCTTGTCGATCTTGAGGACCGCGTTGTTGTCTTCCTGGCTGGCCAGCAGGCTGCCGTCGGCGGCCGAGACGATGCCATCGACGTTGTTGCCGACCGTCTGGAACACCTGGGTGAACCGGGCCCCCGCGGCGAGGATGCCCGGGATCGCCTTCGGTGCCTCGGTCTGCACCGACGCCGCTGGCGCCTGCGCGACCGCGGAGACGCCGGTGACGAGACACAGCGCAGCACCCACGAGAGCCGCTGCCACCACACGTTTTTCCGTTGTCGTCATGGCGCAGACTGTACGGGTTTCCGTCGCGCGGGGCAAGCGACCGCTCCGTCTGAGGCGATCGTTTGCCGACCGGCGCGGACACCGGCTCCTTACCGCGGCGGCTGCACCTGCTCTGGGAAGATGCTCCGCCTCACCGGCACCCGCAGCGCCACCGTTCCATCCGGCTTCTGGATGGACCGTGGCAGGATGAGCAGCTTAGTCGTCCTATGGCGATGGCCGCTGACGATGATGCGCTCGCCGGTCTTCAACGCATCTCGGGTCACGCCGCCTTCCTCCATGGTATTGATGGATGAGAGCTCGATCGCCCACCGCTCCAAGCCGTTCGCCCCTGTCACGTCAAGGGCGACCATGACGTGAGGGTTGTCCCAGCGGACCT
>CANIBQ010000175.1 GCA_947465645.1 Acidobacteriota bacterium | reverse complement strand
GTCGGCGAACGGCTGTTCGATCGCGCCACGAAGGACGCCACGCTGACCGACGCGGGCCGGCTCCTGCGGGACTATGCGGATCGCCTGCTGCGGCTGTCAGAGGAAGCGGAGGCGGCGGTCAAGGACCTGCGCGACCTGCGCCGCGGACGGGTGCTGCTCGGCGTCAACGAAGCCTCGGTGCACGTCGTCCTCCCCCTGATTCACCGATTCCACGAGGCTCACCCGCTGGTGCATGTCGACGTGCGGCGCGTGCCGGCGCGGCAGCTCGGGGCGGAAGTCGCACAGGGCACCCTCGACTTCGGCGTGATGACGTTCCAGCCGTCAGAGGCGCGCCTGGGATCGATCGTGCTCGGCCAGGACGAGCTCGTGATGCTCGTGCACCCCTCGCATCCGCTGGCCGGCGCGAAAGAGGTCACGCTCGCGGAGTGCGGCCGGCAGACGCTCATCGCGCACAACGACCCGTCGCACGTGCGCGACCGCGTCCTGCGCCTCTTCGAGCAGCACCACATCCCCGCCAACATCCTCGTGTCGCTGCCGAGCCTGGAGGGGATCAAGCGCGCGGTGGCGCTGAAGCTGGGGGTCGCCCTGCTCCCGCGCCGCTGCGCGGAGTCAGAGATCGCGCGCGGTGAGCTCGTGGCGCTGATGATGCCGGAAATTCGCCTGCGGCGTCAGGTGCGGCTGGTGTTCAGAAAAGGCGGCGAACGCTCTCACGCGTCGGCGGCGTTCCTGTCGCTGGTTGAGGAAATCGCGCCGAAGGCGTCCAAGCGTCATAGCCAGGAAGAGCAGAAAGACCTGGCCACGAAGGACACGAAGATCACGAAGTAGGCCGGAACGACGCACTCGCGATTTCCTCCGGACGTCGTTTCTTGCATCCTCCCGCAACCTCCGCCCACGTTTTTCTCGGTACATGGCGCGGTACGCCACGTGCCTCTCCGGACGACGATGTAGAATCGGGCGCAAGCCCGGAGAGAGGGGCGCGATGGGAACGGTTGAGGAACGTTTGGCTTCGCTGGAGACCAGGATGGACGCGATCGCCGATTTTCGCGCAGACACGACGCGCCGATTCACCGAGCTTCGCACTGACATGAATCGGCAGTTTGCCGACGTGAACCGCCAGTTCAGCGAGCTCCGGGACGACATGAACCGGCGATTCGTGGCGTTGGACGAAAAGACCGACCGCCACTTCACATGGATGGTCGGCACCCAGATCGGGGTACTGCTGGCGGTAGTCGGCGCCCTCGTGGGTGCCTATTACCGATAAGAGCGCCGCGCAGCCGCCACGAAGGGCAAAAGGGCCTGGCCACAAAGAACACAAAGATCACGAAGAACCGCGGTGGACCCGTTCATCGATCCCCAGGACTACCGCGCCTACCTCAACACCGCCGAGGCGGAATTGCGCCAAGGGGTGGTGCACTAGCAGCGCCCACGTCGGAGAACAAGCTTCGTGTTCTTCGTGCCCTTTGTGGCTGATTCTTCGTGCCTTCGTGGCTAGAAACCGGCCACGTACGGGAGCTTCTCCGACGCCGCGGTCACTTCCTCGTAGCGGTCCAGGAGCATCCCGGTCGTGTCCCACGCGCCGGTGAGGAGCGCATCCTTGGCCGAGGCCGGCAGCGACAGGGGAATGCGAAGATCGCCGAGCTCGCACATCGACGCCTTCACATCGATACGCAGGGTCAGATTGGGGCGCTGCTCCACGCGCGTCTGTAGCTCCGTAATCTGATCGGGCGACGCGTTCAGGCACGCCAGGCCGATCAGCATCGAGTTTCCAAAGAAGATCTCCGAAAACGACTCCGCGATCACGGCGCGGAAACCGGCGCGGTAGAGCCCCTGGGGCGCGTGCTCGCGCGATGAGCCGCAGCCGAAGTTCCGATTGACGACGAGGATCGTGGCGCCGCGGAAGCGCGGGTCATCGAACGGGTGCGTCGACGTGACGCGATCCCCGCCGGCCGACCCCGTGCGCTCGTCCTCGAAGAGGTGCAGTTCCATGCCCTCGAACGTGATCGCCCGCAGGTAGCGCGCGGGGAGGATGCGGTCCGTGTCGATGTCGTCGCCGCGCATGGGCAGCGCAGTCCCTTCAATGCGTTCGATGCGATGAATAGCCATTACGACACCTTCTCGAACTGGCGAATGTCCGTGACAGCGCCCGTAATGGCCGCGGCCGCGACCATCGCCGGGCTCATGAGCAGCGTCCGGCCTTCGGGACTGCCCTGCCGGCCCTTGAAATTCCGATTGGACGACGAGGCGCAGACCTGTGAGCCGACCAGCTTGTCGGGATTCATGCCCAGGCACATGGAGCAGCCGGCGCCACGCCACTCGAATCCTGCGTCACGGAAGATCTGATCGAGCCCCTCGCTCTCCGCAGCGCGCTTGATCGACACCGACCCGGGAACGACGAGCGCCTTGACGTGCGGCGCGACACGATGACCGCGAACGATCCGCGCAGCTTCGCGCAGGTCTGACAGCCGTGAATTGGTGCAGGACCCGATGAAGGCCACGTCGATCTTCATGCCGGCCATCGCCTCGCCGCCCTTGAAGCCCATGTACCCGAGTGCGTCCGCCACGGCTTTCGGATCCGCGTCCTGCTCATTGCCGGATGGCACACGTCCCGTCACCGGCACGGACTGTCCCGGATTCACGCCCCAGGTCACGACCGGCGTGAGTTCCTCTGCCTTGATGACCACGTCATCGTCGTAGCGGGCATCGGCATCCGAGGCCATCGAGCGCCACCAGGCCCTCGCGCGCTCGAATGCGTCGCCGGCCGGCGCGAACGCGCGCCCCTTCAGATACGCGAACGTCGTCTCGTCGGGGTTCACGTAGCCGACGCGCGCGCCGCCCTCGATCGACATGTTGCAGATGGTCATACGCTCGTCCATCGACATCCGCTCGATCGTGTCGCCGGCGTACTCGTACGCGTAGCCAACGCCGCCGCCGACGCCGAGACGATTGATGATCGTGAGAATCACGTCCTTGGCATAGACGCCTTCGGGCAGCTTCCCCGTGACGCGGATCCGGCGCACTTTCATCGGCTCGAGTGCCAGGCACTGCGACGCCAGGACGTCGCGCACCTGCGAGGTGCCAATCCCGAATGCGACAGCGCCGAACGCGCCATGGGTCGACGTGTGGCTGTCACCGCAGGCGAGCGTGATTCCCGGCTGCGTGAGGCCGAGCTCGGGACCAATGACATGGACGATGCCCTGGCGGTCGTCGTCGAGGCCGGCGAGGCGGATGCCGAACTCGCGGCAGTTGCGCTCGAGCGCGGTGATCATGTCTTCGGCCATCACGTCCAGGAACGGGCGCGTGCGCTCGCGCGTCGGCACAATGTGATCGACGGTGGCGAACGTGCGATCGGTCCGCGCGACTTTCCAGCCGCGGGCGCGCAGCGCGTCGAAGGCCTGCGGCGACGTGACCTCGTGGACGAGATGCAGGCCGATGAACAGCTGCGTCTGGCCGGTCGACAGCGTGCGGACCGTATGCAGGTCCCAGACTTTCTGCAGAAGCGTTTTTGCCATGGATCTATTTCACTTTATCACTCGACCTGACACCGAGGGATGGCCGGTAATCCAGCAGCGCCACGGCTGCTCGACGCCGACGCGGATGCCGATGCGCGAACCCCACGACACACCGGCGATGCGGCAACCGCGATCTTCGATCGTCAGGCGGCTCGAGGCGAGATCCAGCTGGTTCTCCGACAATGAAATTCCGAGCGCTTTCGTCAGATTGCCGGGTCCCCGGCAGAGATCCCGCTCGGCGACATGCGCGCCGCGCCGCGTGTGCATCAGTGCCACGCCGTCCACCGGCGCCAGCGCCCGAATGAGGACCGCGGCCGGATGGCCGTCCGCCTCGGTCACCGCGTTCACCAGATAGTGGATGCCGTAGTTCAGATACACGTAGGCGATGCCTGGTGGGCCGTAGAGCGGAGCATTTCGCCGTGTAGGCCCGGGGGCCGCATGGCAGGCTGGATCGTCCTCGCCGATGTAGGCCTCGGTTTCCACGATCATCCCGGACGCGATCCCCGACGCCGTGCGATGCACGAGGACTTTGCCGAGCAGCTGCTCGGCGACCTTCAGTGTCGGCCGGTTGTAGAAGGAATGCGGGAGCTTACTTCGTCGCGTAGGCATGCGCTCGTCCCGCGGCCAGGACCTCGCGCAAGGCTCGTCCCGTGTGCGACGCGTCGTTCTCCGCCACCTTTTCAGGGGTGCCGGTGGCGACGACCTGCCCGCCCCCCTCGCCGCCCTCAGGACCGAGGTCGATGACGTAGTCCGCCGTCTTGATCACGTCGAGGTTGTGCTCGATGACGAGCAGCGTGTGGCCCGCCTCGACCAGCTTGCGGAACGCCGCCAGGAGCTTCGAAATATCGTCGAAATGCAGCCCTGTCGTCGGCTCGTCGAGGATGTACAGGAGCCGCTCGCCCCCGAACGACACGAGGTGCGCGGCAATCTTGATCCGCTGCGCCTCGCCGCCCGAGAGCGTGGTCGCCGGCTGTCCGAGCCGGAGATAACCGAGGCCGATTTCATCGAGCACCTGCAGCCGGCGCAGCACCTTCGGCGTGGAGCTGAAGAACGCGAGCGCCTCGCGCACCGTCATGTTGAGCACCTGGTGCACGTTCTTATTGCGGTAGCTCACGTCCAGCACCTGCGGCTTGAAACGCATGCCGTCGCACGCGTCGCATGGCACGAAGACGTCGGCCAGGAACTGCATTTCGACCCGCACTTCCCCTTCACCCTGGCACGCCTCGCAGCGTCCGCCAGGCACGTTGAAGGAGAAGTGGCTCGCCGACAGCCCGCGCGACTTGGCGTCCTTGGTGAGCGAAAACAGCTCGCGAATCGGATCGAACGCCTTCAGGTACGTGACAGGATTCGAGCGCGGCGTCCGGCCAATCGGATTCTGATCCACGAGTACGACGTCGCTGATGTAGTCGAGCCCTTCGAGAGTCTCGAACGAACCGACGCGCCGATCCCAGCTGCCTTTCGCACGCTTGATCGCGGCGTACAGCACGTCGTGAACGATCGTCGACTTCCCGGATCCGCTGACACCAGTCACGCACGTCAGGGTGTTCAACGGAATGTCGATGTCGACGTCCTTGAGGTTGTGCTCCGTCGCGCCGCGCAACCGGATTTTCTGGCCCGTACCGCGGCGGCGGGTCGCCGGCACGGGGATCGCCAGCTCCTGACGCAGGTATTTTGCCGTGAGCGACCGCGGCTCCTGCAGCAGTGCGTCGAGATCGCCCGCGAACACCACGCGGCCGCCCTGCTCGCCCGCGCCAAGACCCATGTCGACGATGTAATCGGCGACGCGGATCATGTCCTCGTCGTGCTCGACGACGAGCACGGTATTCCCCTGGTCCCGCAGCTGGCGAAGGATGTCGATCAGCCGCTGGTTATCGCGCGAGTGCAGGCCGATGGACGGCTCGTCCAGCACGTAGAGGGTGCCGACGAGCGCCGATCCGAGCGACGTCGCCAGGTTGATGCGCTGGGCCTCGCCCCCGGAGAGCGTGGACGACAGGCGATCGAGCGTCAGGTAGTCGAGGC
>CANIBQ010000174.1 GCA_947465645.1 Acidobacteriota bacterium | reverse complement strand
GAGTACTTCAACCTCCTGAATCAGCCGGACGGCGGCGTCTACATGGTGGTGACCACCATCGTCGACGATCCGACCTACCTCAATGTGCGGATGGCGCGCAGTTCGCACTTCAAGAAGGAAGCGGACGGCAGCAAGTTCAAGCCGGTTCCGTGTGACTAGCGCCCGATTCGGCAGCCTGGCGTTCCTATGCGTGGCGTCGCTGGCCTCGGCCCAGGACGCGAGCGGACCCCGCGTGCGCGAGGCCGTGGTCACCGCCATCCCCGGAGTGGTGGCCGCCGGCGCACGGTGGACACTGGCGTGGCAAGGGACCGATAACGCCGATGGCCTCGTCGGCACGCCGGACGGCGGCCTGCTGTTCGCACAGGAACAGCCGAGCCGCGTGCGCAAGCTCGACGCTGACGATCGTGTGTCGGTGTTCGTCGACGACACCCACGGCACCGGGTCGCTGGCGCTTGATGCCCAGGGACGCCTTGTCGCCGTGCAGCGGACCTGCACAGACCCCGGCCTGAACGGTGCGCCTTGCAACGAGCCGACGGCGATCGCCGTCATTCATCCGGTGGCCGAGCGACGCACCCTGGCCACCGCCATCAACGGCCGGTCGCTTGGCCGGATCAACGACCTCGTGGTCGACGCCCGTGGCGGCGCCTACTTTACGTCCGGCGGCGCCTTCTACGTCAGCCGGGCCGGCGTGGTGACTACCGTCGGCGAGAACCTCCGCACCAACGGCATCATGCTGAGTCGCGATGAGCGGACGCTCTACGTGACCAACGGGCCGGTCGTGGTGGCGTTCGACGTGATGGCGGACGGCTCGACGCGCAACCAGCGTGACTTCGGCAGGCTCGAAGGGGGCGGCGGTGGCGACGGCCTGGCCATCGATGCCGAGGGGCGACTCTACGTCACGTCGAATCCGGGCGTGCAGGTGCTCGGCGCCGACGGGAAGTACCTTGGCCTGATCCCGACGCCGCGACCGGTGATCAGCGTGGCGTTCGCCGGCCGAGAGAAGGGAGCCCTCTACGTGGTCGGGAGCGGGGCGCTCAACAGCGATGGCACCGAGGCGACCACGCCGCAGGGCGTCCGTAACAACGCCAAGACTATCTTCAGGCTGCCGATGCTGGCGCGAGGTTTCGGCGGCCGGTCCAAGTAGATGTCTCGGTGGCGGACCGGCACGCGTCGTCACGGCAGTCGTGCGCGTTGGCCGTCGTAGCCGGTAGGAGAGGTAGAGATGGGCCGCGTACGAGTAACGATCGGGGCTGTTGCGCTGGCGGCGGCGTGGCTGGCGGGGGTGTCTTTTCGTCTGGATGCGCGCGCATCGCAGGCCCAGCCAACCAATGCGGGCGACGCTTCCGCGCAGGGCGGAGGGGCCGCAGGGGCCGGCGGTCGGGGCGGCGGCCCGGGGCGCGGGGCGGCGGTGGCGACAGTCAATCCGCCGGCAGGGGTACAGCCGCTGGCGATTGACCTGTTCAACACCACGAACTTCTACCTCGACAGCGCCAACTGGCTCGACAAGCGCTACTCCCGCTGCAACACGCCCCGAGCACTCACCGACATGGTGCGCGAGCAGCGTTTCGGAACGTGGGGCGACTGCAATCTCGATCGTCCGGTCGCGCAAATCGTCAGTCCCTACCCCTATACAACGGCCGAGGCGCACTACGACGCGCTGATGGCACAGGCTCGTCGCGAGGGCGGTCCGACGACGCACACGCGCGCGACCTTGCCGAACTGGGATGGGCGTTTCCGGCGGGGTGCCGCGGGCGAGCAGTGGATCTACGGTCGCAACCTGCAGACCGCGACGCTGCTGTCGCTGCTCACGCCGGAGTACCGCAAGCGGATGGTGCAGCAGAACTACCACGAAGTCGTCAACAACTCGCCGCAGTGGATGGCGTCGTTCTGCTATCCGGAAGGCATGATGCGCTGGTGGGCGGAGGCGTCGCTGGGCGGCGACATCGAAGTGATGACGACGCCGCACCAGGTGCAGTTCCTCAGCGGCATCGCCGACAACTTTCTGCGCCGCGTCCTGATCGGCCGCAAGCACGTGCAGCAGGTGCCGCAGTGGTATGGCGAGACGGTCGGCTTCTGGAATGGCAATACGCTGGTCGCCTGGACCGCCAATATCCAGGGATGGACGTTGTCGCACTCGATGTTCGAGTTCAGCAGTGACCTCGAGATCGTCGAGACCTTCACGCCGAGTGCGGACGGCCGCACGCTCACGGTCGACGCCACGTTCTACGACCCGGACGCGTTCACGCGGCCGCTGCATACCTCGACGCCGTGGATCTTCCGCGTCGGCCTCGAAGACCCCGAGACGCGGTTCACGTTCGTCGAGTGCCGGGTGCAGAGCACGATCCTCAACGGCGCAGACGGCAGGCCGACGCAACTGGTACCCGGTGATGCCGGCTACATCGACTACTTCGGCCGCCCGTGGGCGCAGAACTGGGAAGAGCACTTCGAGAAGGGGTGGAGGAAGCCCGAATGAGAATACCGATGCTGTGCGTCGCCGCGGTGCTCGCCCTGTCGGCGTCGGCGCCGGTGCCGGCATGGTCGCACCACTCGTTCGCGATGTACGACCAGACGAAACCGCGAGTACTCACCGGCAGAGTGACGCGCTACATCCCGGGCTCCAACCACGCGCAGTTGCTGTTCGTGCTGCTCGACAACAATGGGATGCCAATCATGAAGGATGGCAAGCCGGAGCAGTGGGGCGTCGAGGGCGGCTCGGCCGCGGCGATGGCGCGGCAGGGTGTCACCAGGGAGACGTTCCCGGAAGGGACGATCTTCACGGTGCGCTTGTCGCCGCTACGCGACGGCCGGCATTTCGGGGCGCTCTCCGGCATGTTGATTACTTGCGGCACGACCATGCCGAAGGGTGGCTGCAACAAGGACACCGGCAAGACGCTCGTTGGCGAAGGCTTCAGTGCGCAGTAGCCAGTTCAACGCGAGGGGAATGGGGGACTCCCGCTCGAGGCAGACCGCTTGAAGGTTCCCGCCGAATAACTCCTGGACATTCACTTCCGGCGCGAGTACCTGGCATGCCCTGATCCTTCCGCGGATGGCTACGGCAGCGCGAAGACGACGATGCGATTGCGCGCGGCGGTCTGCAACTCGGGCGTAAGCCGCGCGGTGATCGTTGACGTATTTGAGACGCCGGTGCTCACCGCTAGGTATTGGCGGCCGTTGACCGCGTAGGTGATTGGGTAGCCGCTCAGCGGCGCGCCAACATTGGTTTCCCACAGGACCTGCCCGCTGCGGTCATCAAGCGCCTTGAGCGAGCCCATCGCGTCGCCGGCGAAGATCAGGCCACCGCCAGTGGCGACCAGCGACAGCATGCCGGCTCGTTGCTCGTGCTTCCATAAGGTCTTTCCGGTTTCTGCCGACACGGCGTAGATCACGCCAACCTTGTCGGTACCCGGCGAGATCAACGTGCGGCTGTTGAATCCATAGAGCGACGTTCCTCCAGGCCGCGCGGTGTTCGGCGACATCGTCATGCAGATTTGCTGCATCGGCTGGTACATCGCATTGGTCAGCGGGCTGTAAGCGCCGGCTGGCCAGTTCTTCCCGCCGCTGGATCCGGGACAAATCAGCTTCTCCTGGCCGAGTGCGGTGAAGAGCGCGTCCGGATTGACGGTCACCCCCCCGGTGGAGCCGTCGATCCGACTGACGACGTTCTGAAAGACCGTCGCCCTCGCCCAGAGAAATTCGCCGGTGCGTCGATCGAGCGTGTAGATGATGCCGGTCTTACCGGGAATCCCGGTCATCACCGGCCGGCGTTCGCCCGGACGGATACGCGGGTTGATCCAGGTCACTTCCGAGGCGTCAGGCGCGACGGCTGTCTCCACAAGAATGCGCTCGAACGGGTGATCGAGATCCCAGTGATCGACCACGTGCTGGTAGTGCCACACCAGCTTGCCGGTGTCGGCGTCGAGCGCCAGTGTGGAGTTATGGTACAGGTGCTGGTTGTCGTTGCCACCGAGCGCGAACTTTGGGGCGGGGCTCGTCACTGACGTGCCGATGAACACGAGGTTCAGTTCCGCGTCGTAGCTAGGCGGCATCCACGTGCCGACGTGCAATCGCTGCTCGGGCGGTACGCTTCCCCACGACTCGTAGCCCGGTTCCCCCGCCTTTGGAATTGTCCGCACGCGCCAGAGCTCGCGTCCGGTGCGCGCGTCGTGCGCGGTGACGATACAGCCGTCGGGCCCGGCGTTGGGCAGGCAATTGCGACCGGCAATGACTTTGCCGTTCGCGATGATCGGCCCACCGCTGGCGGTGGCTGGCTTCGTGTGATCGTAGATGCGCGTTTCCCAGGCGAGTCGGCCGGTGGCGGCGTCGAGCGCAAACACCTGGTTGTCCGAGCTGGTGTCGATAATCGTGCTGCCGTAGATCGCGAGATTGCGGTTCGCCTCGTTGGCACGCTGCAGGTCGGCAGGCAGCGCGCGATGGTACTCCCAGCGTACGGAACCGGTCGCCGCATCGAGCGCCTGGATGAAATCGCTCGGGTGCGGCAGGTACATCGTTCCCTGGTAGACCAGCGGCGTGGCTTCCTGACGGCCGGCACCCATTTCCCGTGACCAGATCTCTTGGAGCCTGGTGACATTGGTCCGGTTGATCTGCTCAAGCGGGCTGTACCCCCACCCGTTTGTGGTACGGCGCCACGACAGCCAATCGGCGGCCGCAGGCTGTCGCAGAATGCCATCGGTCACCGGCACGAATGCCGCCGGCCGTTCCTGGGCGCGCACGGCGAGCCCGATTGTTGTGAGAACGCCTGCCAGAACCAGCACTGCGCCGAATTGCTTCATGTTCACCCTCACTGATATTTCTGATTTTATGAAGTTCGGCTGCCGGCTACAACCGACCAGGTGCGCCGATTCGTCCTTTGCGGGCTTCTTGCGTGCCTGGGCTTGCCCGACATCCGGTTGTAGAGCGACAGTGATATTGACCCCCTTGCGACACTGATTCTGACCCCCTCCAGGAGGGAGGGTCGGATGGAGCAAGGGCGAGAGGTTCTGGTATCTCCGATAGCGGAGGTGCCGGTGGTCGAAGGCGGGATCGTGACTGCGATTCGTGAGTTGACGAATCGCGGGTGGGGCGCGAAGGCGATCGCCGCGGAGTTGGCCATCGCGCGCAATACGGTCCGCCGGCCCGCGGCGCCGGAAGTAATCCTGACGGCTCACACGACCATTGAGCTCAGTCCGATCTCCGCGCCACCGTTGAAGCCCTCGCCGTCGTGATGGTTACATTTTCCGCGAGCGGGAGATCAGCTGGTCGACTCGTTCAAGAATCCTCGTCAGGCTCTCGACTTCGTCGGGCGTTATCTGGAAGGCCTTGGGATTCTGAACAGCGTCGCGCAGCGAATCGCTCAGGCGCACAAGTCGGCGGGTGGTTGATTCGTCGGCCATGACTCCAGCGTCTTCACAGTAGAGCGGGGCAACTGAAGCCGTCAAGCTCCCCTCCGGAGCCTGTGTTCCTGAATAAATGGAGCCGGCAGTCGGACTCGAACCGACGACCTGCTGATTACGAACTGTCGGCAGTCGAAAGCGGGTGGACTCAGGCGGACGCTTCGGACGATTTCGTTAGCGATTCGGTCCGCCCGCGTCCGCCACTTTCGCCCGGCGTCCATTCGCTAGGAGCTTGCTGAAAAACGACTGAATATGCCCTGAAAGTCGGTCGGCTGAGCGGGCGCGAGGTGCGTCGCGATCGTGTGCCGCGGCGGCGTGGCGCGCGTGGTCG
>CANIBQ010000173.1 GCA_947465645.1 Acidobacteriota bacterium | reverse complement strand
TGGCCCAGCGTAACGAACCGAGCCTCCTCGCCTGAGTGGAGCGGATCGGAAATTGTCCCCGCGAGCGGGTCGGCAAACACCGCTGCAGCGTCTTCGAACGACACCCCATGTTTGACGAGATTCCGTTTCGCCTTGTTTGGATCCCACTCGAACTTCACGTCACGATCATACGCCGTACGTCATTGACCCAAAGCCTTGACGTCGACGATGTCTGCCCAACTAGTAGTAGGCCGACCGGCATATCTCGGTAACCCTGCGACGCCCGCAGCATAACGCCGAACCCGCCAGACCGGGGATATCCGGCAAGTTCTACGTGCGCAGGCATTTGTTTGAAGCAATGGAGCCCCACGATCGTCGATTGGGCCGACCTGCATAACACTTCTCCACCGCTGCCGCGTATCTGGGCACAAGCGTGTTTCTGGCTCGCGGGGACAACCCCACGGAAATCGCGTAAGAGACAGGACGCAGCAGGGCTTCCTGGATTACCAGGCCTGTTCGGAAGACTTGCAGGCCATTCGTTACCGACGCTCGCCGCGGTCTTGTCGGCCTGTGCCGCCGTCGGAACATGCCGCGCCGAGATCCGGAAATCGCGCGGAGCGAGTCTTCCGCGTTGACTTCGGTCCGTGTGCACTCCGGCGCCCGGATTACCACTGAAGGTCCGATTGCGCCTGACAGACGTTGCCTCGAATCAGCTTCTAGTCAACGCGTCAGCGGAAGGACGGCGAGTCGGAGGGCGATTTCCCGGCATGTGGCTTGGCGCGCCGAAGCGCGTAGCGCGAAGGCGGCGAGTCGGCGGCGCAGGCCGACAAGGCCGCGGCGGGCGGCGCCCCCATCTGATCGTGTAGTCCCGCCGTTTCGTGTTCGGACTACGATCAGTCCCGTGACGCTTTCCCGCCGGCAATTCCTCTGGACCGCGGCTGCGTCGAGCGTGTGCCTGCCGGCGCTGCTGGACGCGCAGACCGGGACACCGGGCGGATCGCCGATATTCCGGCACGGCGTGGCGAGCGGGGATCCTTTGGCTGACCGCGTCATCCTCTGGACGCGCGTGACGCCGGCGGCTGACGCAGGGGCAGGACCCGTCGAGGTGCGATGGCTGGTCGCCTCCGATGAGGGCCTGACGAAGGTGGTGCGGCGCGGTACCGCCCGCACGTCGGCCGCGCGCGATTTCACGGTGAAGGTTGACGCCGGCGGCCTGGACGCCGGGCGGCCGTACTTCTACGCGTTCGAGATGGGGAAAGAGCGGTCCCGCGTCGGACGCACGAAGACGCTGCCCTCGGCGGCCGATCGCGTCCGCCTCGCGCACGTGTGCTGCTCGAACTACCCCTCCGGATTCTTCAACGTCTACTGGTGCCTCGCCAACCGCGACGACCTCGACGCGGTCGTCCACGTCGGCGACTACATCTACGAATTTCAAAATGGCGTCTACGGCGACGGCACGTCGCTCTTCCGGATTCCGGAGCCGCGCCGCGAAGCGGTGACGCTGAGCGACTATCGCATCCGCTACGCAACCTACCGCACTGACATCGACCTCCAGAACGCGCACGCCCGCCACCCATTCATCGCGGTGTGGGATGACCACGAGCTCACCAACGACGCCTGGTCCGGCGGCGCGGCGAATCACAATCCCGACCAGGGCGAGGGTGACTGGCCGACGCGCAGGGCGGCGGCGTACCGCGCCTACCTCGAATGGATGCCGATCCGCGAGTCGGGCGGCGGCATCCACCTGTATCGAAGCTTCCGGTTTGGATCGCTGGCGCACCTCGTCATGCTCGACACGCGAGGACTGCGCGATCAGCAGGTCGCGCCGGCTGATGTCGCCGCCCTCTCCCGTGCGGATCGGACGCTGCTTGGGAGTGCACAGGAGCGATGGCTCTTCGACCAGCTCCGGTCGTCGCAGCGCGGCGGCACCGGCTGGCGCCTCATCGGACAGCAGGTGATGTTCTCGCGACTGGCGCTGCCGGGTCGTCCGGTGGTGCTCGCCGACACGTGGGATGGATACCAGGCGGCGCGCGAGCGCGTCATCGACTTCATCGACAAGGAGCGGATTCGCGACGTCGCCATTCTGTCCGGCGACGTCCACAGCTCGTGGGGCTTCAACGTGCCTCGCAATGCGTGGGAGGGCTACACCGCCGCCACCGGTGACGGATCGCTGGCGGTGGAGATCGTCGCCCCGGCCATCAGCTCGCCGCCGCTCTTCACCGATCCCCTGCTCCGCGCAGGCGAGCCGGGCCTGCGCGCGAGCCTGCCGCACCTGAAATATCTCGAAGGCCAGAGCAACGGCTACGTGCTGCTCGACATCACTCGCGACCGTCTTCAGAGCGACTGGCATTTCGTGCCGACCGTGGCGACACATGCAGACGACGAGAAGCGCGCGATGAGCCTGGTGTGCGAGCGCGGCTCTTCGCGTCTGCTATCCTCCTGACATGCGCCGATTCACCGGGCTCTTCGCAGTGGTCATGGCCGCGGCGTGGCTCCTGCGCGCGCCGATCGACGCGCAGGTCCGGCCCGTGTACGACTTCGGTGCCAGCGGCCTGACCCAGACACTCGAACGCCTGCAGACGACGGCCAGCTTTCTCCACACCGGCGCGCATCCCGACGATGAGGATTCGACGCTGCTTGCGCGGACCGCTCGTGGAGACAACGCGCGCGTTGGATATCTCTCGCTCAATCGCGGCGAAGGCGGCCAGAACATCATCGGCCCGGAGCTCTTCGACGCGCTGGGCGTCATCCGCACCGAGGAGCTGCTGCAGGCGCGCCGGCTGGACGGGGCGCAGCAATTCTTTACGCGGACCTTCGACTACGGCTTCTCGAAGACGCTCGCCGAAGCGCAGATGAAGTGGAACGAGCAGGAGACGCTCGACGACATGGTACGCGTCATCCGCACCTTCCGGCCGCTCGTCGTCAACTCGCGGATGAGCGGTACGCCGGCCGACGGCCACGGCCAGCATCAGATGGCCGGACGCCTCACGCCGCTCGCCTTCAAGGCCGCGGGCGACCCGGCGCAGTTTCCCGGGCAGTTGAAGGAAGGGCTCCGTCCCTGGCAGGCAAAGAAGCTCTATCGAGGCGTTGGCTTCGGCCCCGGCGCGGGGGGCGCGACGCTCGAAGTACAGACCGGCGTGCTCGATCCGGTCATCGGACGCAGCTACGCGGAGATCGCGATCGAGGGCCGAAGCCAGCACAAGACCCAGCAGCAGGGCCAGATCGAGATGCGCGGACCGGCGATCTCCGGGCTGATCCTGCTCGAAAGCGTTCTGGGGCCCGTGGCGAAGGAGCAATCCGCGTTCGACGGGATCGACGTCACCGTGCCGGGCCTCGCAACGCTTGCGGGCCTTCCTGATGGAGCCATCAGATCCGAACTGCAGGCGATGGACGCGGCCGCCAGGCGCGCGCTCGACGAGTACGAACCACTCAATCCGTCGGCCATCGTTCCGGTGCTGGCCACCGGGCTGCACGCCACACGCGCCGCGCGCGCGGCGGCGAAGGCCGCCGGGGGCACGACCGACGCGTGGGCCGATGCCGACTTCCTACTCGCGTTCAAGGAACAGGACTTCGCCGACGCCCTCGTCCGTGCCGCGGGCGCTGTCGTCGATCCGCTCTCGGATGTGGAGACGATGGTCCCCGGCGGTGCGGTGGTCGTCTCCGTGCGAACGTTCGTCCCTCCGGGGGCGCCGGTGGAAATCGGCGCGTCCAGTGTGACGGCGCCAGCAGGCTGGACGATCGATCAGGCACCGCCAGCCGCGCCGCCGCAGGGCCAGGGAGGACGCCGCGAGGTGCCGACGCGCGACGCGCGCTACCTGGTGACCGTCGCGCCGAACGCGACGGCGACCCAGCCGTACTACCTCGAGCAGCCGCGACAGGGTGACGCGTATCGCTGGTCGGACGCCGCCCCGAAGGGACTCCCCTTCGCGCCGCCGCTGATGACGGCGACCGTGACGCTCACGATTGCCGGTGCCGCCATCGACGTCTCGCGCCCGGTCGAGTACCGCGTCGCGGACGGGATCCGCGGTGAGCTTCGCCGTGAGTTCAACGTCGTGCCCGCGGTGACCGTCGGTCTCGACTCGCCCCTCCTGATCGTCCCGCTCGGGACGAGCGCACACCAGCAGCGTCTCGTCGTGCGGGCGACGAACTTCTCGCCGCAGCCGATCACGGGGACGCTGCGGCTGCGGCTGCCGCAGGGGTGGACGTCCACGCCGGCCCAGGCTCCATTCGCGTTCGCGAACAAGGGCGAGAGGACGTCAACGCCATTTACCGTGACCGCACCCGCTGGACGCACCGCAGGCAAGTTCGACATCGTCGCCGAGGCCGTCGTCGGCTCCACGACCTACTCGCGCGACATGCAGGAGGTGGCGTACCCGCACATCCAGACGCACCGGCTGTACTGGCCGGCCACGTCCACAGCGCAAGTGCTCGATCTCAAGCTGACGCAGACCACGGTCGGCTACCTGATGGGGAGCGGTGACCAGGTGCCAGACGCCCTGCGCCGCATGGGACTCGACGTGACGATGATCGACGACGAGATGCTGGCGACGGGCGACCTCTCGCGATTCGACACGATCGTCGTCGGCATCCGGGCGTCGGAAGCGCGGCCGGCGTTTGCCGCCAACAACGGCCGGCTGCGGCAGTACATGGAGCGCGGCGGCGCGCTGATCGTCCAGTACCAGCAGGGCGATTACACGGCGAGAGGCCTGCCGCCGTATCCCGCCGCGGCGCCGATGAACATTCGCGTGACGGATGAGAACGCGGCTGTAAGGATCCTCGCGCCCAACCATCCTGTGTTCACCTTTCCGAACCGCATCACGGAGGCCGACTTCAACGGATGGGTCCAGGAACGGGATCTGTACGAGTTCAACACCTTCGATCCGAGATACGTGCCGCTGCTCGCGTCAGCGGATCCCGGCGAACCGCCGCGTAACGGCGGCGAGGTCTACGCGGATGTCGGGAAGGGACGCTACGTGTACACCGCGTACGCCTGGTTCCGCCAGCTTCCCGCCGGCGTGCCAGGCGCTTACCGTCAGTTCGCGAACCTGATCAGCCTCGCCAAGGCGCCACGATGAAGCACGCGCGCCGGCTCGCTATTTTCCTGATCGTGTGTTCGGCCGGCGTCTCAGCGCAGGGCGACTTCCTCGCGCGCGCTCGAGCTCTTCACAAACAGGTTCCGCTCATCGACGGCCACAACGACTATCCGTGGGCGCTGCGACAGCACAATGCCGAGCGGGATCTTGCGAAGCTCGACATCAGGGTGCCGCAGCCGAAGCTGATGACGGACATTCCCCGCCTGCGCGCAGGTGGTGTGGGTGGGCAGTTCTGGTCTGTCTACATTCCGGTGATGATCCAGGGCCCGGCGGCGATCGTCGCCACGCTCGAGCAGATCGACATCGTGCACCGGATGGTCCGCAAGTACCCCGAGACGTTCGAGCTCGCCACCACCGCCGCCGACGTCGAGCGCATCTTCAAGGCCGGACGCATTGCCTCGCTCATCGGCATGGAAGGCGGCCACTCGATCGACAACTCGCTGGCCGCGCTGCGCATGTTTCACGCCGCCGGCGCGCGCTACCTGACGCTGACGCACAGCACCAATACCGCGTGGGCCGATTCGGGCACGGACAAGCCGAAGAGCGGCGGGCTGTCGAAGTTCGGCGAGGAAGTCGTGCGCGAGATGAATCGCCTCGGCATGATCGTCGATCTCAGCCACACGTCACCCGGAACGATGGAGGATGCGATCCGCGTCTCCGAGGCGCCGGTCATCTTCTCCCACTCGGATGCGCGCGCGCTCAACGACCACGGGCGCAACGT
>CANIBQ010000172.1 GCA_947465645.1 Acidobacteriota bacterium | reverse complement strand
TCGAAACATGGCTTATTCATTGGTGCCGGGGGCGGGAATCGAACCCGCACGCTCCGTGAGGAACCCAGGATTTTAAGTCCCGTGCGTCTGCCAGTTTCGCCACCCCGGCGGCAAAATGCAGTGTACCACCCGCAAATTCACAGGCGAGCCCACGAACCGCGAACCAAGAACGCGAACCAGGAACCCGAACCCGGAACCGGGAACGCGGAACCTTTTCTAGACCAGATTCCATTCGTACGTAGTGTCCGGCTTTAGCCGGACCGCGATTAACGGGCCGAGCTCTGAGGTCCGCCTGAAGGCGGACACTACGTACGTCTGGAAAACGCTCTCTAGTGAATCGTCTGGCTGATCGGGCGCTGCGCGCTGACCACGCGGTTGATCTTCGCGCTCAACTCGCTCTCTGGGATGTCGAACGGGCCCGCGACGACCGCCCCGAGCGTGAGCTCCAGCGCGATGACGACCCCGCCTGATTCGAAGGGGTTGACGATCCAACTGAAACCGCGCAGCGACACCGGGCGGTCCGGATCGGCGTCGGGATTCTTCGCCCGGTCGAGCGTTCGCAGCATTTCTTCGAGCACGGACACCACGTCGCCGTCGGTCCACTCGCGCGGCTCGCGCGGCACGGTGGCGATGACCTCGGTCGTCGCGTGCTGCTCGCCCCGCACCCAGATATCAACAGAGAATTCCATGAAAAAAGATTACCTCAGCGGAGGCTGGCGAGCTGAGAACGCAACTCCTCGGCGGAGGTGGTCGGCTGCTGACACGCAAAGTCCCGGCAGACATATGCCGTCGCTCGACCGTCGCGCGCCGGCATCGCGGCAATCCATGGCAGGAGTCCCGCCAGCGCGCCGCGTGTTGACGCCCCCACCGGCACGAACACCGCGGTCGGCAGGTATTTTTCGCGCACGGCAGCCGTCAATGCCGCGCTGTCGGCCGCCTCTCGACCGCCGACGATGACGATCTGCGGCATCCCCGCATGATACGTCGAGAGCGCGGCGAGCATCATCGGCACCGAGCGCCCCTGCTGCGTGGCGCGCATCGCGAACGCGGCCAGCGTCTTCTCGATCCGCCCGGTCATCGTGGCATCGCCCGCCAGATGTGACAGCGTCAGCAGGTTGAGTACGGCTACCGCGCTCGCCGAGGGTTCGGCGCCGTCATAGTCCTCCTTGAGCCGCAGCAATACCGACGGGTCACGCCCCGTGGTGCTGAACCAGCCGCCCTGTTCGACATCCCAGAAGAGCTCGTCCATGCGGCGCTGCAGCGTCAACGCCCACTCGAGCCATGCGGGATCGCCGTCAGCCTGAAACAGCTCGAGGAGCCCGAACACCAGGTAGGCGTGGTCTTCGGCGTACCCGTCCACACGCGCGTCGCCCTGCCTGTAACGCCGCAGCAACGTGCCCGTCGCTGGGTTCCACAAGTGGTCCCGGATGAAGCCGGCCGCGCGCCGCGCCGCGTCGAGATAGCGCTCCCCCCCTGGCAATTGCCGGCCTGCGCGGGCAAGCGCCGCGATCATCAGCCCGTTCCAGGCGGTGAGGATCTTGTCGTCGAGATGCGGTCGCGGCCTGGACGCTCGACGCGTCAGCAGCACCTCGCGGCTGCGCACCAGGGCCGCCTCGACCTCGTCGCGCCCACGGCCCGTCGCCTCGACGATCTGATCGATTGAGCGGGCGGTATGCAGCAGGTTCTTGTGCGTGAACTCCGCCTGCGGATCGAAGGGAGCGTTTCCGTCTGGCAGCACGCCGAACCGCATCCGGAAGACGTCGGCGTCGGTTCCGAGCGCGCTCGCGATCTCCTCGTCGCGCCAGATATAGAAGGCGCCTTCGCTCTTAGAAGGCTTCGGATCGCCCGCCTGCTCGGGAGGCACGCTGTCGGCGTCTTCGGCCGAATAGAAGCCGCCACCCGCATCGGTCAGATCGCGCAGCACGTACCCGAGCGTGTCGGCGGCAACGTCGGCGTACAGCGCCTCACCGGTCAACTGCGCCGCTTCGAGGTACGCCAGCGTCAGTTGCGCCTGGTCGTACAACATCTTCTCGAAGTGCGGCACGCGCCAGTCGCCGTCCACCGAATAGCGGTGAAACCCGCCGCCGAGATGATCCCGCATCCCGCCGAGCGCCATCGCCCGCAACGTCACGAGCACCATGTCGCGCGGCTCGGGCGCGCCTGTCCGCGCGTGCTCGCGCAGCAGGAACAGCAGCTCGCTCGGCCGGGGAAACTTCGGCGCATCGCCAAAGCCGCCGCGGCGCGCATCGAAGGCCGCGCCAAACTCCCGCACCGCGCCCTCGAGCGCGGCCGGCGGCGGCACCTCCGTTCCCGCGGCGCTTGCCCCGTAATTCCGAATGCGGTCGAGGATGGTGGATGCGGAATCCAGCACCTTGCCGCGTTCTTCGCGCCACACCCGCGAGATCTCCTGAAGGATCTCGATGAACCCTGGCCGTCCC
The DNA here is from genome assembly GCA_947465645.1 of Acidobacteriota bacterium. The sequence continues at coordinate 3,360 of CANIBQ010000172.1, read as the reverse complement.
CACCGGGACGTCGGCGGAAAGTAGGTCCCGCCGTAAAACGGCTTCAGGTCCGGCGTCAGCCAGACGCTCATCGGCCAGCCGCCAGAGCCGGTCGTGGCCTGGACAAACGTCATGTAGACGCGATCGACGTCGGGACGCTCCTCGCGATCGACCTTGATGGCCACGAAACCGTCGTTGACGACCTTCGCGACGCCCGCATCCTCGAAGCTCTCATGCTCCATGACGTGGCACCAGTGGCACGTCGAGTAGCCAATGGACAGGAAGATCGGCTTGTCCTCGCGGCGAGCCTTCTCGAACGCCTCCTCGCCCCACGGATGCCACTCGACCGGATTGTCCTTGTGCTGGAGAAGGTAGGGACTCTGCTCTCCCGCGAGCCGATTAGCCACGCGGCATCGCCTTCGCGGCGGGCATCTTCAGCAGGCGTGCCTTAATGGATTGAAACTGCTGGCTGTCGCGGCGCCCACCGCGGTTGCCGGCCGCCTGGGCCTGCAGGCGCGCAATTCGATCCTGCGGAGAGGGGTGACTCGAGAAGAACACCGCCACGCTCCCGGGGTCGCGGCTCTGTTCCTTCCGCAATATCTCGAACAGCTCGATCATTCCCCGCGGATCCCAGCCCGCCCGCCGCATGATCTGCAACCCCACCTCGTCTGCCTCCCGCTCGTCGTCGCGGCTGAACTTCAGGAACACGCCGTTGGCGAGCAAGCCCGCCGCCACCTGCGCCGTGCCCGCGCCGCCGCTGTTGCCGAGGATGGCGCCGAGCGCGCTCAATCCCCAGTTCGTCATCATAGCCTTCGTGAGTTGATCGGCCGCATGCCGCTGCGCCACGTGCGCAATCTCGTGGGCGAGCACGCCAGCGACCTGCGACTCATTGGTCGCCGCCTGCAGCACGCCGCGATGCAGCCACACCGGCCCACCCGGCAGGGCGAAGGCGTTGATCTCGCGGTAGTCGGCGACCGAGAACGTGTAGGGATACTTGGGGCCCGCCGCGCGGGCGGTCAATTGCCGGCCGAGCGCCCGAATGTAATTGATGGTCGCGCTGTCGCGCAGCTCCGGCATCTGCTGGCGAACCTGTGCGTCGGTCTGCTTGCCGATGTCGATCTCCTCCTGCACCGACACCAGGGTGATGGCCAGGAGCAGGGCGATGACTGGTGGATAGAGCATCACGTCCTCGGTGTCGGGGCGGCCGGCATCTCTTCGGGACGGCGCCGCCGGAGGCGCGCGTACGAGGCGGTGAATTCAACGCCGAACATCAGGATCGCCGCAGACACATAGATCCAGAGCAGGAACACCACGACCGTGGCGATCGATCCATGGATCATGGTCATCCGGCTGTTGCTCCCGATATACCACGCGAAGCCATCGAACGCGAGCCGCCACAGCACGCCGGTCACGATCGCGCCCACCCAGACGTCGCGGAATCGCGTCTTCGCGTTCGGGATGAAATAGAAGACGAGTCCCACCGCGAAGATCAGCAGGATGGTGGCCGAATACCGGAACGTCAGCGTCTGCGCCGCCTCCATCCACTGAAAGCGCGCCACCATCCCGCCGAACCATCGCGCCTGCACCACCTCGATGAAGCCCACGAGCACGAGCGCGACGATCATCACTCCCCCTGCGGCGACGAGCATGAGGAACGACACCATGCGGTGCTTGAGAAAGCCGCGCTGCTTCTCCACGCCCCAGGCCTCGTTGACGGCGCTGGTGATGGCGCCGAACACCCCGAGTGACGCCCAGATCAGCGCGACGCTGCCAGCCAGGCCGATCTGCACGCGCGTCTGACGGAACGCGTCGAGCTGGGTGGCGACGAAATCGAGCTGGGTGGGAAAGTACCGGAACACGAAGGTCAGCACCGCGAGGCGGTCTTCATCGGCGGCGGTGACCGATCCGAGCATCGAGATGACGAGGAGGAGAAATGGAAAGAGCGAGAGAAGGGCGTAGTACGCGATCGCCGCCGCGTGCGTCAGAGCGTTGCTGTTGACGAGTTGAACGAGCGCGCGCCACGCGGCGAGGCCCGAAAAGCGGAGCTCCGCGCGCAAGCGGCGCAGCATGCGGGCCGGCGTCACCCTCGCATTATGACAAAGGCGGAGACCCGGAGGTCTCCGCCTGACGATTTATGAGCGGCCGAAGTCTCTGCCCGTCGAACCGGTGGCGCCAGGCGCGCCTGTCACCCCGGTGCCGCCGGGCGCCGTCGGCGCATAGCTGCGCGCTTCTTCGGCGCCGCGAACGACCGCGTCACGCGCCTTGTCCACGAACTCGCGGCCGCGTTCCGCCCAGCCGTTCGCGTTCTCGGAGGCCTTCTTGTACTGCTCGTTGGCGATATTGCCAATGCTGCGGGCCTGCTCTCCGATGGCGCCGCGAAGCTCGTTGCCCGCCTTGGGCGCCAGGAGCATCCCCAGGCCGGCGCCGAGCACGGTGCCCGTCAGCAGTCCCAGCATGAACCCACCGCCGCCGCCTGCATTCTCGTAACGATTGTCGCTGTCCGCCATTGTTGCTCCTCCCCCTCAGGGTCGTTTACGCCGCGGGCGCCTCTCCCGAGGCCCGCCGGCCGTTGAAAATCCCGTCCATCGCGCATCTCACGCCGTGCGCGAGCGCGAACACGCGCCCGAGCCGCGACGCCACCGAGCTCCGTACGCGGGCGGCGGTCTCGTCCACCCGCTCCATCGTCCCGTGAATGGCCAGATCGACGCGCTCGGTCTGCTTCGTGACGCGCGTCGTGACCTCCTTCACGTCTCCCAGGATGCCGTCAACTCTATCCATCAGCACGTTGACCTTCGCGACGAGCGGCGCCACCTGGCGCTGTTCGACCTCGCGAACGGCCTGCATCGCCTGCGCGTACAGGCGATACGCGAAGATGCCGACGGCTATCAACAGCAGCGCCTCGAGGACGCTGACCGCCGCCATGATCCCCAGCAGCAGGTTCGTCGTGTCCAGATTTCCTGCGGGCATGGCCGTCAGTGCGAGGTGCGATCGCCGACGTACGACGACTGCGAACGCGCCGCGTTGAACTCGTTCATGACGCGCATGCCGTCGTTGGCCATCTCGCCCACTTTGTCGATGGTCTTTCGAAATCTCGTAAACTCCCGCTTCATTTCGTCCACCGCCGGTTCCATCCGGTCCCGCAGCACCTGGCCGCGCTCGGTAAAGAAGAGGTAGCCAGCCGCGGCCCCCACCAGGGCGCCGACCAGGGCGCCCGCCATCACTCGTGACTGTTCGTTCACGCGTCCTCCCTTCATGTCCAACGGCATTTTCCCTCCAAAATGAGTGCCATGAGTCAGCCTACTTCGTGGCGGCGAACGTCATGGCGCCGTTCTCGAGGAAGAGCGCCAGCGCCACGCCGTCCCACGTGTCGTCGTTCGGGCT
>CANIBQ010000171.1 GCA_947465645.1 Acidobacteriota bacterium | reverse complement strand
ACGACTATCTCGCGTACCTCCACGAGGTGCACCCGAGTAACGCCACCCTGGACGGCGTCCACCTGCATGACGACCTGCTGGACGATCTGAGCCGGACGGCGACCGATGCCCACGTACGAGCACTGGCGGGTTTTTCGCGTCGGCTTCACCAGATCGATTCGCAGCACCTCTCCCCGTCCGACCGCGTCGACCACGGGATTCTGGCGGCCGATGTCGAAGGGCGGATGTTCGACCTCGAGCAGATCCGTCCGGCGGAGCGCAGCCCGCAGCTCTACGCCGAGATCATCGGCACCAGCCTCGCGACGCAGGCGCTCTTTGCCTACGCGCCGGAAGCGGAGCGGGCCCGCCGCGTCGCCTCGAAGCTTCGGCAGGTGCCGCGGCTGGTGCAGGCCGCGCGCGACAACGTCAAGGAGTGTCCTGGCATCTTCGTCAAGGTCGGCCTCGAAACGTGGCGGGGGGCGCTGAAGTTCATCGAGTCCGATCTGCCGCGCGCCTTTTCCTCACTCGACGACCTGCACATCCTCGGCGACCTCGCCGACACATCGACCGAAGCCGCCGCGGCCATCAAGGGCTATATCGAGTTTCTCGAAACCGACCTCGCGCCGCGCGCGAAGGCGTCGTTCCGTCTCGGTCGCGAGAAGTTCGAGCGCAAGCTGAAGCTGGACGAGGGACTTTCCCTCAGCGCCGACCGCCTGCTCGCCATCGCCGAGCGCGAGTTGCACCTGGTGCAGGAGGAGTTCCGATCGGTCGCCGGCAAGATGAATGGCGCCGATCCGATGGCGGCCTGGCGCGCCATGAAGGAGCAGCAGCCCGCGACCGGCGAACTCGTGAAGACCGCGCAGGCGCAGGTGAAGGAACTCGAGGAGTTTCTCCAGCGTCAGGCGATCGTGTCGATTCCCGATGGCGAGCCAGTGGTGGTGGCGCCCTCACCGGATTTCTATCGCTGGGCCTCCGCCAGCATGTGGACGCCAGGGCCCTTCGAAGCAAAGCCGCGCCGCGCCTACTACTATCTCACCGACGCCGATCGGAGCTGGCCGGCGGAGCGGCAGAAGGAGCACCTGCGCGACTTCAACCTGCCGACCCTCTGGAACATCTCGATTCACGAGGTGTTCCCCGGGCATTTCCTCCACTATCAGCACCTGCGGAAGGTCGAGTCGAAGACCCGCAAGTCGATCTTCTTCGCACCAGCGTCCTTCGTCGAAGGGTGGGCGCACTACTGCGAGCACATGATGATCGAAGCCGGCTTCCACCGCGGCGATGCCACGCTCAAGCTCGGGCAACTGGGGGAAGCGCTCGTCCGCCTCGCGCGCTTCATCGTCTGTATCCGCCTGCACTGCGAAGACCTGTCGGTGGAGCAGGGGATGCGGTTCTTCAGAGACGAGGCGTTCCTCGAGGAAGCCACCGCGCGCCGGGAAGCCGAGCGCGGCACATTCGATCCGACCTATCTGGTCTACTCGGCAGGGAAGCTGATGATGCTGAAACTTCGCAACGACTACAAGGAACGCCAGAGCGGGAAGTTCTCGCTCAAGACGTTCCACGATGCGGTGCTGCAGCAGGGGAGCGCCCCCTTCTGGGCGCACCGCCAGCTCCTACTCGGTGACAACGCGGACGCGGTGCTGGAGTAGTCACGTGCCCCTCTATGAGTACGAGTGCGAGGCGTGCGGCCAGCGGTTCGAGGTCATCCAGAAGTCATTTTCTGATGCGGCCGTCGAGGTGTGCCGCAAGTGCGGCAAGGGGCCGGTGCGGCGCCTGCTGTCATCGCCGGCGATCCAGTTCAAGGGATCTGGGTTCTACATCACCGACTACGCGAAGAAAGGGACCGTTGACGCGGGTGGGAGCGAGAAGACCGCGAAAAGCGATTCGGCGGCGAGTGGCGACGCAGCAAAAACCGACGCTGCGAAACCTGACGCCGCGAAAAGCGATTCCGGCAAAGGCGACTCAGGGAAGAGCGAGACAACCAAGAGCGACACCGCGAGCAAGACCGACAGCACCCCTTCGGCGAAGCCAGCCGCCAAGGAATAGAGCCTAGACGTCGGCGCCGACCTTCAAGTCGAGTGTCGAGAGGTAGCGGCGGAACGGTTCGGAGAGATCCGGCCGCCGCAGGGCGAAGTAGACCATCGCCTTCAGAAAGCCGAGCTTGTTGCCGGTGTCGTGCCGGACCCCATCCACCTCACACGCATAAATCGGGCGGTCCTTCAACAGACGGCGCAGGCCGTTGGTGAGCTGGATCTCGCCCGCGCCGTCGTTGGTCGTCGCCTCGAGCGCCGGAAAGATATCGGGCGTGAGGATGTAGCGGCCGATGATCGCCAGGTTCGACGGCGCCTCGTCGCGCTTCGGCTTTTCGACCAGATCCTTGACGCGGTAGACGCCGCGGCCGAGCTCCTCAGACTCATCGATGGCGACGATGCCGTAGCTCGAGACGTCTTCAACCGGCACGCGTTCAACGCACAGCACCGGCCCGCCCACCCGGTGGTAGACGTCGATCATCTGTTTCAGCGCCGGCGGATCGGCGTCGATCACGTCGTCTCCCAGGACGACCGCGAACGGTTCGTCGCCGATCAGATTCTTCGTGACGAGCACCGCGTGGCCAAGGCCGAGCGGCTCGCCCTGGCGCACGTAGGAGACGTTGATCAGGCGGGAGATATTGCGGATCTCCTCGAGCTGCGCCACCTTACCGCGCTGTTCGAGGTAGCTCTCGAGCTCGACCGCCACATCAAAATGGTCCTCGATCGCATTCTTGCCGCGCCCGGTGACGATGACGATGTTGTCGACGCCGGACTGGACCGCTTCCTCGACCCCGTACTGAATGACCGGCTTGTCAACGAGGACCAGCATTTCCTTGGGTTGGGCCTTGGTGGCGGGGAGAAACCGGGTGCCGAGCCCGGCGGCGGGGAAGACGGCCTTGCGGATCGGGCGGTCCATGCCAGCCATCGTATCTCAGATAAACTCAACACTTATGCTCGATCCGGCCCTCCTCAGAGACAACCTCGACAGTGTCCGCGCGGGACTCCGCAATCGCGGCGTCGACTTGACCGCCGAGCTCGAGGAACTCGCGGCGCTGGAGTCTCGCCGCCGCCGGCTGCTCCCGGAGGTCGAGGGGCTGAAGCGCGAACAGAACACCTCCGGTGACGAGGTCGCGCGCGCACGCCGGCAGGGTCTCGAGATCGGGACAGTGCAGGAGGCGAATCGTCTTCGCAGCCAGCAGATCAAGCAGCTCAGCGTCGAGCTCGATGCGCTGGAGCAGCGGCGCAACCGTGGGTTGCTCGCCATCCCGAACCTGCCGCACGCAAGCGTCCCGGCGGGGAAGAGCGCCGCCGACAACGTCGAGGTGCGCCGCGTCGGCACGCCGCGCGAGCTGGGCTTCCAGCCACAGGCGCATTGGGATCTGGGACCGGCGCTCGGCATCATCGACTTCGAGCGGGGCACGAAGATCGCGGGGGCGCGGTTCACGGTGCTGGTCGGCGCCGGGGCGCGGCTGGCGCGGGCGCTGATCAACTTCATGCTCGATCTCCACACGAAGGAGCACGGCTACACCGAGGTCGAACCACCCTTCATGGCCAACACCGCATCGCTGACCGGCACCGGGAACCTGCCGAAGTTCGAAGCGGACCTCTTCAAGATCGCCGGTGACTGGGATCTCTACATGGTGCCGACGGCGGAAGTGCCGCTGACGAACATGCACCGCGGCGAGATCGTCGACGGCCGCCACCTGCCGATCCGCTACACCGCCTACACACCCTGCTTCCGGAGTGAGGCCGGATCGTACGGCTCCGACGTCCGCGGCTTGATCCGGCAGCATCAGTTCGACAAGGTGGAGCTGATGGCGTTCACTACCCCCGATCGCTCGTACGACGAGCTCGAGCGGTTGACGTCGAACGCGGAGGAAGTGCTGAAGCGGCTCGAGCTGCCCTACAGGACCATGCTGCTCTGCACCGGTGACATGGGTTTCGCGTCGGCGAAGACCTATGACATCGAGGTATGGCTGCCGAGCCAGCAGACGTATCGCGAGATCTCGTCCTGCAGCAATACCGAGGGCTTCCAGGCGCGCCGCGCGAACATCAAGTTCCGTCCCGACGGCACCGGTAAAGCGGAGTTCGCTCATACGCTGAACGGTTCCGGCCTGGCCGTCGGCCGCACGCTCATCGCGATCCTCGAGAACTATCAGCAGGAGGACGGGTCGGTGGTGGTGCCGCCGGCGCTGCGGCCGTTCATGGACGGCCTGGACGTGATTCGGCGAAGATAGTCATCACGTCCAGTGCCTGGTGCCTGGTGCTTCGTGCCTGGGAGAGATGGCCGAGTGGTTTAAGGCGGCGGTCTTGAAAACCGTTGGCTCTGAAAGGGGCCCGGGGGTTCGAATCCCTCTCTCTCCGCCATTTTTGCTCCGCTGTGCAACATTAGACGGTGACGTTACCCTCCCTAGAACCCTGGCAGTGGGCACTCGGCGCCGCGTGCGCACTGATGATCGGCGTGGCCAAGACCGGCGCGCCCGGCCTTGCCGCGCTCACGGTGCCGTTGATGGTCTTCACCGTCGGCGATTCGCGCTACTCCGCCGCCTGGACGGCCCCGCTGCTCATCGTCGGCGACGTGTTTGCGGTCTGGTACTGGCGCCGCCACGCCGAGGCGCGCGAACTGCTGTCGCTCGTGCCCTGGGTCGCGGCCGGCATGCTGCTCGGCGGCGTGGCACTGCGGATGGACGACAGCGTGCTGCGACGGGTGCTCGGCGTCATCGTTCTGACAATGGTCGTACTCACCGTTCTGCAGCGCCGGCGTCCCTCCGCCGTTCGGCATGGGCCGGCCTCCGTGTACGGGGTCGTCGCCGGATTCGCCACCACAATTGCGAATGCGGCTGGGCCGGTCATGGCCAGCTACCTTCTGCTGAAGCGGATGCCGAAGGAGAAACTCGTCGCGACCGGCGCCTGGTTTTTTCTCGTGGTCAACATCGCCAAGCTGCCGATCTACGCCGTCAATGGCCTGCTGAGCCGCGCGTCCATGACCTACGACGCGCTCATGGCCCCACTGGTTGTTGTCGGCGCCCTTGCCGGGTTCGGTCTGCTGCGCCGGATGTCGCAGCGCGTGTTCGAGGTCGTGACGCTGGGGCTCGCAACGATTTCCGCCCTGTTCCTGTTCCGATGACGTGACGTCCACTCAATCGGAGAGAGGTCCGAGTTGGCGCGTGCCAAGGCGTTCGACGGACGACGTTTCGAATCCCTCTCCCTCGAATCGCTACTCGGTCTGCGATCCCTCGGGCATCACCACGGTCCGCACGAAGGTGTCTTCCGGCACGGCGCCGAGGATTTCGATCGTGCCGTTGACGATCGTCTTCGGGACGCCGGTCACCCGGTACTGTCTGGACAGGTCGAGGAACTCGGTCGCTTCGACGCAGGTGGCGGTGATGTTCGCGTTCTCGATCGCCATCTTGTGCGCGAGGGTCACGGCCCTGGGGCAGTGGGGGCAGGTCGGCGTCACGAAGACCTTGATGTCGAGCGGACCGGTCACGTGTTCGGCGATCAACTGGCGGCTTTCCTCTGACAGTCCCGAATCTCCGGTGCCGGCCAGAATCACGGCTTCGACCAGTGACATGAACTCGTAGCCCGCCGGGGCGCCAAGAAACCGGATTCGCGTATCAGTCCCGTCCCGCAGCACCGCCACGGCCGGAATCCCCGAGATGCCGAACGCGGCCGCCCGTTCCTTTTCGAGGACGACATTCACTTCTTCCAGCGACAACCGGTCGCTCAGGGAGACGAGCTCGTCGAGGATCTGCCGGGCGACCAGGGCGGTCTCCGGGGCGCCGATGGTCTGGGTGAAGAAGAGCAGGGTGACCGGCGCGGTCAGGGTGGACAGGCGCCCCCGGACCGTCTGGCGGTCCTCCTCGGACAGGAGTGCCATT
>CANIBQ010000170.1 GCA_947465645.1 Acidobacteriota bacterium | reverse complement strand
TCCGTGCTCGTGCAGCGGATGCGCGAGGAGCGCGACTTCGATCTCATCGACCCGATTTTCTTTTCCACATCGCAAACCGGGACGCCGGCGCCCGCTATTGGTAAGTCCGCCCCCGCTGTCAAAGACGCCAAAGACCTGAAGGCGCTGTCGGCCTGCGAGGTCCTGATTTCCTGCCAGGGCGGCGATTACACGTCCGAGATCTATCCGCGGCTGCGCGAAGCCGGGTGGCGCGGCTACTGGATCGACGCGGCGTCGACGCTGCGCATGAAGGACAACGCGGTGATCGTGCTCGACCCGGTCAATCGCGGCGTGATCGACGCGGCGCTCGACGCCGGCGTCACCGACTTCGTCGGCGGCAACTGCACGGTGAGCCTGATGCTCATGGCGATGTCAGGGCTGTTCCGCGAAGGCCTCGTGGAGTGGGTCAGCGCGATGACCTACCAGGCGGCCTCGGGCGCCGGCGCGAAGAACATGCGCGAGCTCATCACGCAGATGGGCGCGCTCAACGCCTCGGCCGAGACGCTGCTGGCCGATCCGGCGTCGGCGATCCTCGAGATCGACCGTACGGTGACCGACACCATGCGCGCCGCGGCATTCCCGGTCGAGAACTTCGGACACCCCCTCGCCGGAAGCCTGCTGCCGTGGATCGACAAGGATCTCGGCAACGGCCAGAGCAAGGAAGAGTGGAAGGCCCAGGCCGAAGGCAACAAGATTCTCGGCCAGCAGGATGCGCCGATCCCGATGGATGGCCTGTGCGTCCGCATCGGCTCGATGCGCTGCCACAGCCAGGCGCTCACGGTGAAGCTGACGCGCGACGTACCGTTGCGTGACATCGAGGCGCTGCTCGCCGAAGCCCACGAATGGGTCAAGGTCGTGCCCAACGAGAAAGAGGCGTCGCTGCGCGATCTCACGCCAACGGCCGTCACCGGCACGCTGCGCGTGCCCATCGGCCGTCTCCGCAAGCTCACGATGGGACCGCAGTACCTGTCGGCGTTCACCGTCGGCGACCAGTTGCTGTGGGGCGCGGCCGAGCCGCTGCGGCGCGTACTCCGAATCATTCTCGGCGTCTCGCAGGCCAGCCAGCGCCAGACGGTGACGCTGGCCTGACGCTAGCTGGTAGTCGGTAGTCGGTAGCTGGTAGCACGATCCCAGAACCGAGAACCGCTACCACCTACCGGCTACCAGCTATCGACTATGGTGGTACAAAAATTCGGCGGCACGTCGGTCGCCGATCCCGACGCAATCCGGCGTCTCATCGAGATCGTCCGCACGGCGCGCGAGCGCGACGGCCGTGGTCCGGTGGTCGTCGTCTCGGCCATGAGCAAGGTCACCGACGCCCTGCTCGAGATTGCCGACGCCGCCGGCCAGTCGCGCACCGACACCGCCCTGGCGCAGGTCGAGCAGTTGCGCGAGCGGCATCGCGCCGTCGCCACGGCGCTCGTCACCGACGGGGCCCGCATGCCCCTGCTCGCGCACATCGACGAACAGTTCGATCAGCTCGCGGCCGTCGTCCGCGCGCTCGCGGTGCTGCGGGAAGTCTCGCCGCGCACGCTCGACGTCGTCGCCGCCATGGGTGAGCTCCTCAGCTCGCGCATCGTCGCCGCGGCGCTGGCACCTGCCGGTCTGCCTGGCGAATGGGTTGACGCCCGTCGCGTGATCGTCACCAACGACACCTTCATGCAGGCCGCCCCGCTGCTGCGTGAAACCTACGCCGCACTCCAGGCATCGGTCACGCCGCTCCTCGACGCCGGCCGCGTGCCGGTGATGGGCGGGTTCGTCGGCGCCACGGTCGACGGCACCACGACGACGCTCGGGCGGGGAGGGTCGGATTATTCCGGTGCGCTCGCCGGTGCCGGGCTCGATGCCGCCGAGATTCAGATCTGGACCGACGTGGACGGCATGCTCACCGCCGATCCTCGCCTGGTGTCGGCGCCGCGGCTGGTGTCGCAGCTCTCGTTTTCCGAGGCCGCGGAGCTGGCGTACTTCGGCGCGAAGGTGCTCCACCCGAGCACCATCCTGCCGGCGGTGGAGCGCGACATTCCCGTCCGCATCCTCAACTCGCGAAAGCCCGACGGCCAAGGTACCATCATCACCGCGCACGCCGCCGATTCGCCGACGCTCCTGACCGGTCTTGCGGCCAAGCGCGACGTCACGGTCGTGGACATCACGTCGAGCCGCATGCTCAACTCGTACGGCTTCCTGCGCCAGGTCTTCGAGGTCTTCGAGCGCTTCAGGACGGCGGTCGATGTCGTCACGACCTCCGAGGTGAGCGTGTCGGTGACCGTGGACGACCGCCGCAACCTCGACGCGATTGTCGAGGCGTTGTCGGCGTGCGGTGAAGTGGCGGTCGAGCCCGAGATGGCGCTGCTCTGCGCGGTCGGCGACCGGCTGCGCAACGAGCCGGAGATCGGCGCGCGCGTGATTCGCGTGCTCGAAGAAGTGCCGCTGAGGATGATCTCGCAGGCCGCCTCGCGGCGGAACATCACCGTCGTCCTGCGCCAGGCGGACCTGCCGCACGCGATGCACCGCCTTCACGAGGAGTTCTTTACGTGACCCTTCGACAAGCTCAGGGTCACCCCGCGCAAGGTCGAGGGGTGAAGCTTCTGATCGTCGGCTACGGAAAGATGGGGCAGCTCATCGAGGAACTGGCGCCGGCGTACGGGTGCGAGGTGTCGGGCCGCATCGACGTCGGCAAGGGTGACTGGAGCGCTCCGGCCGACGTGGCCGTCGATTTTTCTACCGCCGAGGCGCTCAGCTCGAACTTTTCACGCTATATCGATCGCAAGCTTCCCGTCGTCATCGGCACGACCGGCTGGGAAGCGCACGCGGCTGATCTGAAGGTGCAAGCGGAGCGCGCCGGGCTCGGCGTCGTGGCGGCCGCGAATTTTTCCATTGGCGTGAATCTGTTCCGGATGATGGTCGCGGAAGCCGCGCGTCTGATGCAGCCGCACGCGGGCTTCGGCGCCTGGATTCACGAGGCGCATCACGCGGCCAAGCGCGACGCGCCGTCCGGTACCGCGCTGATGCTGCGCGACACGATGGTCGGCGCAGGATACGTCCGGCCCATCGACGTCTCCGCCACCCGCGCCGGCGCGATTCCAGGGATTCACACCATCGGATTCGACGGTCTCTCGGATACGATCGAGCTGACGCACACGGCCCGCGATCGAAAAGGGTTCGCGGCCGGTGCGCTGCTGGCGGCGAAATGGCTGCCGGGCCGGCGTGGTTGGTTCTCGATGACAGACGTACTCAAGGGGCTCTAGACCGTTTTCCATTTGTGCGTAGTGTCCGGCTTTAGCCGGACCGTCGTGAAAAGCCGACGCCCACAAGGTCCGGCTAAAGCCGGACACTACGTACGAATAGAAACTGCTCTAGGCTCCGGGCTCTAGGCTTTAGGCTTGTGGGACGAGCTTTGCCTGCCCCGCCAAGTGGCGAAGCGGGGTCAGGCTCGCCAAAACGAGGTTTCTGAGGGATTGATGATGCGTACCCGATTTACCGGACTTGGCACCGCGTTGGTCACGCCGTTCAAGAAGGACGGCTCCATCGACGAGGCCGCGGTCAAGCGGCTGGTGCGCCGGCAGGTTGACGCGGGTGTGCATTTCGTGTCGCCGTGCGGAACGACCGGCGAGGCGCCGACCCTCAGCCGCGCCGAAAAGCGCCGGGTGGTCGAACTGGTGGTCGAAGAGGTCAACCACAAGGTGCCCGTGCTTGCCGGCGCCGGTGGATACAACACCAACGAAGTCGTGGAGCTGGTGCGGGATTTCGAGCGCGCAGGCTGCGACGGCGTCCTGTCGGTCACCCCGTATTACAACAAGCCGACGCAGGAGGGCCTGTTCCGGCACTACAAGGAGATCGCCGACTGCACGGCGCTGCCGATCATCCTGTACAACGTGCCTGGCCGCACCGGCGTCAACCTCGAGCCGCAGACGGTGGCGCGACTGGCTGACCTGCGCTGCGGCATCATCGGCGTCAAGGAAGCGTCGGGCAACATCGTGCAGATGAGCGAGATCATCACCTCGGTCCCGGATGATTTCGTGCTGCTCAGCGGCGACGATCCGATTGCCGTGGCGGTGATGGCGATCGGCGGCCGCGGGCTGATCTCGGTGGCGTCCAACGCGGCGCCGGCGGAGATGGTGCAGATCATCGAGCTGGCCGAGAAGGGAGACTTCGCGGCGGCCCGCCGCCTGCACCACTGGCTCCTGCCGTTCATCCTGGTGAACTTCGTCGAGTCGAACCCGATCCCGGTCAAGGCCGCCATGGCGGCGATGGGACTCGTCGAAGAGGTCTATCGTCTGCCTCTTGTTCCGCCAAGCGCCCCCGCGCGCGAGAAGATCATGACGGTGCTCCAGAAGCTGAAGCTTCTCGGCGCCGCCGCGCGCGCGTGACAGGTAGCGGTGGGGAACCGGTTGACCCGGTTGGCCTCACGCGAAGTCTCGTAGATTTCGACTCGACGACCGGCCAGGAAGGCCCGTGCGGCCTGTGGTTGTCGCGGCTTCTTCGCAGCCGCGGCTACCGCGTCGTCCAGCAGCCGGTCGGCGCCGACCGCTTCAACGTGTTCGCCCGCCTGGACCAGTCCCCCGAAGTCGTGTTCTCGACGCACTTCGACTGCGTGCCTCCGTTTTTTCCGAGCCGCGTCGAGCGCGGCTTTGTCTTCGGCCGCGGCTCGTGCGATGCGAAGGGCATTCTCGCGGCGCAGGTCGCCGCAGCCGAACGCCTGCGCGCCGCCGGCGAAACGCGCGTCGCGCTGTTGTTTGTGGTGGGCGAAGAGCGGGGCAGTGAGGGCGCGCGGGTCGCGAACGACGCGGCGGTGCCGGGCGTCCGCTATCTGGTCAACGGTGAGCCCACCGAAAACCGGCTGGGCACGGCGACACGCGGGGTGCTGCGCGTGCGGCTGCGCGCGCAGGGACGCGCGGCGCACTCGGCGTTTCCCGAGCTCGGCGACTCGGCGATCGACAAGCTGCTGGACGCCTTGATGGTGATCCGCGGCCTGACCTTTCCCGAAGATCCCGTGCTCGGACGCACGCATTACACCGTGGGCGTCATCGAAGGCGGCGTCGCGCCCAACGTCGTGTCGCCCAGCGCCTCGGCGGAGCTCCTGTTCCGCATCGTCGGCGACTCGGCCCCCGTTCGCGCCGCGCTCGGCGTGGTGGACGGCCTCGTCTCGATCGAGGAGGTGCTGGATATCCCGGCCGTCAGGCTCCACACCGTGCCCGGCTTCGATACGGCCGTCTTTCCCTACACGACCGATGTGCCGCTCCTGACGAAATGGGGCACGCCGATGCTCCTCGGCCCCGGCTCCATCCACGTCGCGCATACCGACGAGGAACACGTCTCGATCGACGAGCTGAACGAGGCCGTCGAGCTGTATCAAACGCTCGCGCTGCAGCTCCTCGCGGTACGCTAAACTGGTTCGTTGGTGGGTCGCACTGCGGCCCGGACCCTGTGCAACCCCAGCCTGCGAACCGCGTCAGGGCCGGAAGGCAGCAGCGCTAAGTAGACCCTGAGGTGTGCCGCAGGTGCACCGGGTCGCAGTGGGACCCACCTCCTTCATTTCATCCCCATGGCGTACCAGGTTCTCGCGCGCAAATGGCGCCCGCAGAAATTCGACGATGTGATTGGGCAGCAGGCCGTCACGCGTACGCTTCGCAACGCGCTCACGAGCGGACGGGTCGCGCACGCGTTTGTCTTTGCCGGGCCACGCGGCTGCGGCAAGACGACCACCGCGCGCATCCTGGCGCGCGCGCTGAGCTGCATCAAGGGGGCGAGCGCCGATCCCTGCGGTGAGTGTGACGCCTGCGTCGAGATCGCGCAGGGGCGGGACATCGACGTGCTCGAGATCGATGCCGCGAGCCACACCGGTATCGACAACATCCGCGAGGTGGTGCTCGACGGCCTGAACATCGCGCCCGTGCGCAACCGCTACAAGATCTTCATCATTGACGAGGTC
>CANIBQ010000169.1 GCA_947465645.1 Acidobacteriota bacterium | reverse complement strand
ATCGTCCGCAGACGCGGGTTCATGTCGACATCGCCGCCGCCGCTGCGGGCCGCGACCGACAATTCCTTGATGATGCGGGTGAAGATCTTGCCGCGCTTGGCGTCGGCGGCGCCCTTCTTATGCTTGATCGTGTGCCACTTGGAATGGCCGGACATGCGTAAACTCCAGAAAATACAGGGAAAAGTCGACGTCTATTCTAACAGATCGTTCGGATCGTTCGAACCGTTCGGCTCGTTCAGGTCGCTCACGTTCTCGTTCTTACGGTTTCTTTGCCAGAATCATCCAGACTTCCGCTCGCGCATCCCATGGACCGCCCCGGTAATCGCCGAGCGTCGCGGTGACTTCGAAGCCGGCTTTCTCGAGACGACGGGCCATCTGGGGAACCGACAGCGTGCGGAAGGTTAGCGCAAATCGATGACTTCTCCGTACGCTGCCCCGGCGCTCGGTGAACTCCTGGTCGAAGATGGTCAGGTGCCGTGCGCGATCCTGGCGGACGGTCTCGACCAGCGTCACGTGCGCGCCGCCACGGCGCCGCCGCCATCCTTTCAGGCTGATCCGCTTGCGGTATTCCTCCCATGACGGAAGGTCCGCGACCAGCTCGATGCCGAAGGTGCCGCCGGGACGCAGCACGTGGTGGATCGAGGCGAGCGTGGCGGCCAGATCGCGTTCCCGAAGCAGCGACTGCAGCATGCCGTACGGCGCCATGACCATGGAGAAGCCGGCGGCACTGAACGGCAACGCGCGGATATCACCTCGCACGAGACGTACGTTCTCGAGACGGGATCGCCGTACGCGCTGACGGGCGCGGGCGAGCATCGGCACCGAACGGTCGATGCCGACCAGCGGTACGCCGGCGCGGCCAAGCGGAATCGAGATGCGGCCGGTGCCGCATCCGAGCTCGAGGACGGTTCCGCCTACGTGACGCGCGAGATTGCGCCAGAACGGCACGTCTCGGCGGCCGAGGGTGCGCGCGTTCTCCCAGTCATAGAACGGCGCGTAGTCGTCCCACCCTTCCCATCCCTGGGGCGTTGGATCGTGGGCCTTGGATCTCGAGCCTTGTGCCTTATTCAGTTTTCTGCCCAACGGTCGCGAACAGCATCGTGTGCTGGATTTCGACGAAGGACGATCCCGCCCTTCCGGCCTCGGCGGCGTAGGCGTCGAGCGCGGCGAGGTAGTCCCGGCCAAGCTTCCGCACCTCGTCGCTTGTCGCGGCCTGGCCGATCAACTGCTCGACGACGTCATGCCGGCCCTGCCACACCTCGTCAGCGTGCGGGCCAAGCTGCGTCTGGGTGACGGGAAAAAGCCGGACGTCGAGCGGTTCGATGCCGCAGGCCGAAAACAGGGTGGGCAGTTTGGGGCCGACCGCCGCGTCCATCGCCTCGCGGCGCGACGCGGCGAGCGTCGAAAAGAAGCGTGCCGACAGCTCGAACGCGAGGCGTCCTGCCGGCATCGACGAATAGTTGTAGCGGGCGCTGTTGTCGGGCTCGACGGCCACGACGCGGCCGCCCACCCTCGTGACCCTGGCAAAGTCACGGATCGCCTGCTCCACTTCGTCGATGTGCTGGAGCACCGCCACGCAGAACGTGGAGTCGAAGGCACCGTCGCGAAACGGAAGATGGCACGCGTCGGCGCATGCAAACAGGACCCGCTGGTTGTGCGAAGTGGTCTCGTGACGCGCGATGACCACGCGATCGACCATCAAGTCGACGCCGACCAGGCGCAGTTGCGAGACGTTCAGACGGCCAAGCTGCACTTCGGCGATACCCTTGCCGCAGCCGACGTCGAGGATCCGGTTGCCCGCGCGCGGACGAAGCGTCTCGGCCAGGAACTCCGCGAACTCGTCGTTCCACCAGCGTTGGCGGAGATGTTTGAGCGTCGGCGACGTGAGTGCGTCGATAAAGCCGGTAGCCATCAATCAGACACCGCCCATTCACCGGGTACGATCGGACGGGTGCGCGGCAGCATGCCGAGCCGCGACATCTGCCCGACGATAGCCAGGATGCCAACAAAGGCCGCCAGCTTCACGGTGTCGAGCACCGGCGTCGCCGGAAGCAGCTTCCACATCAACAACAACACCGGATGCGCGATGATGACGGCCCATGCGGCGCCGTAGAAATATCTGCGCTCGTGGCCTTCGGCCTGGGTGGACGGCTTCACGCGCGGCAGGTGTCCAAGCGCCCCAAGTGCCCAGACGGCGCCCGCGATCGGAAAGTAGGCGGCCCCATACATCTGCTTGAGCCGCCATTCTCCCGTGAAAGCCGCATAGGCGAGGCCGGCAATGTTCAACGCGGCAAACGCCACCATCTCACCCCAGACGGTCGTGTAACAGACACGGCGATAGAGCGGATTCTGGCGGTCTTCGGTGAACCTGATGATGTACGGCCGGGGCTCGCAACCCGGCAATTTGCCGAGCAGGCCGGCGATCGCCGTGCCGATCAGCACCACCGCCAGCCAGATCAACAAGCGACGGTCGAAGCCGCGCTCGATCAGGTCGAACGTCAGCGGACCCGGGGCGATCAGAAACACGCCGATCCAGATCGGCCAGTGCAGCACGCGGTAGTACAGCTTGTTGTGGTGCCGGATCTTTCGCTCGGTGTCGAGCTCGATAAAACGCGCGTCGGTACGGACGGTCACATCGTGCACAGGACCTTCATTCTAGAACGTCCACAGCCCGGCCTTCACGAATCACTCGGCCCGCCTCGACCACGACGACGCGATGGGCGCAGGCGCGGGCGAACTCGCTGTCGTGCGTGGCCACGATGACGGTGCGGCCCTGTGCGGCCAGTTGCCGCAGCGTCTCCGCGAGCTCGCCGCGACGCGCCGGGTCCAGCGAGGCCGTCGGCTCGTCCATCAACAACACGGGAGGCTCCATCGCCAGGGCGCGGGCGATCGCGACGCGCTGGGCCTCGCCGCCGGATAGTTCGTGCGGCATCGAATCGGCGCGTTCGCCAACGCCGAGCGTCTCGAGCATCGCACGAGCGGCGCGCTCGGCGTCGTCGCGGGGACGCCGCAGCACGTGGACCGGGGCAAGCCACACGTTGTGAAGCGCCGTCATGTGCGCGAAGAGATGATGAAACTGGAAGACGATCCCCACGCGGCTGTGCAGCTCGCGCAGGCGCTGGCCTCGTGGCAGTCCGCCTGGCGTCAGCCGAATCCCCGCGATGTCGATCGTCCCCGCGGCGATTGGCTCGAGGCCGGCCATCGCCCGCAGGATCGTGGACTTACCGGATCCGGACGCGCCCATGATCGCGAGCAGTTCGCCAGGCACGGCGGAGAACGAGACGTCCTGGATCACCTCCCGCGGGCCGCGATGCACCTTCACGCCGTCCACCGCCAGCGTGCTCACGGCCGCCGCCATCCTTTCTCGAGGCGCCGCGCGAGCCGCGCGAGCGGCAGCGACATCGTCAGGTACAGCGCCGCGCACAACGCGCCGGGCACGACCCAGCTTCCGATGTTGGCGGCGAAAATCGACGTCTGCTTGGTGAGCTCCACGACGGTGATCACGGAGACGAGCGAGCTGTCCTTCAGCAGCGCCACGAAGTCATTGGTCATCGGCGCGAGTGCGAGCCGGAATGCCTGGGGACCCCGGACGAGCACCAGCGTCTGGCGGTTGGTGAAGCCGAGCGCGCGCGCGGCGTCGAGCTGCCCCGCGGGCACCGCTTCGAGCGCGCCACGATAGATTTCGCTTTCGTAGGCCGCGTAGTTCAGCCCCAGGCCGATGAGCGCCGCCAGAAACGCCGGCAGCTCCACGACAGAGGCGAGGCCGAAATACAGGACGAACAACTGCAGCAGGAGCGGCGTGCCGCGGATGACCTCTACGTAGCCCGTCAACAGCACCTGGAGCGGCCGGGCGCCGTACACGCGTCCGCTCGCGATCAACACGCCCGCCGCGACCGCCAGGAGCATGGACGCGCACGACAGGATCAGGGTGATGAGGGCCGCCCGCAACAGCGCCGGCAGGTAACGCCGCGTCGCATCCCACGCGCTCGGCGCCGCTGCGGCAGGCGCGATTTCCTCAGAGGAGGCGCCGGCTAGGACGCGCGCGTAGAGGCGCGGCTGGTCGGGGTTCCACATGTCCCAGCGCCTGAAGATCGCCTCGAGACGGCCGTCGCGCATCGCCTGCCGGAGAAGCTCGTTCATGCGGTCGCGCAACGGCCCCTGATCGGGCGCGAGTACGCCGACGTAATGACCCACGCCGAGATCAGCCGGCTGGTTGACCAACGTGCCGTTGCGATTGACGCCGCGCTCCGCCAGCACCTCGTCCAGCACGACGGCGTCGAGACGTCCGAGCGCCAGGTCGCTATACGGGTGCACGTCGTCCTCGTACGTGACGGGGACGACGCCGTCGCGCAGCTGGGCCGCAACGAGCAGGTCGTACGCGAGCGTGGCGCCCAGCGTGCCCACGCGTCGGCCTCGCAGATCGGCGAGCGTGCGAAACCGTTCACGGTCGGCTGCGCGGACGGTCAGGATCTCGCGGAACTCGTAATAGGGGAGCGTGATCGCCAGGCGAGCACGCCGCGCGGGACTGTCTTCGATGCCGCTGAGTCCGATGTCGAAGTCACGGCGGGCGGCGGAGGCGTCGAGGCTCGTAAAGCCGACCTGCACGAATCGCGGCGTGCGGCCGAGGCCCTCCGCGAGCAGCGCCGCCACTTCGACGTCGAAACCGACCACGCGCGACGGGTCACTTGGATCAGCTTCGACGAAGGGCGCGCCGCCTTCGGCATCGCCGCCCCAGCGAAGCTCAGGAGGTGTCTGCGCGTCGACTGAGGATGCGTGACACAGGAAGGCGGTCCAGACCAGGAGCGCCGCACCGCGTAGGCAGAAGGACCGCATGGATTGAGGAGGAGCGGCGGTATTGTACATAGGATGCGCGAATGGAACGCTGAGACCTATCACCGGGTGTCGGACCCGCAGTACGAGTGGGGGCTGCCGGTGCTCGATCGGCTGCCGCTCGAGGGGCACGAGCGGGTGCTGGACGTCGGGTGCGGCACCGGCCGCCTCACGGAGAAACTGCTCGAGCGTCTTCCACGCGGTGACGTGGTCGCGGTCGACTTCTCTATCAACATGCTGCGAGCCGCGCGTGACTACCTGCGGCCGCGCTTCGGCAGCCGCATCCGGTTCGTCCAGGCCGACGCGGCAGCGCTGCCCATCGCCGGCCAAGCCGATGCCATCTTCAGCACCGCGACCTTTCACTGGGTGCTCAATCACCCGATGCTCTTCAACAGCATGCATACCGCGCTCAAGGCGGGCGGGCGCCTGGTGGCGCAGTGCGGCGGGGTGCGAAACATCCAGCGCCTGCACGATCGGTGCGCGGCGCTCGCGAGCGAATCCGCCTTCGCACCGTATTTCGCTGGATGGACGGGACCGTGGCATTTCGCCGATCCCCAGGAGACCGCGGATCGGCTCGGTGAAGCGGGCTTCATCGACATCCGGTGTGGACTCGAATCGCAATCGTTCGTACCCGCAGATGCTGAGGCCTTCCGCGAGTACGTCACGACCATCGTCTGCCGTCACCACCTGTCGCGACTGCCAGACGTCGCGTCGCAGGGGCGTTTCATGGATGCGCTGACGGCGAAAGCGGCGACGGACGATCCGCCGTTCGAGCTGGATTACTGGAGACTCAACATCGAAGCGGTCAAACCCGCACGCGTGGGCTGAAGCCCACGCGCTACCGGCGCTCGATTACATGTAGCGCGCACCCTCAGGGTGCGTGGTTCCTGCGGCGTTCCAATTCCTCGAGCGTCCGAGGCCGGTTTTCGCGCTGCAGTCGCGACGGTGAGCGATCCGCCAGAAGCCGCCCGCCCGTCTGGTCACTTCCCGCGGGGCACCACGTAGGAGGGCGACGGTATGCGGGGACGGTCGCCCCACATCCCGCTGACCTGCCGGCCTTCTTCGGACCAGCCATTACTGGAGAACGGCACCGATCGGATCGGTTAGTGGTGCGTTGTGTTCTTCCTGACCAGCGTGAGCCGGCATCGCCGGCGAGCGCCCCCCGTCATCTCGTTCAGCTCTCTGGCTCGCTT
>CANIBQ010000168.1 GCA_947465645.1 Acidobacteriota bacterium | reverse complement strand
TGCCCGCCGGCAAGCTGGTGATCATCACGGGCGTGAGCGGCTCTGGCAAGTCATCGCTCGCCTTCGACACGATCTACGCGGAAGGGCAGCGCCGCTACGTGGAATCGCTCTCCGCCTACGCCCGCCAGTTCCTCGAGCGGATGGAGAAGCCCGACGTCGACCGGGTCGAGGGGATCAGCCCGGCCATCGCCATCCGGCAGAAGAACAGCATCCGCAATCCCCGCTCGACCGTCGGCACCACGACCGAGATCCACGACTACATGCGGCTGCTCTTTGCCCGCGTCGGCAGGACCTATTGCCGTCAGTGCGGCCAGGAGGTCATCCGCGAGACGTCCGAAGTGGTCGCCCGGCGCCTCGGCGAGCTGGCCCAAGGCACTCGCGTGATGATCGGCTTCGAGCTGCCGGTCGTGGCGATGGCGACGCCGGCGGCGACCGACTCGGACGCGGTGGACGAGGCGGTCGATGGAGATGCCGGGTCCGCGGACGGGCCGGCTAAAGCCGGCCCCCACGAGAAGAACGTGGGGGGAGACCCCATCGCGGACACGCTGAATACGCTCCGCCGGCGCGGGTTCGGGCGGCTGCTGATCGACGGGCGCGCCGTGCCGTTCGACGAGATCGACCCCGCCACACTGCGTGGCCGCACCTCGCTCGAGGTGATCGTCGATCGCCTTCGCATCGAGGGCGACCTCCGCAGCCGCCTCACCGGTTCGATCGAGACGTCCTATCAGGAGGGCGGCGGCGCCGCGTTCGCGATCGTCATGCGCGACGGGCCGGCTGCCTTCGACTCCGCTCAGGCCAGGGAAGCCGGCCCCCACGTCGACGCAGAGAGAATTGTCTTTTCTGAGCGGTTTGAGTGCCGCGGTTGCGGCATCACCTACGAGACTCCGCAGCCGCGCCTCTTTTCCTTCAACAACCCCTTCGGCGCCTGCCCGACCTGCCACGGCTTCGGCAACATCATCGAGCTCGACATGGAGCTGGTGGTGCCCGATCAGTCCAAGTCGATCAACCAGGGCGCGATCGAGCCGTGGACCAAGCCGCACTACCGGACGCAGCTCGCCGAGCTGAAACGCGCCGTGAAGACATCCGGCACCAGGCTCGACGTGCCGTGGGTCGACCTGACGCCGGAGGAAAAGCTGTTCGTCATCGAAGGCAGCGAAGGGTTCGACGGCATTCGAGGCTTCTTCCGCTGGCTCGAACGCAAGAAGTACAAGGTGCACGTCCGCGTGTTCCTCAGCCGTTACCGCGGTTACCTGTCGTGTCCCGACTGCGGCGGCGCGCGGCTGCGGCGCGAGGCGAGAGACGTCCGCGTCGGCGGCCGGACGATCGACGTCGTGTCGGCGCTGACGGTGCGTGAGGCGCAGCAGTTCTTCGCCGACGTCGAGCTGAGCGAGAAAGACACGGCGGTCGCCG
The DNA here is from genome assembly GCA_947465645.1 of Acidobacteriota bacterium. Next base: position 4,709 of record CANIBQ010000168.1, on the reverse strand, counting down.
ACAAGGTGCTCAAGGAGATCCGCCGCCGTCTCTCCTTCCTGAGCAACGTCGGCCTCGACTACCTGACGCTCGACCGCCTGTCCTCGACGCTCTCGGGCGGCGAATCGCAGCGGATCAACCTCGCCACCTCGCTCGGATCGGCCCTGGTCGGCACGCTCTACGTGCTGGACGAGCCGTCGATCGGGCTGCACTCGCGCGACAACCAGCGCCTCATCGACATCCTTCAGCAGCTCCGCGACCAGGGCAACACGGTGATCGTCGTCGAACACGACGAAGACATGATCCGCGTCGCCGACCACATCGTCGACATCGGCCTCGGCGCCGGCGAGCAGGGCGGCCGCGTGGTGTTTTCGGGAACGCTCGAGGGCCTGCTGCAGGAGCCGCGCTCGCTCACCGCCAAGTACCTGCGGCACGAGCTGGCGATACCGGTGCCATCGCCGCGGCGGCGGGGCGTGGGGCAGAAGATCAGGCTGAAGGGCGCCGTCGAGCACAACCTGAAGAACATCGACGTCGAGATCCCGCTCAACACGTTTACATGCGTGACGGGCGTGAGCGGTTCAGGGAAATCGACGCTCGTCCACGACGTGCTGTATGCGGCGATCAAGCGCGCGAAGGGCGACTGGGACCGCCGCGTCGGCGTGTTCCGCACGCTCGAAGGGCTCGACTACATCTCCGGCACGGTGCTCGTCGATCAGACGCCGATCGGCCGGACGCCGCGGTCCAATCCGGTCACGTACCTGAAGGCGTTCGACCCCATTCGCGAGCTGTTCGCTTCGACCAAGGATGCGAAGGCGCGCGGCCTGACCGCGAGCCACTTCTCCTTCAACGTCCCAGGGGGACGCTGCGAAGCCTGCCAGGGCGAGGGCGAGGTACGCGTCGAGATGCAGTTTCTCGCCGATGTCTTCGTGCCGTGCGAACAATGCGACGCCAAGCGCTTCAAGCCGCAGGTGCTCGACGTGAAGTACAAGGGCAGGAACGTCCACCAGGTGCTCGACATGACTGTCCGCGAGGCGCTGACGTTTTTCAGCGCGTCGCCCAAGGTGCTGCGCCGCCTGCAGGTGCTCGACGAGGTCGGCCTTGGCTACCTCCGGCTGGGACAGCCAGCGACGACGCTGTCTGGTGGGGAAGCGCAGCGGATCAAGATCGCCGCGCACCTGGCGACGTTTGGCGGCGATCGCCTGCTCTACATCCTCGACGAGCCGACGACCGGCCTGCACTTCGACGACATCGCCAAGCTCCTGGCCGCCTTTCGCAAGCTCGTGGAGGCAGGGCACACGCTGCTCGTCATCGAGCATAACCTCGACGTGATCAAGACGGCGGATTACATCATCGATCTCGGGCCCGAAGGCGGCGACGCCGGCGGGTACGTCGTCGCGGTGGGGACGCCGGAGCAGGTCGTGCAGAACGAGGCATCCCACACCGGCCGGGCGCTCCGCGCCGTGCTCGCGGCAGGGCGGTCGAATGCCTACGCGGCGAGGTAAAGGGGTCGGGGGTCATTTTTCGAGGACACTCTTGCCAAGCGGTTCCATGACGTCAAGAGTGTCCTCGAAAAATGACCCCCGACCCCTTAAACGATCGTTCTACGACCGTTCTACGTTAAAGGTCGCCGAGGAACTGCTCGGCAAGGTGCTCGTGCATCGGACGCCGGGTGGCGTCGCGGCGGGGATGATTGTCGAAACCGAGGCCTACATCGGCGAAGACGATCCCGCCTGTCACGCGGCGCCTGGTCCCACGAACCGCAACGCGCCGCTCTATGGCCCGCCGGGTCTTGCCTACGTCTACCTGAATTACGGCATCCACTACCTGGTCAACGCGGTGACCGAGGCCGAGGGACATCCGGCGGCCGTGCTGATTCGCGCGCTTCATCCGGTTGACGGCATCGCGCTCATGAAGAAGCGGCGCGCGCCCGATGGGCATCACATCGACGACACGGATCTGTGCCGCGGTCCGGGAAACCTGACCCGCGCCCTGGGGATCACGATCGCCGACAACCTGCTCGATCTGACGTCGAGCACGCTCACCATCGAAGACCGAGGTCTCGCGCGCGGAAAGCTTGCGTGGGGATCGCGAATCGGAATCCGCGTGGGGCTGGAGCGGCCGTGGAGATGCTGGATCGCGGGCCATCCATCCGTGTCCGGCCCGCGATCCAGGGGCTGACTAATGGTGGTCGTCGGTCACCAGGTGCGGGCCGTCTTTTTCGACGCAGATCGGCGCCTCGACGAGCGCGTCGGTCGGGTCTGTCCTCAGCCGCAGCGTGCGCGGCGTGAGCTCCCAGGGTGCGGTCAGGACCACGGGATCCTCGACGGTGGCGGAGTACGACAGCACGTCGCCGTCGCGCTTCAACCTTTCGACGACGTGCATCTTGTCGCTGTGGAACCAGCCATCAGCGTCCAGCCATGATTCGTCGGTGATCTGGGTGACGTCGACGACCAGCGTGTCGCCCTCCCAGCGTCCAATCGAATCGCCCATCCACGACGCATCGACGTCCTGGCGGTGCGGCCGGCCATCGGTGGGAATCACGCGAAACGTATTGCGGCTCTCGTAGAGAAACACGACCTGTCCAGGGGTCTGGACGATCTGAGTGGGCGGTCCCATGCGCGGCACGCCTTCCGGCTTGCAGTAGAACGCCGGATCGAGCCGCGTCTGGCGATCCGAGAAGTCCTTCAACTTCGCGGCGAGCTCCGGCTTGTACGGAGGCTTGTTCGCCACGGCCGCCTTTCGCGCGACGCCACGCCGATCCAGCGCCTTGAAGAGATCCTGTCCTTCGAACGGGTCGGCACCTTCGAGCGGAAAGAGCACCACCGTGGTGTTGCCCTTGCGAATCGCGGTCGAGGCCTGGGGGCCGCCAGCGCCCGCTCTCCAGACACCGCCGAGATCGGGACGCCCGTCGGCCGTCCGCGGCGTCGGCTTCGCCGGTTCGGGCGTCGCGGTCGCAGGAGGCGCCTGCGACTGCGCGGAGATGCCGGTGGCTGTCACCGCCACGGCAAGCGCTACACCTGCGGCGAGAAGAAAACGGCGATTCATGTCGCGTCCTCGTGGCTGTGCGGCCACTGCCTACTACTGCCTACTTGATTTTGCTGGCCTGCTCGGCGTCTCCGAGCCAGATCACCAGCTCGTGCCCGTCCGCGAACGTGATCTTGCGCAGGAACGCGAGGGGCGATCCGTTTCTCGCCTTGAACGCGAGCAGCGTGACCTTCTGGCCGAGGCCCAGCGTTTCCTTCGTCAACCCGCCGCGCCGAAGGGTGGTGGGCGGAAAGGTTTCGACCTGCCACGCGCTGACCTTGCCCGCCGGGTCCACCGCGTCGACGTGCAGATAGACGTGGGGGTTGACCCATTCGACCTTGGTGATGACGCCGTTCAGCGTGACCGGCTGGCCCTCGTCGAACTGGGCCGCCAGCGAATGATGCGCCAGTACGGGGGCCGCGGGGGCCAGCGCAACGGTCACCAGGATCGCGGTCAGCAGTCTTCGCATACCTGCAATTAAAACATGAAATCGCCTATGCCTGAGGGCCTGCGGCGGGGGCCGGCGCGTATAATCGCCCCCGGCCTGAACCTTCCACCGTTTTCCCCTAACTCGGAGAGCATGATGCGTACTGTGACCGCGTTCCTGGTACTGACCACCCTCGTCTCGTCCGGCAGCATTGCGCTCGCGCAGACGCGCGACAAGGGGCCATGGTGGCCGTCGGTGCACGGCGCCAAGGATCAGGCGGGCGCGTCGAACTACATCACGCCAGAGAAGATTCTCAAGGCGCTGCGGATTCCGAAGACCGGCCAGGCCTACGAGCTCGGCCACATCTACGAACCCAACATGCCCCAGTACGGCAACCGTCCGTACTACATTGCGGTGCAGCCTGCGCCCACGCCGCAGAAGCCAGGCAGCGACGCCGTGCACCGCGACTACTTCACCGGCTTCATCGGGCAGATGGGCACGCAGTTCGATGCCCTCGGCCACCAGGGCACCGTGGCGCAGATGGCCGATGGGTCGCTGAAGACCGTGTATTACAACGGATTCACCGAGGAGGAATTGACCGGTAGGAACGGCGGGGCCGGGGGGCTCGAGGCGCTCGGCATGGAGCACGTCAAGCCGATCGTCACGCGCGGCATCCTGGTGGATGTCGCTGGTTACAAGAACGTCCCGGTGCTCGGCAGCCGTTACGAAGTGACGCTCGCCGACGTCCGCGGCGCGCTGGCGAAGCAGGGCATCCGCGAAGACAGCATCGAAACCGGCGACGCCATCCTGTTCAACTACGGGTGGGCGGTGAACTGGAACAACCCGCAGAAGTACAACGACAGCCGCTTCTTCGTCGGTGAGAACCAGGGATCGCCCGGCATCGGTGTCGAGGTCGCGCGCTGGCTGATCTCCAAGAAGGTGTCGATGGCCGGCGCCGATAGCTGCTGCGTCCAGGTACAGCCGAGCGTCACCCCGAACTCAGGGAACGTGCACCACGAGCTGTTCTTCGCGGGCATCTTCCTGCTCGAGAACATGGATCTGCGCGAGCTTGCGCGCGACCGCGTGTATGAGTTCCTGTATTTGAACCTGACCGAGCGCATCAAGGGGGCGACCGGCTCACCCGTGCGGCCGGTCGCCATCCGGTAGGGGCGCTAGAAGGTGAGCTGACCGCTGAACTGAAGAATCCTCGGCTCGAGGATGAGCGTCGGCACCTGCCACCGCGCGCCGTACGCCGTCGTCAGCGCGAGCACCGAACTGG
>CANIBQ010000167.1 GCA_947465645.1 Acidobacteriota bacterium | reverse complement strand
TGCGGCCGGCGTGCTGCTCACGCAACTTCAGCTGCGTGGCGCGATTCGACGCATCGAATGCCGCCTTGTTGTCGTCGCTCAGCAGGCTCGACACCACGTCAACCACGCGCGAGGCATCGGGTACGTGCACCGTTGGCTGCGAATACTCGGGTGCGATCTTCACCGCGGTATGCTGCGGGCTGGTGGTCGCGCCGCCAATCAAGAGCGGCAGCGTCATCTGCCGGCGCTGCATCTCGGCGGCGACGTAGACCATTTCGTCGAGCGATGGGGTAATCAACCCGCTCAGGCCGACGATGTCCGCTTTGTGCTCAACCGCGGCCTGCAGGATCTTGTCGGTCGTGACCATCACGCCAAGATCGACCACCTCGTAGTTGTTGCAACCGAGGACCACGCCGACAATGTTCTTGCCGATGTCATGGACGTCGCCCTTGACGGTCGCCATCACCAGCTTGCCCTGCGCCTTGCGCGTGCCGCCCTGGGCCTCGTGCGCCAGCTTCTCGGCTTCCATGAACGGCTCGAGGTAGGCCACCGCGCGCTTCATGGCGCGCGCGCTCTTGACCACCTGCGGCAGGAACATCTTGCCGGCGCCGAACAGCTCGCCGACGATCTTCATGCCATCCATCAGCGGGCCTTCGATCACCAGCAGCGGCCGGCCATACTTGGCGCGCGCTTCTTCGGCGTCCTGCTCGATGAAGTCGACCATGCCGTGGACCAGTGCGTGCGACAGCCGCGACTCGACCGGGCCCTCGCGCCACTTCAAATCGGTTTCGCGCTTGGTCGCCGAACCCCTGACCTGTTCCGCGAACGTCACCATCCGCTCGGTGGCGTCGGGCCGGCGGTTGAAGATGATGTCTTCGACGTGTTCGAGTAAATCCTTCGGGATGTCCTCGTAGACCACCAGCTGGCCGGCGTTGACGATGCCCATGTCCATGCCGGCCTTGATCGCATGGAACAGGAACGCCGAATGAATCGCTTCGCGCACGACGTCGTTGCCGCGGAACGAGAACGACAGGTTGCTCACGCCGCCGCTGATCTTGACGCCGGGGCAGCGCTGCTTAATCCGCGGAATCGCGTCGATATAGTGCTTCGCGTAATCGTTGTGCTCTTCCAGGCCGGTCGCGATCGCGAGGATGTTCGGGTCGAAGATGATGTCGGACGGCTCGACGCCGGCCTGCCCGGTCAGCAGCTTGTAAGCGCGCGCGCAGATCTCGACCTTGCGCTCGACGGTGTCGGCCTGGCCGGTCTCGTCGAACGCCATCACGATCATCGCCGCGCCGTAGCGGCGCACCGTGCGGGCCTTGTGCAGGAAATCCGCTTCGCCTTCCTTGAGGCTGATCGAGTTGACGACCGCCTTGCCCTGGACGCACTTCAACCCGGCTTCGATCACCGACCACTTCGAGCTGTCGATCATCACCGGCACGCGCGCGATTTCGGGCTCGGTGCCAATGTAGTTGAGGAACTCGGTCATGCACGCTTCCGAATCGAGCATGCCTTCGTCCATGTTGACGTCGATGATGTTGGCGCCGCCGCGCACCTGCTCGAGGGCCACCGTGACCGCGCCCGCCCAGTCCCGCGCCTTGACCAGCCGCTCGAACTTCTTCGATCCCGTGACGTTGGTCCGCTCACCAACCATCTGGAAATTGCTGTCGGGTCGAATGACGAGAGGCTCCAATCCTGCGAGCCTCGTCAGCTTCGCTCCCGATCCCTGATCCCCGATCCCTGATCCCTGGATCGCGCGAGGCTTCAGTCCGGCCACCGACTCCGCGATGGCGCGGATGTGATCGGGCGTGGTACCGCAGCAGCCGCCGATGATGTTGACGAAGCCGCTCTCGGCGAATTCCTTGATCAGGCCGGCGGTTTCAGACGGTTGCTCGTCGTACTGGCCGAACGCATTCGGCAGGCCGGCATTCGGGTAGCAGCTGACATAGCCGTCGACGGCGCGTGACAGATCGGCGAGATACGGACGCATCTCGCGCGCGCCGAGCGCGCAGTTGAGGCCGACACTGAACGGCCGGGAGTGCTCGATCGACAGGTAGAACGCATCGAGCGTCTGGCCCGAGAGCGTACGGCCACTCCGGTCGGTCAGCGTTGCCGACACCATCAGCGGCAGACGGACGCCTTTTTCCTCGAACACCTCATCGATCGCGACCAGGGCGGCCTTGGCGTTGAGCGTATCGATTTGCGTTTCCACGAGCAGCAGGTCCGAGCCGCCATCGATCAAGCCGCGCGCCTGGTCCTTGAAGGCATCGCGCATCTCGTCGAAGGTGATGGCGCGAAACGCGGGGTTGTTGACGTCCGGCGAGATCGACAGGGTCTTGGTGGTCGGCCCGAGCGACCCGGCGACGAAGCGCGGCTTGGTCGGGTTCTTCGCGGTCCATTCGTCGACCACTCGCCGCGCCAGCTTCGCCGCTTCGAGGTTCAGCTCGTAGGCGATCCCTTCGAGGTCGTAATCGCCCTGCGACACCGACGTCGAGCTGAAGGTGTTGGTCTCGATGATGTCGGCGCCGGCCTCGAGGTATTCGCCGTGGATGTCGGCGATCACGTCGGGGCGGGTCAGCACCAGCACGTCGTTGTTGCCCTTGAGATCCTTCGAGTGCGACTTGAACCGCTCGCCGCGAAAGTCGGCTTCGCTCAGCTTGCGGCGTTGCACCATCGTGCCCATCGCGCCGTCGAGGACGAGAATGCGTTCTTCCAACAGATGTCGCAGCGTGTCGAGTGTTGTCATGACTGTTTGGCCGCCGACGCGGCAGGGCCTTTCTTGAGCCGCTCCGGCGCGCCATCGCGCCGAAGCTCGCGTTTGTTCTTGCGAGCGAAGGCGGATTTCGTCCCGATGGCGAGGAGCACGGTGAACGGATCGTTGGTCCGCCGCGCGCCGAGTTGAACTGTCACGTCGCCGAAACCGGCGCGGTTGAGTAATCCGGTCAAGTGCTCGTCGCTGAATCCACACCAGCGATCGCCGAGCTTCTCGCGGACCCAGGTTTCGTCGTGGACGATAGACCGTATTAGCGGCCTCCCGAGTCAACATAAGGCCCGTTCTCAGACTCAGCACCCAGTGATCGCTACTGCTTTTCGTACACTTCGACGTTGTTGGTGGCCTGCCCCTGGTCGTTAGTGCCCTTGACCGTGACAGTAAACGACTTGCCATCTGCCGACACGACTCGGGTCAAGGTCCGCACCACCTTGCTGCCCTTCTTGCGGGTCTCCTCCACGGTCGTCGCGTTGATGCGTTTCAACGAGGTCGTGTCAACGGTGGCTAACCCGGTGAACAGAACGTCCTTGCCGTCGTAGTTAGCGGTGGAGGCCCATGCAGACTTGCTGCCGTCGGCGGATACAGACTCCAAGCTGAACTTCACCCCTTGGCCGGCCGCCGCGAAGACGACGGTTATGCTCTTGGGCGCGGGACCCGGGCTGAACGGGGGACGCCGAACAAAACCACCACCGAGCTACGGGACGCCGTGCTGGCGGCGCTGGACGGCGTGGGCGGTGTCGCCTACTTGCAGCAGCTCGCCCATACGCACCCGGCGGTGTTTGGCAGCCTCCTCGGGCGACTGCTGCCGACGAAGCTCGCCGGGGACGTGGAGGCCGGGCCGGTCACCATCAACGTGGTGAAGCCGTGGTGAGCTGACTTTCATCGACCCGCCTTAAACACCACTTAGAATCGCGCAAGTATTGATTCAGCGCTGGCGCTACTTTTGGGGCTTGTCGTTCTTCAACTCGACGATCACCACCTCGATCGGCTCCTGGCCGCGGTTCAGATCGCCGTGCTCGGTGCCGACCGGATCGGCGTCGAGCCAGTACGCCTTGCCGGTCTCCCACGTGTAGGTCTGGAGCGTTGCACCCTTGCCGTCGACGACGTCGAGGGTCCCGCCCTTGAGCACGACCGCGGCCCGCCCATGGTCATGACGATGCAGCGCCATGGGCCCGGTGCGCTGGTCCAGCGGCTGGTTCGGCATGATGATCGACTTCCACACCTTGACCTCGCTGTTCTCGAACTGCGACTCGCGGCGGCTGATATTGGCCTGCTGCCCCACCGTCACACCGGCGGCAAACACCGCGCCGATCACCGTTACGCCTACTGTCACTTTGAGCTTCATCGTGGTTCTCCTTCTGCAACGGGGCCAGACCCCGAGTAAGTGTGCGACGTTGCGGCCATAGATGCCCTCGACGATAGGACGCATTAACGGGCTTCCCTGATGAGCTCTGGTCTGAGAACGGAGCTTGGCAACTGTAGGGTCAGCCCACGCCAGCAGGCAAGCACAAACGCCACCACCTCGGGCGTCGTCGTCGGCCGGCCACGGGCGTGACCTGCCCGGGCTGTTTCGGACCACTTGAAGCCTGAGAGAATGGCCCCCTCGGATCACGAGGGAGCCATGAAGAAGACCCGTCGCGGCAGCGGCGCCGCTCCTGTTGTTGGGCGGCTACTGTTTCCCCGCGTCCTTTGTCGCCTTCAGCCAATTCGTGATCACGTGGATCGCCGGCGCGGCCGTCTCGGCGTCTGCCAACACCAGGAAGCGCTGGCCGTCCGGACTCGGCGCGTATTTCCACACGTTGCTTTGCGGTAAGTAACCGCCAGCCCTCAACCGGAACAGCGCCACCGGAACGCCAGCGCTGATGCCACCGCGGCTCTCCGCGTGCATGGGGACGGCCATCAGCGGGGTGTTGCCACCGCTCGCAGTCCCCTCCCGGAAGTACAGTTCGGACCCGTCGTGCTTCCAGCGCGGCTCAACCCCCCCGTGGCTCGACACCTTGGCGAAGCCCGGCCCCGACGGAAATTCGCGCACATACACTTCCTGCTGGCCGCTCTCGTCGGACACATAGGCCAGCCAGCGGCCGTCCCGCGACAGTTGCGGCTGCGACTCCTGCGCCGCCGTCGCCAGAAATTTCTCTGGCGTGCGCGCTCCCTCCCCAGCTGTCAAGAGGTACCAAATATCCCCCCGCGTCTTCGGATCGACCTCCGTAAACAGGAGCGTCCCGGTTGCGGACAGATCCCCGATGACCTGTGGGTTGGTGGGCGAAGGCAGTAGCAACTCCGCCGTTCCACCGCCGTTGGCCGGCTTGCGGTAGATCCCCCGAACGCCGTCCAGAGTGGCCGTGAGCACGACGTCGCGGCCGTCCTGGGACCAGACGCCTGGGCTTGAAGTTTCGTCCGTGGCCGCGAAGAACCGCTGTGCCGAGTTACGAGCCAGATCGTAGAGATGTAGGCCGTCGCTCGGTCGGAATGAAGTGGCGAACAATCCATCCCTGGAGAGCGCGACGCCCCGGTGATCGGCAACCGGCCCCACGGTGCCGAGTGGCTGTCCCCTGCGGTCCATCCACGTGAGTGCGAAGGACGACGCCCGTAGATTGCTGCCGTAGACCAGGGTGCCGCCCCCAGCCCCCGCCGCCACCTGGGGTGCTGAGGCGGTCGTCGACCCTTGCGACGCGACCAGAAACGGCTCGCCCAGCGGCGTCAGCGCACGGCCATCGAACGGCTGGGCCATGAGGTTCGACCCGCGCAGGAACAGTAAGTGGCCCGGCGCGCCGCTGTGCGCGGGGGGCGTGAACAGCACACTGGACGCGTCGTCCAGAATTTTCTTACCGCTCAGTGGGGCCGCGCCCGGCTCGTCCACCGACGCCACGTAGACGCCCCGGCTCGCCGGCGTGCCCGCGAGCTCGCCGCGGTAGAGGTAATGCGCGCCGTCGGGCAGCAGTTCAGGAAACCACGCGCTCCGCTGAGGGTCGCCCTGCATCACCGGGCTACACGCCCCTCCGGCGGCGGAGACGGTCCGCATCGGCCCGACCTCGCTGGCAAACAGGATCAGGCCATCGCGTCGCCACGCTCCGCCCCGACCACTCTGTCCGGTCTCACCGCACAGGTCCTTGACCGGCCCTCCAGACGCGGACACGGTTTTCAGCCGGCCGCTGGCGAAGAAGCCGATGGCGCGCCCGTCGTGCGACCAGAAAGGCGTGCGCACATTGACATTTGGTCCGAGCGCGATCGGCGTCCACTCGGCGGCATCCAGATTGCGGACCGCTAATGCGCCCGAATTCATAGCCGCCAGCACACGGCGACCGTCGGGGGAGAGACTGAGATAGTAGATCCCGGTATTCGCCGCGTCCGGCATCGGTAGCGCAAGACGCATCACCGCTTGCTCGGTCGGCGTCTCACGAAAATGCACAAACGCAACGGCGCTGAAGCCCAGCACGGCGACGGCGAACGCGATCCACGCGACCGGTGTGGCGCGTGCGGGCAACGGGGCCACTCCGGCCGACGACGCGGCGGTCTCGAATGCGCCGTCGAGGGCGAGGCG
>CANIBQ010000166.1 GCA_947465645.1 Acidobacteriota bacterium | reverse complement strand
GGTGGGGCGCTCGGCGGCAGCCAGAAGGCAATGGCGGGTGTCGACGGGATGGCCGCCGAGCACCTGTCGGCTTTCTGCAACCGTTGGACGACACAGATGAACGTAGATCGACTTAACTAAACCGTCCACCGAATCGGATCAAGCCCAGATTCGGGTAGCGGGCCAGTCCGCCACCGCCGACCTTCCGACGATCACCGCATTCGTTCTGTCCGAACTTCAGAACGCGACGACACGCACCGAACTGCTCGGCGTCACTGATGTGCGGAGTGCGTCGCCGGTCATAATGGAAGCTCTGGACCTGTTCCCCGGCATGGCCGACGTGCAGATTGGGGACCCAGTCGAAGTGACGCTCTTGGGCATCTTCGAGCTGCGTGTGCTGGTGCAACGAAAGGAGCCTGAGAAACTTCTGCCAAGTGCGTCGAGCCGCGAACAGCTCATCGAGCTGCTGGCCGCGCGTGCGACCGAGGCGGAAGACACTCGGCTCGTTCCCCTTGAAATCGAAGCGGTCGCGGAACGGACGGCCGATGGCTACCGCAATTTCCAACCACGCTCCGCAAGGGTGGTCGAACTGGAAACGATGAGCGATGACGCTGCGAAGCGGTTCTCTCGCCGGATGCTCGGTAAGGACTAGTCGGTTTTGTCCGCCTTCTGTCCGTGAAGCAGTGGCAAACGTGGCGAAATGGGGCGATTCGCGAGTGGCATAACGCGGCAGAACGTTGATGTTTTTCGCCGTGACTCTGCGGGCATCAGAGCTCGCGTCGCCCTCATAACCCAACGGTCGGCAAATTCGGGATCGCCTATAGGGTTGGTCTGGGATGGGACCCGCGCCGGAATCGGCCCATCCCTCTGGCCGTCTCCAGAATGTCTCCACGACTGTCGGGTGAACGACGGGGGACTGTCGTTGAACCGCGTAGACCGCTCCCACGTTCGGGAGCGGTCTACGCAACAAGGACTTGGACCAGAAGCCTCACGCCGTCATCGGTTTATCGAATCGAATGGCCGATTCGCGGGCATCTTCTAGTGGCAAGAAAGAGGCTTCCCAAGCCTAGAACGCGGGTTCGATTCCCGCTGCCCGCTCCAATCCCAATCAGTTGCTAGCGGAGTGATATCCCGGCGGACGCGGACACGATGCGCGTGCGCGGCGTGCCACGGACATCGCCCTGAGGCTTCCCCGGCGACAGCAGGTGGAACCGGATATCAAAGGTGAACGCCAGGTGATCTGACGTAAACCAGCGAGCCCCTCCCCCGAAATTCTGGCTCGTCACCTGGCCGCTCTCCAGGCGGGCGGCCTGCCCCTTGTCGAAGGCGGACCGTTCAGTGATGACCTGAGCCCTGCCGAGACCCGCGCTCAGGTAACTCCAACCGGTGGAGCCGCCGAAGTTGACGGAGATCTGCGGCGCGATGGTCGTGATCGATACGGTGATGTCAGGCGTCGTCGGAGCCGACGGCGCGGGCGGAGGCGTCGTCGTGGAACCGGTGGTGACCGGCTTCGACGGCGAAGCAGTACCGCGAAGCCGGAACAGGTCCGCCCCGAAGCCGACGCGGGCCGGGCCGAGCTGGAACAGGTACACGTGCCCGCCCAGGTCGAATCCAAACGCGCGCGTTGGGATCAACGTGCCGGTCGGCACCGCCGGGTAGAAGCCCGCAGCCTGGGGAGCGCCGACCGTGGAACCGCGCACATCGATGACGTAAGGCCCAGGACGATCCGGGGCCTGCGTCACGACGGGCGTCGTCTGAGCCGTGGCGACTGCCTCGACGGCCCCGATGATGATCAGGGTCAGAACCGCCGCACGGAAGACCACTATCTTCCTGCTTTCGCGCCCAGGCCCGCCATCAGTAGCCTTTCGCCGCAGCAACCGGCTGCTGTCCACGTGATTCCTGCACGATGCGAACGCCGGCACTCGCGCCGATGCGCGTGGCACCGGCGGCCACCATCGCCTTGAGGCCCTCCAGGTCGCGGACGCCGCCGGCCGCCTTGACGCCCATCTCCTCACCTACCACCCGCCGCATCAGTGCGACGTCAGCGGCCGTGGCCCCGCCAGAGGCGAAACCGGTCGAGGTCTTCACGAAGTCCGCGGCAGCCGCCTTGGCCAGCGTGCAGGCGGTGATCTTTTCCTCGTCGGTCAGCAGCGCCGCCTCGATGATCACCTTGCTGACCACGCCCGCCTCGCGGCACGGCGTCGTCACCGCCTCGATATCGCGCTCCACGAGACGAAGATCGCCCGACTTGAGCGCCCCCACATTGATCACCATGTCAACTTCGCGCGCCCCGTCGAAGATCACCCGCCGGGTCTCGAAATGCTTGGTGTCGGGCGTCGTCGCGCCGAGCGGAAACCCGACCACCGAGCACACCTTGACGCCTGAGTCGCGCAGCAGCCTGGCGCAGACGGCCACCCACGTCGGATTCACGCACACGCTGGCGAACTTGTACTCCGCCGCTTCCCGGCAGAGCGTCTCGATTTCTTTCCGCGACGCATCGGGCTTGAGCAGCGTGTGGTCGATCATCGTCGACACACCGCCCGTCGTACCGCCACTCGCGTGCAAGCCGATGCGCGTGGCGCCCGCGTCCAGGATGCCGCGGAGCCGATCCGGGCAGCACTCGTACAGGACGGAGTGACACGCACATCTCGATGGCGCCGGCGCGTGCGAGGCGGCGGCGATCTCCTCGACGATGATCTGGATGAGGCGTTGGATGTCGGCCGGCTGCATCAATGCAAGGCGGGTCGTCAGACCCGGCGTGTCTCCAGGTCGCGGATCTTCGTGAGCCGGCGGATGTACCGTGCCTCGAGCATCGGCGTGCCGATGAAGGTGTCGACGATGGCGAGGGCCTCGGGCAGGGTGACCAGGGTCGAGCCCAGGGCCAGCACGTTGGCGCCGTTGTGCTGTCGCGCGTAGCGGGCCAGCGTCTCGTTGAGGCACATCGCCGCGCGAACGCCGCGCACCTTGTTGGCGGCGATGGTCGAGCCGAGCCCGGCGCCATCGATGGCAATCCCCGCGTCCGCTTCGCCGCGCGCCACCTGCACCGCCACGGCACCCGCCGTATCCGGGTAGTCAACCGGATCGGTGCTGTCGGTGCCGAGATCGTGCACCGTGATGCCGCGTCCCCGCAGGTGCTGAAGGATCGCCTTCTTCAAGGCAAGCGACGTGTGGTCTCCGGCGATCGCCACCGTGCGGATGTCCGCCGCCGGCGCCAGCGACGCGGCGTCGACGTCGGCGCCATCGCGAACGACTGACACGCGCCGCTCCCGGAGCGTGTCTTCGGCAAGCGGCGTGACGTGGCCGCCGGGCGCGAGCACGACGGTGCTGCCGTACTCGAGTACGCGCGCATCGGCTTCGGTGATCATCTGGAAGCGTTTCATCCGGCGGGACGCTATGTTACTCTCGCGTGCATTGCCGCCTCAACCATCTCCCGCGATGAACGTCCTGATCTCCGCCGAAGAGATTCAACTCCGCGTGCGCGAAATGGCCCTGGAGGTCGCGCGCGATCACCCGGACGGCGTCCACCTGGTGGCCGTGCTCAAGGGGGCCTTCGTCTTCCTCTCCGACCTGGCGCGTGCGCTGCCGGGCAATTGCTCGCTCGACTTCATGGCGGTGTCGAGCTACGGGAAGAGCACGTCCTCGTCGGGCCAGGTGCAGCTCCTCAAGGATCTCGACAGCGGTCTCGAGAACCGCGCCGTGGTCATCGTCGAGGACATCGTCGACACGGGGCTGACCCTCACCTACCTGCAGGACATCCTGCGCGCCAGGGCGCCACGCAGCCTCAGGACCGCGTGCCTGCTCAGCAAGCCGTCACGGCGCACGGTGGAGGTGAAGGTCGAGTACGTGGGCTTCACGATCGAGGACAAGTTCGTGGTGGGCTACGGGCTCGACCACGCGGAAAACTACCGCAACCTGCCCTATATCGCGGTGATCGAGCCGTAAGTCTCGGCTCGGCGGGTTCAGCGCAGCGGACCCGTCCTACCTCACGGCGGCGCGGACCTTGTCGACCCACCCGCGGGCTTCCTGGAGAATCGCCGGCTCGTTCAGCGTCAGCATCTTCCGGTCGCGCATCAGCACCTTGCCGTGCACGATGGTCGTCCGCACATCGTCGCCCCTCGTGACGTAGACCAGGTGCGAGATCGGGTCGTAGATCGGGGTTTGGCGCGCGGTGCTCATCCCGACGACGATCAGGTCGGCGCGCTTGCCGGGCTCGAGCGACCCGATCTGCCGCTCCATGCCGAGTGCGCGGGCGCCGCCAATGGTCGCCATCTGGAGCGATTCCTTCGCGCTCACCACCCGCGGATCGTTCGACACCAGCTTGTGCAGCATCGAGGCTGTCCGCATCGCCTCGAACATGTCGAGGTCGTTGTTGCTGGCGGCGCCGTCGGTGCCGAGACCGAGTGCGACGCCGGCCCGCAGGTAGGCCGGCACCGGTGCCGTGCCGCTGGCGAGCTTCATGTTGCTCTCAGGGTTGTGCGATACGCCGACCCCTCTCGCCTTGAGCACCGCCACTTCCGCATCTGACACCCAGACCGCGTGGGCGAGCAGCACGCCAGGACTCAAAAACCCCAGGCCGTCCAGGTAGGCCACTGGAGACTGCTTGTGCCGTTCCTGCGTCGTCTTCACCTCGTCCTGGGTTTCCGCCAGGTGAATCAGCGTCGGCACGCCGTAACGTTTCGAGAGATCGCGCGCAGCGGTGAGGGTTGCCGCGTCGTTAGTGTAAATCGCGTGTGGGGCGACGGCGGGCGTGATCAGGGAATCACCCTTGAACATCTTGATGAAGGCTTCGGCACGAACCAGCGCCTCGGCGGGAGTCTTCGCGTCGGCGACCGGAAACTGGATGATCGTCTCGCCAAGCACGCCCCGCATCCCTGCAGCCTTCGTTTCCTTGGCGATCTCTTCCTCGAAGTAGTACATGTCGGCATAGGTCGTGGTGCCCGACTGGATCATCTCCAGCGCGGCCAGGCGCGTTCCGGCCCTGACAAACTCCGGAGAGACGGTCTTGGCCTCCGCCGGGAAAATGTACTTGTTGAGCCACTCCATCAGCGCCAGGTCGTCGGCCAGTCCCCTGAAGAGCACCATCGGCGCGTGCGTGTGGGTGTTGATCAGGCCAGGCAACACCACCTGGCCGCCGGCGTCAATTGTCTCGGCCCCGCGAAACTGACCCCCAATCGCATCAGCCGTATCGACGCCGACGATGTCGGAGCCGTCCACGGCGACGGCGCCGTTGGCAATCACCCGGCCCGCCGCGTCCATCGTCACGACCGTCGCGTTGGTGACGACGAGCGACACCTGACGCTGGGGCCCCTGGCTCCAGACAACTGCCAGGGCTCCGCCGACGAGGAGCAGCAGCGCCAACGTCACGATGCGGACCTTCATGGACGAATACTATGTCACGGTGCGATGGTGCGACGGTGCAGGGGGTGGTTCCATCACCATCGCACCATCGCACCGTCGAACTATGATTACCCCCGTGCCTTTACACATCGTCGAACATCCCCTCGTGCACGACGCGCTCGTTGAATTGCGCGATGCGCGGACCGAACCGCCGGCGTTCCGCCGTGCCGCCAACCGGATCAGCGTGCTGCTTGCCGCCGAAGCGCTGCGCAACGTCCCGTCCGTGCCGTTGACGGTGACGACCCCGCTCGGACCGGCTGAGGGCTGCGTCGTCACAGCCGATGTCGTGGTGGTGCCGGTGCTCAGGGCGGGACTCGGGATGCTCGACGCCGTGCTGGAGCTCTTGCCCGCGGCGCGCGTCGGCCATATCGGATTGCACCGGGACGAATCGACGGCGATTGCGTCGAAGTACTACTCGAAGCTGCCAGCCGATCTGGGCAAGAGCTACGTGTTGATGATCGATCCGATGCTCGCCACCGGCGGCAGCGCCGTGGCCGCCCTCGACCTGCTCAAGGCGTCAGGCGCGAAGACGATCGTCATGATCTGCATCGTCGCCGCCCCCGAAGGCGTGCGCCTGGTCGAGCAGCATCACCCTGACGTCGCGGTATACACGCCGGTGGTGGACAAGCACCTCGATACGCACAAGTACATCGTCCCCGGGCTAGGGGATTTCGGCGACAGGCTTTACGGAACCGTGTAGCCGGATTCCGCTGTGTTAGACTCGAATTCTTAGTTTCAGCCCACAGATTAGGGCGCGTGGCTCAGTGGTAGAGCACTCGCTTCACACGCGAGGGGTCGATGGTTCGAACCCATCCGCGCCCACCATCCCTCACTTCGTTCGGCCTGGTCGGCCGCGGCCGTGCTCAGGCGCGCGGCTGACGCTCCGCGTCAGCCAGCGGGCACGAACCCATCCGCGCCCACCATTCAAACCCCCATTCACTTTCACTAAGCAAATT
>CANIBQ010000165.1 GCA_947465645.1 Acidobacteriota bacterium | reverse complement strand
CCACCGAAGGCGTGTCGTTCGCCGGTTACGGCGAGATGCTGCTCGAGAACTCCAAGGCGACCAATGAATCCGGCGCATCAGGCGCTCCGACGACGCGACTCGACTTCCTGCGGGCGGTCCTCTACGCAGGCTACCGCTTCTCGGACAGGTTCCTCTTCAACTCCGAGATCGAAGTTGAACACGGCACCGAGATCTATGTGGAGTTCGCCTACGTTGATTTCCAGGCGACCGACAACCTGTCGGTCCGCGGCGGCATGCTGCTGCTCCCGCTCGGGCTCGTCAACGAGTTCCATGAGCCGACAGTCTTTCTCGGCGCGCGCCGGCCCGAAACGGAGCAACGGATTATCCCGTCAACGTGGCGGGAGAACGGGGCGGGTGTCGTGGCCTCCCTGGGAATCGTCAACCTCCGCGCGTATGTCACGAACGGTTTCAACGGTGCGGGCTTCACTTCGGCGGGGCTGCGCGGTGGACGCCAGCGCGGTATCCAGGCCAGGGCGGCCAACCTGGCGTTCTCCGGACGGGTCGACGTCACGCCGGCCGCCGGCGTCAGCGCGGGTCTCGGCTTCTACACGGGCGGCTCGGGGCAGGAACAGATCGTCCTGGACGGGCGGCGCCTGTCGACCGGGACGACGGTCACCGAGGTCCACGCTCAGGTGCAGCTGCGCGGCATCGACGCGCGCGCCCTGTTCGCGCACGCGTCGGTTGATGACGCCGGCGACGTAAGCCGCGCGCTCACACTCGCGGTAACGGCGCCGCTGGCGGAGGCCATGCGGGGCGGCTACCTGCAGGTTGGCTACAACCTGCTGTCGAAGTTGGCCACCGCGGTCGCCGTCACGCCGTATGTGCGCTACGAACAGGTCGACACGCAGTCCCGCATACCCGTCGGATTCTCCCGCGACCGGTCGCGGGACGGCACGTTTACGACGCTGGGCGTCGAGCTCAAGCCGATCCCGAACGTCGTGGTCAAGACCGACTACCAGTGGCTGACCAACGATGCGGGGACCGGACGCAACCAGTTCAACCTCAACCTCGGCTACGCGTTCTAGCGAATGATGCGCGTTTCCGCCGTCGTCGTCTGCCTCGTGACCGTTGCGATCGCCACGCCGACCGCTCAGGTCCCGACGCGCGAGGAGGCGCTCGCGGCGGTCTATCCAGCGGCCACGATCCGCGCCGAACAGTTGTTCCTGACAGAGGCGCAGCAGACGCGGGCGGCGGCGCTGGCCGGCGTCGAGCTTCCCTCCCTGCTGGTCGCGCGGTACATCGCCACGAGGAATGGGGCCGCCGTCGGGCGGGCGTACGTCGACACGCACACCGTCCGCACAAAGCGTGAAAGTCTGCTCATCGCGCTGAACGGCGACGGCAAGGTTGTGCGCGTGGAGATCACCGCCTTTCTCGAGCCGTCGGAGTTCCGAGCCCCGGAGATCTGGCTGCGCCAGTATCGCGAGAAGGCGCTGAGTGATGCCCTGCAGGTCAACCGCGCCATCCGGCCGCTCGCCGGCGCGACCCTGACGACCCGCGCCGTCAACGCGGCCGTACGCCGAGCGCTCGCCACCGACGCGGTGCTCCATGGCGGAGAGGCGCCATGAGGCCGTGGGAGCGCCGCATCTTCAACGCCGCGACCGGAGCCGTCTCGCTGACAGGTTTCGCGTATCTCTGGATGAAATACGTTATCCAGAACCCCGACCCTTTCGCGCTGGTGAACCATCCCTGGGAGGGTGCGATGCTCGCCGGGCACCTCATGGTCTCGCCTATTCTGATCCTGGCGTTTGGCATCGTCTTCAACTCCCATGTGATGAAGAAGCTCGGCGTGACCGGCATGCCCAACCGGCGCACGGGCCTGACGTCCCTGGCAACATTCGCGACGATGGTGCTCTCGGGTTATCTCCTCCAGGTCACCGCCAGTGAATCCTTCCTGCGCGCCCTGGTCATCGTGCACGTCGGCGCCGGCACCCTCTTCTCAGTCGTGTATTCCGTGCACCTCCTGATCAGCTGGCGGCTGGGGCGGCGGGCGCGGCGCGTTCACGCGCTCGCCGGGGTGGCGTGACAGCGCGGCTCGCGGCCGTACTCGCGATCATCGTCGCCTGTCTCACGGCACCGGCGGCCAACGAGCCGGTGCTCGTCGCGCGCGAGGTCTACCTGATGGGGACCCGCGCTTCGCTCTCGACGGTCGCGTCCACCCGCGAGAGTGGACGTGCCGCGTTGGAGGGGGCCCTCCGCGCGCTCGAGGCGGCCGAACGCCAGTTGAGCACGTGGGTGAGCGACAGCCCCATTTCCCGCTTGAACCGCCATCCTGCGGGCGTGCCGTGGCCGGCCGAGCGCGCCCTGTGCGATTTGTTCGAGGAGATCTATCGCTGGCGCGACGACACCGGCGGCGCATTCGATCCTGGTATCGGTCGCCTCCTCGAAGCGTGGGATATTCACGGCGAAGGGCGACGGCCCAGCGAGCTGGAGGTGACGGCCGCGCTTACGGTCAGCGGCCTTGGCAAACTGGATTTCGATCGTGTTCGATGCACGCTGACGCGGACCAGCGACATGACGATCGATGTCGGCGCGTTTGGCAAGGGCGAGGCGCTCGATCGAGCTGCCGTGACCCTGGGTCTGGCTCCATGGATGATCGACCTCGGTGGGCAAGTATCAGTGGGCGGCCTTCGCGCTGGCGACCCACCCTGGACGGTCGGCATTGCGGAACCCCGGAACCGGGAGCGCGCGTACCTCACAGTGAGCATGCGGGAGGGCTCTCTCTCGACCTCGGCCGGCTCCGAGCGGGACGTGATCGTCGGCGGAACCCGCGTCGGTCACATTCTGGATCCAGCGACAGGACACCCGGCGCCCTTTAGTGGCTCGGTCACCGTGTGGCATCAGCGCGGCCTCGCGGCAGATGCGTTGTCGACCGCGCTCTTTGTGATGGGGCCCGACAAGGGGCTTGCGTGGGCGATAGCACGCGGCATCAGCGCGTGCTATTTGATTCCCATCGGAGACACGGTGCAGGTGCGTGCGACGCCCGCGTTCTCCCGGCTGCTCACGCCGGAATCGGCGCGGCTTACCGGACCTGAATGAGGGGAATCTTGCCCTTGTTGGCCTCGGCGCTCCGGTGCGCGGCCACCGACACCTGCGCGGCCGTGCGCTCGGCCAGGGCAAGAAAAGCGCCGGACGCCGGTGATGCTGGTTCGCCAATAACCAGCGGCACGCCGCTGTCGCCGCCTTCCCGGATCGGCTGGTAGACAGGCAGCCGGCCGAGGAAGGGCACGCCCATCTCCGCCGCGAGCGCTTCGCCGCCGCCGTGGCCGAAGATGTCAGCCTCGTGATGGCAATTGGTGCAGGCGTAGTAGCTCATGTTCTCGACGATGCCCATCGGCGGGATGTTGAGCTTCTGATACATGCGAATGGCGCGACGGCTGTCGGCCAGCGATACCTGCTGGGGCGTCGTCACGACGATCGCGCCGACGACCGGGACCGTCTGGCTGAGACTGAGCGCGACGTCACCGGTGCCGGGCGGCATGTCGACAATCAGGTAGTCGAGATCCTTCCAGGCGACATCGCGGAAGAACTGCTGGATGGCGCCGTGCAGCATCGGCCCGCGCCAGACGATCGCCTGATCGTCCTGGGTAAGGAAGGCCATCGACACGACCTGCACGCCGTACTTCTCGGCCGGCACGATGCTCTTGCCGTCGGTGATGAGCTGCGTCGCGTGCAGGCCGAGCATCATCGGCACGTTGGGTCCGTAGACGTCCGCGTCGAGAATGCCGACCTTGCTGCCGCACCTGGCCAGCGCGAGCGCCAGGTTCACCGCCACCGTGCTCTTGCCGACGCCACCCTTGCCGGCGCCCACAGCAATGACGTTCTTGACGCCGGGATGCGGTGGCTGGCCCTTTTCCGGAGCGGATGCCGAGCGCACCTTCGCCGTCATCTTCACCTCGACGTCGGTGACCCCGAGCGCGCTCACGGCGGCGCGCGCCTGATCGCGGAGCTGATCCTTGACCGGGCAGGCGGGGGTGGTGAGCTCGATCGTGAAGCCGACTTTGCCGTCGGCAATGGTCAGGTCCTTCACGAACCCGAGCGAGACGATGTCCCGGCGCAGGTCCGGATCGGTCACGGTCCGGAGCGCGTTCAGCACCATGTCACGGTCGAGCGTGGCGGGCATCTCCCCATTCTATCTGCTGACCCTGCCTGCTGACCGAGCGGCTTCGCCGCGCGTCAGGAACTGGCTGCCGGTGATTCGAACAGGCGTCGGCCCTCGTCTGTCAGGAGCACCCACAGGGCGTAGGCGCCGAGCGCCGTGCCGAACGGCAGGATCAGCAGGTTGACGAGGGCGAGGCCGAGCGTCAGGAGCCGTCCGGCCGGGTCGCGCCGCAGCAGGCGAACGCCCGCCCAGACATGCGCGCTGCCCCAGACCAGGGCACTGGTGCCGAGTGTGAGGAACGTGCCGGCGGTGAGGCCGGCGGCAAAGGCGACCGGCTCTCCGTTGGGATCGATCAGGATGGCAAGGGCGCCGGCGGCCAGCAGGAGCAGGGAGATTGCGATGAGGAGCGCGAGCGCTCCCCAGAGACGGACGAGGACGGCGAGGATGCCGAGATGCCGGTCCACCTCAGGCGACGCTCAGGCGACGAGGACCCGCAGCTCGATACGGGTCGAGACGTCGTGGCGCGGGCTCACCGAGAAGTGAAAGCGATCGCCGTCGGCGACGCCGGCGGGAATCGACACCCGCACCTGGTGCCGGAGCAGCTCGACACCGCCGCCGGCACAGCGGCCGCACGGCTCCGCCCATGTTTCACCGCGGCCGCCGCAGGCGCGGCAGGTGCAGCGAACGGGAACATCGAGCGGGACGACGGCACCGTGACGCGCTTCGCTCCGCGAGAGCGACAGGCTGGCGGGCACGGGGGCGAGGCGCTCGTCGGCGACAAACGCGTGGCGGATGCGATCGATGGCGCGCGCGGGCGAGGGAAAATCGATCATGACCTCGTCGGCGAAGCAGCTCGTGTCATGACGGATCTCATCGTCGCTCTTCACCGCGACGCGGCCGCCAATCGATCGAAACGTGTGCCGGGCCATCGAACTTTGGATACGATAGGGGCTGCTCCGGGAGAAGTCAATGCCCGCCAGAGAGTGTCCGATGTCTGGCGAAGCAATGCGGCTGCGGGCGCGCGAGATCGTCGATCGCGTGCCAGGCACCGCGCAGACCAAGACCACGAAGTACGAGGAAAGAGTCTGCCCGGAATGCGATTACTTCGAGGAAGCCGAGGAGATGGCAGGCTAGCGCGCGCCGAGCGTCAGCAGCAGTTCCTTCCGAAGGCCTTCGTCAATATCGTCGAAGCTCAGCGCCGACTCGCACTCATCGCACAGGATCTCGAGTACGGCCGGACGGCCCTCTTCCGACACTTCCACACGCGAATCATCCAGGTGCACGACGTGCATCTGCAGTGTCTTCACGAGAAAGTCTTTGTCGTTCCCACAACTGGGGCAGGTCAGTGCCACGCGCGTCTCCTCTTTGGTCGTCGTCAACAGGTACTCCTCAACTCGATTGTAGGGGATGGGATCTCCGGCGCGCAATGCAGAACTGAGAAAAAAGGACTCCGAATCGTTGATTCGGCCTCGATTTCGTCGAAACTACGACGAATAGACCAGCCGGCTGTCGATCGCGTGTCCGGGAAAGAGGTGCGCCGCAGCGCGGCTGTAGAGGTCGAGCTGGCGCTGATGCTCGGGCCGCGGCCGGCCGGTCTTGAACTCGAGGACCGTGACGCGTGGCGCTGCGCCCGGCGGCAACGCGCGCACCAGACAGTCGATCGAGCCGCGTACGAAGGCGCCGTCGCTCCACATCGTAAAGGGCACCTCGTGCAACCGCTCGCCGCTGGTGTAGAACCCGCGCACGTCCGCCGTACGACAGACAGCGCGGTACATCGCCGCGGCCGATTCGACGATCGCCTCGATCTCTTCCCCATCCGCGATCTCGTCGGGACGCAGGAGCCGGCGCGCCACCCTGCTGACCTCGCCTGCGCCGCTGACCTCGGCTGCGCCGCTGACCTCGCCTGCATCAGACGGAGGCTCGAGGCCAAGACGCTCCAGCAGCCGGTGGACGAGCGTCCCGGCCAGCCGATCGGAATCGCCTCCACGACGGCCGAGCACCTCGGTATGGGTGGCTGACGCGGCCGCGCCCACGGTCAATCGTTCGACGCCGCTGTTGGCGACCGGTGCAAAGTCGTCCGCCCGCACAACGGCCGACGGCTGCAGATCGAGCGCCGCCGCCGTATCCGGAGCGCAGACGCGAAACCGGTGCCGCGCGCCCGACGACGACGTCCAGTCGACGGGCCCCGCCGCCAACGAGCCTTCGGTGAAGTGCGCGAGCAGCGTCGCCGGCAGCACTTCCGCGAGGCTCCCGTGCCCTGGCTGGATCCTGCCGTCCTTGAGTG
>CANIBQ010000164.1 GCA_947465645.1 Acidobacteriota bacterium | reverse complement strand
GTTGGTTGCGACTCGTGCTTGCGGAAGAACCACTTCGCCGGGTAGATCTTGCCTTCTTCCGTGCCGTTGCGGAACACGGTCATGTGCCCCGTGATCATCTGCTTCTGGCCGTCGTCGGTCACCTTGATCGCGTCCATGCGTAAGGTGAACGCGCCGACTTCCACCTGCTGCCCCGGCTTGAGACTCGCCTCTTCGTCCTGCTTGTACCCCTCGCCGGCGAAGCCGAGGAAGATCAGCACGATGCCGAGGTGAACCGTGTAGCCGCCGTACCGACGCTTATTGCGCGACACCATGCCGACAAACGCCGTCAGCAGGTCGGTGCCCGTGGTGTCCTGGCGGACGCGCGCGCCGCGCCAGAACTCCTGCGCCATCGTTCCCGTGACGAACGCGCAGAGCGTCCAGCAGATACCCGACGTCCAGACGCGCACGCCGAGCGCCAGCAAGGCACCGCCAACGACGAGGCCGCTCAGGACCGGGAACAGGAACTGGTCGCGCAGGTTGATGAACGTCGACTTGCGCCACGCCAGCAGCGGACCAATGCCCGTCAGCAGCAGCAGCATCAGGCCGATCGGCAGCATCCACTTGTTGAAGAACGGCGGGCCGACGGTCAGTCGCTCGCCGGTGATCGCCTCGCTGATCGTCGGGAACATCGTCGCGAAGAGCACGAACATCGCCCCGAACAAGAGGATCCAGTTGTTGGCGAGGAACGCCGCTTCGCGCGACAGCCACGAGTCGAGCTCGTTGCGCGCCCGCAGGATCGGCAGGCGGTAGATCACGAAGCCGAAACTGACGACCAGGATTGTGACCATGAAGACGCTGAACATCCGCGCCAGCTCAGGGTCCTCGCCAAACGCGTGCACCGACTGCACGACGCCCGAGCGCGTCATGAACGTGCCGAAGATGGTCAGGAAGAACGTCAGGATGACCAGCGTGACGTTCCAGATGCGCAGCATCCCGCGGCGCTCCTGAACCATCACCGAGTGGAGAAACGCCGTCGCCGTGAACCACGGCAGCAGGCCCGCGTTCTCGACCGGATCCCAGCCCCAGTAGCCGCCCCAGCCAAGCTCTTCGTACGCCCAGAGCATCCCGAGCATCAGGCCCAGTGTCAGGAACAGCCACGCGAACATCGTCCAGCGGCGCACCGCGCGGAGCCACGAGTCGTCCAGGTGCCCGGTAATCAGCGCCGCCATGCCGAAGGCGAACGGGATCGTCAGCCCGACGAAGCCGAGGTACATGGTGGGCGGGTGGATCACCATGTAGAAGTTCTGCAGCAGCGGGTTGAGCCCGTCACCGTCAGCGGGCGCCTGCGTCAGGTAGGTCGTGAACGGGTTGTTGTGCACCACCATCAGGAACAGAAAGAACATCTGCACGATGGCGATCGTCGCGACCACGTACGGGATCAGCTCCCGGTGCCGCTCCCGGTTCACATAGACGGCCGCGCTGCCGAAGCACGACAGCATGAACACCCAGAACATGATCGAGCCGTCGAGCCCGCCCCAATACGAGGTGATCTTGAAGAAGAGCGGCTGGACGGAGTCGGAGTAGCGCGAAACGTAGCGGATCGTGAAGTCGTCGGTGACGAAGGAATAGACGATGACCGCGGAGGCCGCCGCCATGATGGCGGTGATGAAGTAGAAGGCGCCGACGCCGCTTTCAATCAGGCGCCGCGAGCGGCGCCGGGCACCAGCCACCGAGATCGCCGCCGCGTACGCACAGACGCAGAACGCGGCCAGCAGCAGGTAGTAGCCGAGGGAAGCCATCTAGACCCCGGGCGTGCCGAGCTGCGCCTTGGGTTCGTACTTTGACGGGCACTTCGCCATCACGCCGTCCTTCTCCACCAGGAAGGTACCGTCCGGCGCGAGGCGTCCTTTGAGCACGACCTCGGCGTCAGCCTTGAACGTGTCGGGGACGATGCCGGTGTAGTAGGCGCGAATGACCTTGCCGTTCTGATGGACGTCGAACTGGTATTCGAGGGAGTCGCGCTTGCGTCCCGGCTGGCCCTGGACGAAGCCGTGGAGCTGCAGGCGCTTGCCCTGCCACGCGTCCGGGTTCGCCATCACTTCATCCACGTGCTTGTAGTACTCGGTGCCCTCGCTGAGGGTCGTGTACATGAGGCCGCCGAAGGCGAGGGCGAGCACCAGGCTGGTAATGCCGAGCTTTGCTGCTTTGTGGCTCATATGTAAGGACTTCCGATGCCTCAGGATAGCGCGGCGCTATGCGCAGGTCAAAGGGCAAGAACCAGGGGGAAGGGGGACAGGGAATAGGGGGATGAGGACTTCCCCTTCAGAAGCGCAGGCGGAGGGCCATCTGGAGCGTCCGGGGCTCCCCAGTCGCGGTGATCTGGCTGAAGGTGGCCGAAGGGCTGGTCGGATAGGTTCCGGCCCCGAAGTTCGTGTTCCGCGCCAGATTGTTTCGTCGGTTCGTCAGGTTGAACGCTTCGACAGGTCCGTCGGATCGATCGGCGGGCTGAAGAACGCTCCGGCGCCGAGCCACCCGCCGTTCCCATCCACAGCGCCACCGGCGGCGCAACCAGTGTCGATAGCTGGCCCGCCATCCAGCAGATGGCGACCCACATGAGACGTCTTCGGATGAAGCGCATCGACGGGCTCGGGCCGGCTGAAGCCGGCCCCTACGCACTACGATGCGGGGCCGGCCCGTGCGACGTGGGGGCCGGCTTCAGCCGGCCCGAAATTCGAAACCAGTTACCGCCGAACATAATCGTCACGATCCTTCACCATCCGCGAGACGACGTGGACCGGGAGGCCCACCACGTTCGAATAGGACCCGGTGATGGAGATCACAAACCGGGACGCCAGCCCTTGAATCGCGTACGCGCCTGCCTTGTCCATCGGCTCCCCGCTTGCCACGTACCAGTCGATCTCGTCCGGGCTCAACCGATCAAACTCGACGGCAGTAATCTCCACGCGGCTGACGCTGTTCAGGCAGACGGCCGTCAACACCGCGTGACTGCGTCCCGACAGGAGCTGCAGCATGCGACGCGCATCAGCCGCGTCAGCCGGCTTGCCAAGAATGGCGCCGTCGATGACGACCACCGTGTCCGCCGCCAGCACCGGCCGCCCACCCGCGCGCGGCGCAACCGCCTTCGCCTTCTCCTCAGCCAGCCGCCTGACGTAGGCCTCAGGCGACTCGCCCGCCAGAACGCGTTCGTCGATATCCGCCGCGATCACCTCGAACTCGATACCAGCGGCCCTGAGCAGATCAGCCCGCCGCGGCGACGCCGACGCAAGAACGATCGTCACCGACGATGAACCACGAAATGCACGAAACGATCGAAATTCACGAAATCGGATCATGTACTAGAAGGGTCGTCTTTCGTGTATTTCGATCCTTTCGTGTATTTCGTGGTTAAGATCGCCAACGCCATGGCGATGGTTCCGGTCAACGACTTCCTGTCACGCGCCCTGGCGGAAGTGCTGAGCAAGGCGCCGCTCACCCCTGAGAAGGTGGCGTTTGCCTGGCGGCAGGCGGTCGGCCCGGGTGTCGACCGGGCGACGACGATCGAGCTGGATGGCGAGGTGTTGCGGGTGCGTGCGCAGGGCGCGCAGTGGCAGCGGGAGGTCGAGCGCTCGGCGGCGCTGATCAGGTCGCGACTCGACGCGCTCCTCGGATCGGGCGTGGTCCGCTACATCGACGTCAGACCCGCCTGAAAGAGAACCGGCACGGCGACAGCGACGGGTGGTTAACATGGGGGCATGGATTCCGTCATTGTGTCCGCGGTCCGCACGCCGACCGGCAGGTTTCTCGGCGGCCTCAAGTCCTTCTCCGCCACCGACCTCGGGGCGCTGGCCGTGCGCGAGGCGGTGCGGCGCGCCGGGATCGACCCGGCGAGCGTCGAGGAGTGCATCCTCGGCAATGTCGTGTCGGCCGGCCTCGGCCAGGCGCCGGCACGGCAGGCGGCCCTGCGCGGCGGGCTCGCCGACCAGGTCGCCGCGCTGGCCATCAACAAGGTCTGCGGCTCCGGGTTGAAGGCCGTGATGCTGGCGGCCCAGGGGATTGCTGCCGGCGACATCGAGATCGCCGTCGCCGGCGGCATGGAGTCGATGAGCAATGCGCCCTATCTTCTGCCGCGCGTGCGTGAAGGTCTTCGCATGGGCAACGCCGAGGTCGTCGATTCGATGATCAACGACGGCCTGTGGTGCGCCTTCGAGCAATGCCATATGGGACATGCCGGAGAAACGATCGCGACCGAGTATGCGATCAGCCGGGAGCAGCAGGACGTCTACGCGGCCGACAGCCATCGCCGGGCGGCGGCGGCCAGCGATGCCGGGTTCTTCCGCGACGAGATGCTGCCGGTCGAAGTGGCGCAGAAGGGGGGCACGCCGCTCGTCATCGATCGCGATGAATCGATTCGCGCCGACACGACGGCGGCGGGCCTGGCCAAGCTCCGGCCGGCCTTTCGCGCCGACGGCAGCGTGACGGCGGGCAACGCGCCACCGGTCAACGACGGCGCCGCGGCGCTCGTCGTGATGTCGGCCCGGCGGGCGGCACAGCTCAACCTGACACCGATGGCCCGTATCGCCGGGCAGGCGACCAGCGGGCTGGCACCCAAGTACGTGCTGATGACGCCGGTGGAGGCGGTCCGCAAGGTCGTGCAGAAGGTCGGCTGGAAGCTCGAGGATGTCGACCTCTTCGAGCTCAATGAGGCGTTCTCAGTACAGGCAGTCGCGGTGCTGCAGCAGCTCGGGATCGATCCGAAGAAAGTCAACGTGCACGGCGGCGCGGTGGCTCTGGGGCATCCGATCGGCGCCAGCGGCGCCCGCGTGCTGACCACGCTCCTCTACGCCATGCAGCGGCGCAAGGCGACGCGCGGGATCGCGACGCTGTGCCTCGGTGGCGGGAACGGTGTGGCGCTGGCGGTGGAACGGGCCGCCTGAAGGCGGCCCCCACGCGGACAACCTGTGTCCACGTGGACAACCTGTGCCCACGTGGACAACCTGTGGAGCAAATCTTCAGATTTGCCTACTGCCCTCGCCGCGGCGAGCGGCTTGACCCGGGTCGCGTCATAGAGTGCCACGTAAGGGTTGTCGCGACCAAGGACCAGATCCGTCACGATCATGCCGGCGAGCGTGCCGAAGGTCATCCCGTTGCCACTGTATCCGGTAGCGACGTAGACGTGACCCGATCCGGCATTGAGACCGATGAACGGCAGGCCGTCGATCGGTTCGATGATCTGCCCCGACCAGCGGTACCGGATCGCCTGCGCGGCGAAGTGGCCCTCGGCATAGGTGGCAAGGGCATCAAAATGGCGATCGGTGTCGGCCTCCACGCCCGTACGATGATCCTCGCCGCCGACGATGAGGTACCAGCGGCCGGCCACCTCCTGCGAGCGCGTGTAGTGGTAGGGGCTGTCGCTGTCCCAGAATAGTCCCGTCACCTGTGGCGGCAGATCTTCATCCCTCGACGTCGCTCGGGATGACCCTGAGCCTGTCGAAGGGTCAAATCTGCCCGACTCAAGTCCACTCAAATCCAGCGCGATCGCATACGACCGGTAGGCAGTGATCTTCGTATGGAGCAGCACCTGGTTGTTGACCGGGACGCTGGCGGCCACAAACACGTCCTTCGCGCGGACATCGAATCGGCTGGTATGCACCAGGCACGGATGACCGCCGGCGCCTGCCTCGTCGACGCCGGTCGCCGGAGTCTCGTCGAAGATCCGCACGCCACGCGCCACGGCCTCCTCGACAAGTGAGGCGAGGTACGCCGAGGCATGTAGTTGCGCCTGGTTCTGCCAGCAGACTCCCCCTGCCGTCGTGAACGGCAGTGGTACGGCATCGGTCCATTCGACAGCGCACCCGGCACGGCCGGCGGCGTCGAGCTCGCTCGCCAGCCCGGCCACGTCTTCCTGGTGTTCCGAATACAGATAACCAGGCACGCGCTCGAAACCGCAATCGATCGACAGCTCAGCGACGAACTGCTCGATCCGATCGATCGCGTCTCGGCTCGACCGGCCCACCAGCCGCGCCGCGTCTTCGCCGAAGTCGTTGCGGATGGTCTGGTAGCGGGCATCCACCGCTTCGGTCAGGTGGCTCGTCGTCAGGCCGGTTTCGCCGCTGCCGACATGCTCGCGCTCCACGAGCGCGACGCTCCGCCCCGCCCGCGCGAGAAGCACCGCGGCCGTCAGGCCACTGATGCCTCCGCCGATGACCGCGACGTCGACCGTGATTCCGCGCGTCAGCGGGCCAAAGCGTCGAATCTGATGCGTGGCGTGCCAGAGCGACTGCGTGCGGGTGGTCATGCGACCAGACGTAGCAGGAAGCGCGCCCACGGCTCATTGCAGGGTCGCAGAAGCCTCAACTGGATCGGCTGAGTCGATAAAATCATTAGCACACCAACGCATTTTCGCTTGACTTTCGTGTAGTAAGTTCCTAGGATCAACCCCGGCCATGGTCGGCGTGACCTCCGATGTCACACCGTCGGGCCAACCTACGTTGGGCCGTCTGAACAATCG
>CANIBQ010000163.1 GCA_947465645.1 Acidobacteriota bacterium | reverse complement strand
TCTCCACACTGAAAAGTCTCAGTCATACGCGTTTCACCAGTTGCGGCGCCATCTGTCGATTCTTCTCCAGGTTCCGGCGCAATACGCTCAACCCCTGGTAGAGCCGGGTCTTCACGGTACTCAGCGGACATCCCTGCAAATCAGCGATCTCCTGAAACGTCATCCCGTGGTACTCCTTCAGGATGATGGCCATCCGCTGATCCTCGGGGAGGAGCTTCATCGCCTCGGCCACGACCCCGCTCAGCTCCCGCCGCTCGACCAGCGTCTCGATCGACTCGGCCGGCCCGCGCTCCGAGGCCATTTCGACCGGGTCGACCCCCTCGGGCATCTGCACCGTCGGCGCACGCCGCTGCTTCCGCATCCAGTCGCGGCACAGGTTCATCGCGATCCGGTACACCCACGACGAGAACTGCGCCTCGCCCTTGAACCCGGGCAGCGCCCGGAAGGCGCGGAGGAACGTGTCCTGGCACACGTCCCGCGCTTCCTCCTCGCGGCCGATAACGCGGTATGCGAGCGCGTAAATCGGCCTCTCCCATCGAAGGATGAGCTGGTTGAAGCTGTCGGCGTCGCCGCCCTTCGCGCGGGCGACGAGTTCCTCGTCAGTCGTCGTCATGTGCCAGGGACTCGGTGGCCTCCGGTCCGGTCGGTAAGTAAGACGGCCGTCGCGGCCGCGTGGCTTGCCCTCAATCTTAGGACGTAACTTCTTGGGATTCCGTGCATTAGAACCGGTTCCGATTGGGCGGCCGCCTGTCCCCTAGAGTAGAATGAACCCGCTTTGGCGTCTCACTTTCCAACAGACGAAGTGTTTCTGACCACGGAAGAGGTGCTCGAATACCTCCAGGTCAACCTTCGCACGGTCTATCGCCTGATCAAGGCGGGGAAAATACCGGCCGTCCGGGTAGGCCGGCAGTGGCGATTCCGGAAGCGCGACATCGACGCCTGGCTCGACACCCAGCGGACCCACCAGCCCGGCGCCCCCGTCACGGCCGCCGCTGCTGCCCCCCCGGTTCGGCACCTTCGCCACCGCGTCCTCGTCGTGGACGACGAGGCGAGCATCCGCGACCTGCTGTCGAAGACGCTCGCCCTGGCGGAGTACGAGGTCGATACCGCCGCGGATGCGACCAGCGCGCTCGACCGGATGCGCGCCGGTGACTACGACCTGATGATTGCCGACCTGAAGATGCCGGGCATGGACGGACTGACCCTCATCCGCCAGGCCAAGCGTATCAAGTCGGAGATGCCCGTGATCATCATCACCGGCTTCTCCACCGAGTCGAGCGCCATCGAGGCGGTCAACCTCGGGGTCGCCGGCTACCTCACAAAACCGTTTCGGGTTCCACAAGTCCTTGCCGCGGCCGCCAAAGCACTCGGCGCTCCTGTGGCGCTAGGCTCTGGGCTCTAGGCTCTGGGCTCTGGGCTCTGGGCTCTAGACCTTAGGCTCTGGGCTTTAGGCTCTCGGCTTTAGGCCTCGGGCGCCAGCACCGGCTACCCTAGAGCCAAGAGCCCAAAGCCTAGAGCCTCCGTGATTCAACTCTCAGACCTCACAAAATCCTTCGGCGACCGCACGCTGCTCGACCACGTCACCTGGCAGATCGGCGATGGCGATCGCGTCGGCCTGTGCGGCCCTAATGGCGCCGGCAAGACCACCCTCCTCAAGATGCTCGCGGGCTTCGACGAGCCTGACAGCGGCGCCATCGTCAAGCCGTCCGACCTGACGATCGGCTACCTGCCGCAGGACGGCCTGACCCACTCGGGGCGAACGGTCTTCGAGGAAGCGAGCAGCGCCTTCCAGCCGCTGCTCGACATCAAGACCGAGATGCACGACATCGAGCATCGGCTCGGCGACGCGACGGTGCCGCAGAGCGAGCACGACGCGATGCTGGCACGGTACAGCGACCTGCAGGATCACTTCAGGCTGGGCGACGGCTACAGCATGGACCTGCGCATCGCGACGGTCATGCGTGGCCTCGGTTTCAGCCAGGCGGATCTGGAGCGCCCGGCCGAAACGTTCTCCGGCGGCTGGCAGATGCGCATCGCGCTCGCCAAGCTGCTGCTCGGCCGGCCGAACCTCCTGCTGCTCGACGAACCGACCAACCACCTCGATCTCGAGGCGCGCAACTGGCTGGAGGAATACCTCGGCGGCTACCCGTTCGCGGTGATCCTCGTCTCGCACGACCGGTACTTCCTCGACGCCGTGGTCACGCGCATCACCGATCTCAACCTGCGCAAGCTGACCGACTACGTCGGCAACTACAGCCGGTACGTGGAGCTGCGCGACGCCATGCTCGAACGCCTGCGGCAGGCGAAGCGCGACCAGGACGAAGAGGTGGCGCGCGTCAAGATGTTCATCGATCGGTTCCGCTACCAGGCGACCAAGGCGGCCCAGGTGCAGAGCCGCATCAAGGCACTCGAGAAGGTGGTGCCGATCGAAGTGCCCCCCGAGCGCAAGCGCATCCACTTCACGTTTCCGACCTGCGCGAAGAGCGGCCGCACGGTGCTCGAGTTGAAACATGTCCGCAAGGCCTACGGCAACCTCACGGTGTTCCGCGATCTCAGCCTGCACATCGAGCGCGGCGACCGCATCGCGCTGGTCGGCCCGAACGGCGCCGGCAAGTCGACGCTGATGCGGATGCTCTCGGGCGAGGAAGCACCTGACGCCGGCACGCGCACGCTCGGGCACCAGGTGGTCATGGAGTACTTCGCGCAGGACGAAGCGGTGCGCCTCGACCCGACCCTCACGGTCTACGAGACGCTCCAGGCAGGGTCGGCCACCAACATGGTGCCCGCCATCCGAAACATCCTCGGCGGGTTTCTGTTCTCGGGCGACGACGTCTACAAGAAGGCGGGAGTCCTGTCGGGCGGAGAGCGCACGCGGCTTGCGGTCGCGCGGATGCTGTTGCGGCCGTCCAATACGCTCCTGCTCGACGAGCCGACCAATCACCTCGACCTGGATTCGAAAGACGTCCTCCTCGAAGCGCTCGAGGACTACGGCGGCACGCTCATCATCGTGTCGCACGACCGGTACTTCGTCGAGAAACTCGCGACCAAGATCATCGAGATCGGCCACGGCGACGCGCTCGTGTATCCCGGCACCTACGCGGAGTTTCTGTGGCACAAGGAGCATCCGGAAGGCCTCAGGAATCAGGCCTCAGGCCCCAGCTCGAGGCCCAAAGCAGAGGTCCCACAGCCCACCGCCCACCGCCCACAGCCTAAGGCCCCAGGCCCAGAGCCCAAAGCCAAGAGCCTGGAGCCCAGAGAAGCGCGCAAGCAGGACGAGGCTGAGCGCCGCAAGAAACAGAAAGCGGCCGAGTCGCTCCGGAAGCGCATCTCGGAGCTCGAGACGCGCATCGCCGCCCGCGAAGCAGACGTCAAGGAGCTGGAAGCGGCGATGTCCGCTCCCGGCTTCTACGACGATCGGGAGAAATCCAAGCAGGCGATCGACCGCCACACCGCCCTGATGTGGGAGGTCGGCGACCTCATCAGCCAGTGGGAAGCGCTCCAGGACCACGCCTCCGGGCACGCGTCCGAATCGTAAGTCGTCCCCGCTCTTCCCCCCAAAATCTGGGTTACACTTACGAATCTGTAAGCGGCGTGTTGTTGGGTTTCTGCCGTAAAACCTCGGAAAATCAGCCGTTTACGCCCACTTCCGGGTGTGCAGGCTCGGGCACATCCTTTGCCCTCTCGGCGAATGCCTGGTTGGGGTCCGGCTCCGTCGAGCAACGCACCAATCACCAATGACCAAGTCGCGTCGCCGTCTCGTTCGCCGGGTGCCGGCGCGTCGTCCCGTTGCCGGCCCCCGGAGCGGCGCCACGACGGCGCCCCGACTCGCGGGCAACATCGACGACGCGTTCTTCCGCCACATCGTGTCGGGGATGCGCAACGGGGTCCTGGCGATTACGCGAGACGGAACGCTCGCCCTGATCAACGACGAGGCGTATCGGATTTTCGCGGTGACGGCGCGGCACACCGACCTCGGACGGCCGGTCGCCGAAGTGCTTCGAGATCACCCCGAGGTCGTGCGGGTGTTGAACGGCGTGTTCGATTTGAATCTGCTGCCGAACCGCGTGGAGCTTCGGCTGCGGCCCTCGGGCAAGGTGATCGGCTACACGCTGGCGCTGGTCCGCGACGACGCGGGGCAGGTGGTAGGCGCGGCGATGTTCTTCAAGGACCTCACGCGCGTGGAGCAGCTCGAAGAGCGCGAGCGGCTTCGCGACCGGCTCGCGGCGGTCGGCGAGATGGCGGCGGCGATCGCCCACGAGGTGAAGAACCCGCTGGCGGGGATTGAAGTGATGGCTGGTCTGCTGCGCCGCAAGATTCCGGAATCGCCGGACGCGCAGGCGGTGCTGACCGACATCATCTCCGAGGCGAAGATGGCCAACGCCATCGTCCAGGAAGTGCTCGAATTCGTGAGGCCGATACGGCTGCAGGTCGAGCGGACGGGGGTTGCGGAAGCGGTGAAGTCGGCCCTGCAGCTCGCGGAGACAAAAGCGCGGCGCGGCCAGATCAGCGTGGAGATCAACGTACCCGACGGGCTGCCGGAGATCCAGGGCGATCAGCACCAGCTCGCGCAGCTCTTCACGAACCTGCTGATGAACGCCTACGAGGCGATGAACGTCGCCGGGCGCGTCACGGTGACCGCCGAAGCCGTGCGGATCGACGACGGCCTGGATGGACGCGACGCGGTGCGCGTGGAGTTTACCGACGAAGGGCCTGGCATGGCGGCGGACATCGCGGATCACGTGTTCGACCCGTTTTTCACCACCAAGCCCCAGGGTTCGGGGCTCGGGCTCGCCATCGTGCGCAAGATCGTCGACGCGCACGACGGGAGCATTGACCTGCGGAGCTCGCCCGGCGCGGGCACGACGATTCGCCTGACGCTGCCGGTCGTCGGCACGACCGACTAACGGTCCGCCTGAAGGCGGACACTACGTACGGTCCGCCTGAAGGCGGACACTACGTACTGACACGAAGGATAGAAACGACATGGGCCGCATTCTGATCGCCGACGACCACGACTCACTGCGCCGCGGGCTGGCGCAGGCGCTTGCCGAGGCAGGCCACGACACCGAGGAGGCTCCCAACGGCAACGCCGCCATCGAGAAGCTCCACGAGGGCTACTTCGACGTCGTCGTCAGCGACCTGAAGATGGGCGGCAGCACCGGCCTCGACGTGCTGAAAACGGCCAAGACGCTGCACCCGACGACCGCCGTCATCCTGATGACCGCGTTCGGGTCGGTCTCGACGGCGGTCGAGGCGATGAAGGCGGGCGCGTTCGACTACGTGCAGAAGCCGTTCGAGATCGAGGAGATGGAGGTCAAGATCGCCAAGGCGCTCGAGATGCGCCGGATGCAGCACCAGATCGACTACCTCCGCCACGCGCAGGGCGACATCTACGAATTCGACCGGATCATCGGCTCGAGCGGCGCGCTCGAAAAAGTGCTCGGCGTGGTGCGCAAGGTCGCCAAGAGCAACACCACCGTGCTCGTCCGCGGCGAGACCGGCACCGGCAAGGAGCTGATCGCCGGCGCCGTCCACCACAATTCACATCGCGCGGCGCGCAACTTCATCAAAGTGAACTGCGCGGCGCTGCAGGAAAACCTGCTCGAGTCGGAGCTCTTCGGCCACGAAAAGGGCGCATTCACCGGCGCCGACAAGCAGCGCATCGGACGCTTCGAGCAGGCCGACGGCGGCACGCTGTTCCTCGACGAAATCGGCGACATGAGCGCCAACACGCAGGCCAAGATCCTGCGCGTGCTGCAGGAGCACGAGTTCGAGCGGCTGGGCGGCACGCGGACGCTGAAGGTGGACGTGCGGCTGATCGCCGCCACCAACCGCGACCTCTCGACGATGGTCGAGTCGGGCGCGTTCCGCGAAGACCTCTATTACCGTCTCAACGTCGTGGCGATTGAGATGCCGCCGCTGCGCGAGCGCAAGGAGGACGTCGGCGCGCTCGCCGGCTTCTTCATCCGCCGCTTCTCCGGCGAGCTGAAGAAGAAGGTCGAAGGCCTCCAGCCCGACGCACTCAAGCTGTTGATGCGGTACCACTGGCCGGGCAACATCCGCGAGCTCGAGAACGCGATCGAGCGCGCGATGCTGCTGGCCGACGGCACCCACATCTCCACCGAGGACCTGCGGCTCGGCGATACCGGCGCGTCCGGCTCCGCGCGCGAATCGGCCTCGATCATCAAGATCCCGCCGACCGGCATCCCGCTCGAGGATATCGAGCGTCTCGCCATCATCGAGGCGTTGAAGATGTCGAACTGGGTGCAGAAGGACGCGGCCGAGCTGCTCGCAATCAGCCCGCGCGTGATGAACTACAAGATCAAGACGCTTGGCATCGACTTCCCGCGTGGCCGGCGCGCGACGATGTCGATGCCGGAACACACCGCTGCGGCGGTCTGATCGCCAGGGTAGCTGGATTGGCTTCGCGAGTGACCTACCTGCCCGGCGAGACGACCGCGCCGGTGTTCGAGTCGGGCGGCGAGCTCAGCGCCGGCCCAGGCTATCTGGTCTCGGTCGCTCGTCGAACGTCGGGTGGCGAGGTCGAGGTCCACGACCTGGAGACTGATACGTT
>CANIBQ010000162.1 GCA_947465645.1 Acidobacteriota bacterium | reverse complement strand
CCTGAGCGACGAGAAATTTGACCGGAATATCCCCAAAACCGTGCCCAGCGGCCTGCCGGTCGGCGGAACCATCAATTAAATCAGGCCCTAATTGGGCACATGAGTTGCTCGGTGACTGTAATGGTCGCCGGCCTCAAGTGGTGCGCGTTTGAATTGTCGGGTCGATCCGGCCTGACCCGGCGGCTTGCGGCGAGCCGCTGGCGGCAGCGGCGCCTCCTCATCCTCTGCTACCACGGGGTGTCCCTTGCGGATGAGCATGAGTGGAACCCCGAGCTCTACATTTCTCCCCGCACCCTGGAGAAGCGCCTCGATGCCCTCGCACGAATGGGGTGCACGGTTCTGCCTTTGGACGAGGCCGTTAGGCGGCTCTACGACGGAACGCTGCCCGACCGGGCGGTCGCGTTGACGTTTGACGACGGGTTCTACGATTTCAAGGCGCGGGCGCTTCCTCTGCTCCAGGCGCGTGGGCTGCCGGCGACGGTGTACGTCACGACGCAGCGTGCGCATCGCAACCCGACGGTGGCGCATCTCCTGACGTCGTACATGTTGTGGAAACTTGGGCGCGTGAAGGGCGCGGTCGGGCACGAGGCCATGGAGCGATTGAGCGTTGAATCGGATGGCATGCTCCACGCGCGGCTGCTGTCGGTGATGACGCCCGAGGAGCTCGCGGGGATATCCGCGGCGGGCGTCGCCATCGAGATGCATACGCATCGGCACGTGGCGCCGATCGACCCGGACGAATTCATGGACGACGTGCGCACCAATCGCGAGGCGATTGCGGGGATGACCGGCCGGCAGCCGCGGCATCTCTGCTACCCGAGCGGCATCTATCGCCCCGGCTATCTGTCGCGGCTCGCCGCGGACGCCGTCGAGACGGCGACGACCTGCGATCCCGGCCTCGCGTCCGCCGCGTCGCATCCCCTGATGTTGCCCCGCTTCGTCGACAGCGAAGCATGCCACCAGCTCACATTCGAGGCGTGGGTGTCCGGCGTGGCCACATGGCTGCCCCGCCGCACCCGCACAGCCAATGCGGCTTGAGGAGACGCGGAGCCGGCTTGCGGCGTGGCTCGATTCAGCGCCGGCGTCCGCGGCGCGCAGACTCATCGAGTCGGGCACGTCGAGCCCGGAGTGGCTCGCCTCACGGCTCACCACGGTGACGGAGGATCCCGAGTCGTCCGCCGGCATCGTCCCGGCGATCGAAGAGGCTCGTCGTCGCGCTGGAGGCGCACCGGAAGACGGCAGCATCGAGCGATGGCTGCTGGTTCACCAGGCCGCGCAGCTGCTCGACACTCCAGGCTTCGCGCGGTTGGGCGGCGCCTGCTGCCGGCTGACCTGCGGCGAGCTTGCCTCGCTCCTCGAGGATGACGACGCCACCCGCCGCATGCTGGCCGTGTCAGGTATCCGTTTTCGCGAGTTCGCGAAGATGGCGACGGGGCGCCGCTTCAGCGCGGGACTGTTTCACTGGGATATCTGCGGCGTCAGTCGCACGTGGCTCGCCAGGGTGCCGCCGCGCGACCTGCTCGGATTCACGCATGCCGTGGCGCGCATGGGCGGGATCAAGCCGGTGATGTTTCCGCATATCAACCCGCGGCGGGCATCTCCGCACCTCACCGAACCCGCCATCAGCGCCTCTCTGGCGGCCATGGCCGAAACGCTGGACCGGTGGGCGGAATTGCGTGGATTCGCCGCCGCGTCATGGCTTCGCTCGCCAGACACGCATCGAGTCTCACCTCACCTGGCAGCGGTGAATGCGCCGATCGTGGCGGGAGGGGGGTTCGTGACGACCGTCGGACCGGCGGCCCCCGACTGCGGCGTGCTCGAGCGCAGCACGACGCGCACGCAGTCGTATCGCAGCGGATCGTTCACGCCGACGATCGGCCTTGTGCTGTGGCCCAGGCGCGACATGCTTCGATGGTGGCGAAGCCACCCCGAGCTGATGCCCGCCGAAGCGGCCTGACCTTCATCATCCTTGATGATCAGCGCGCGATACCCGTCGAGCTTGACCTCGTAGAACCACGCGTCACCTTCGGGAAGCGCCTGCACGATGGAGTTGAAGTTGCACCGCCGGGGAGCATGTCACCTGACGATCAGCCGGACAAGGACCGCCCCACGAGAAAAGACGATCCCGAGCCGCGGGACGTTCCTGACACGCCGCCAACCGAGCCGCCCCCCGTCCCGATTCGCGATCCGAGGCCGGAGGGGCAACCGCCGGGCCCTTACATCGCGGCGGGTCCGCGCCGCGATTAACCAGCGACTCGGAGCGGAGCCGCCCTACGTACCCTTCGCATCTTCCGGACATCTGACGTTCGAATAGCCGGATCGGAACGCGGTCACCGTTCCGGCGTCGGGATCGTATTTGTGACGCCAGATACAGGCCGTGTCATTGGCGAGTAGATGAATCGACACGGAGGGCATGTCGGAGACGGTCTTCACGTAGTGGATGTCGCCGTCGGGCGGCAGCAGCGTGTAGAAGCTGCCCGCCTGCACGGTCTGCTGCGACGCGACTTCCAGCGACGCGCGCGCGTCATCATGGCCGTCGTCGGTGCGCGCGTACGTGGTGTCAAGCTGCACGCCTCGATACACGCCCACGATTCCCCACGCGAGGTGGTCGTGCACCGGCGTCGATGCGCCGGCCGGGACAACCAGCGAGAACAGCGACAGCGATCCGTCTTCGGCGCGGTACAGCGCGTACTGACCGATGCCCCCTCCCATGCCGCTCGTGTGATCGGGTTGCGCGAACTCGTCGGGGAGCCAGCCATCGGATGCCAGCAGCTTCGCGAACGCCGGACGAAGCGCCTCCACACGGGCGGAGTTGCGCGGAATTTCCCTGGTCACGCGCGCCGTTTCGGCCACGAGGTCGCGGATCTGCGGAACGTCGACGATAAAGCCGAAATCAGTGGTGTAATCGTGGGACAGGTCACACATATGAGTTCACCTCGCCTTGGGGCGATTGTAATCGCGCTCCTGCTGGCGCCGGCATTGGTGCTGGCATCGGCAGCGCCGCAGCAGATGCCGCCTCCGCCGACAGGTCCGCCGACGGGTCCGCCATCAGGGCCACCGTCGGGGCCACCAACGGGGCCACCGCAGGGTCCGCCGTCAGGTCCACCGTCCGGCGCCGCCGGCGCGTGCACGATCGTCGGTCCGCTGCTGGCGCCGACCGATTTCGGCATCGCTGCGGGGCAGGTGCTCGCGGATACGTCGGCGACGCTGCTGCCGGACGGCCGCGTGCGCATGTACATCTTCGGCCAGGGCCGCGGCGTCGTCAGCGCCGTCTCGGTCGCGGCTGATGGGGCGGCATTCGTCGCCGAGGCGGGCAGCAGGCTGCCGGACGGATCCGGAATGCCGCGCGTCGTGGTCAACCCTGCTGGCGGCTGGCGGCTGTACTTCACGAGCGGCGGCGGCATCCGATCGGCGGTCTCCACCAACGGTCTGAATTTCACCGTCGAAGAGGGCTTCCGGATCACGGCGGAGGCCGCCGGGTTCACAGGCACGACCGCAGGCGCCGCCAGCGGCGCGACGGTAATCCGGCTGGCTGACGGCCGGTATCGGATGTATTTCAGCGACCTGCCGCGGCCCGGCGATCCGCCGGGCGGCCACTACATCAAGAGCGCCGTGTCGACGGACCAGCTGCGGTGGACGATGGAGGCGGGCGTGAGGGTTGGTCCTGGAGCGCCCACGCTGACCGAGTCGGCGGAACATCCGTTCGCGCTCGCGAACGCGGACGGATCGATCACGCTCTATTACGGAAAGTTCGCGGGCCCGGGCGGGACCGCAACGGAAGGCTTGTATCACTCGACGTCGGCCGACGGCCTCACGTTCGCGGCGGAAACCTACGACGTCTTCTTCGGCAACGACCCCGACGCGATTCGCCTCAGCGACGGCACGCTCGTGATGTACTACGGACAGTTCGACGCACAGGTCGGCGGCACGATCAATCTCGCCCGTTGTCCGGAGCCCGCCGCAGCGGCCGGACATCGCTGAGCCGCGCGCTTACTGCACGATATCGAAGCCGTCGATCCAGACCCAGCTCCCCTTCGCGCTCTGGTTGTGGATGCCGGTCGCCTCGATGGTGAGGATGTGCTGGCCTTCTGAGAGTCCGATGATGGTGTACGGCACCGTCGCGGCTTTCCCCGGAGCGAGATACGTGTCGATCTCGGTCTTGAACTGTCCGTCGACGTAGATCCGCGCCACGCCGGACCATTCATCGCGGTTCGCCACCCAGCTGACGCCGGTGCCGACGAACCCGACGTTCGCGCGGGAACCGGCATCCATCGCGAGCACGGCATGGCCGCCGCTGTGCCCCGCGTTCCCATTCGCGTACCAGCGTCCTGAGAACACCAGCGCGGGGTGGTTTTCTTCGACGCGCCCGAAGGGCGCGGCGACGCCACCAGGCAGCGCCTCGCCGTTTTCAATGTCGAACGCGTCGATCCAGACCCACGAGCCTTCCGTGCCCGGGCCGCGTTCGTGCGTGATCTCGATCGACAGCGTATGCGGGCCGCGCACCAGGCCGGTCGCCGAGAACAGCGCGTGCTGCTGCAGTGGGGTCCTGCTGAAACTGTCGATAATCGTCAGGTTGCCATCGAGGTGCAGCGTGGCGAGCCCCGACCAGCCGTCTTTCACGCCTATCCAGGTAATGCCGGTCCCGATGAAACTGAGAGTGACCCTCGCGCCGCCCGTGTTGGTCAGGGCCGCCCGGCTCCCGCTATGCGACGCGTTGTCGTTGCGGTACCAGTTGCCGCTGTAATGGACGCTCGGGTCGTCCTGCTCGACGCGGGTGTGCTGCGCCGCCGATGCCTCCGGCAGGCCGATTCCCGCCGTCAGGAAGGTGGCCAGGAGGGCGTGCAGACACCACGGGCTTTTGAGGTTCACGCCCAGGTAAGAGCAACACCTGAGCCACCTTCGGAGCCGGCCGGCGGGCTAATTCGTCTTGGCGGCCGTCCCCATGGCGTCCACGAAGGCACTCCAGGGCACCGGCTTACCGTGAATAGGCGCCACGGTGCCGACATCGAGCTTCATCCGCTGCACCTGGTTCATCAGGCTGCGCATCGCCGGTATCTGCGCGGCGCGGGGCGGTTCGTGGGTGTCGAATAAATCGGCCTCGAACGCGATCCGCTCCGCCGGCAGGTACGCCATCAACATGCCCGATACGTGGTTCAGCGGCTGGACGTAGTAAACGCGCAGGATCCGGCTGTTATCGGTGATGACGAAGTTCTCCTGGATCGCCTCGTAGTTGTAGCCCTCGGCAACTTCTGTCGGCGGCCAGAGCGAGAGAATGTCCGGCTTCACCGTCCGCGCCTTGTACGTCAGCACGTCGCGGTTGATGAACGGCAGGTTGATCATGTGCGTCACGAGCGTGGCGCCGATGTGGTTGTAGGTGCGGATACCGCCGATGTGATCGAAATGCGGATGCGACATGATGAGCCACCGGATCGCCTTGCCGGGCGCCAGCTTCGCAATCGTGTCGATCACCGCGAGGCTGCGCGCCTCGCCGAGCGGCGCTTCGAACACCGCCACGAAATCGCGGAACTCCACCATGTAGCTGTTCGCCGGTCCACCGCCAAGCAGGTACACACCCTCCGCCATCTTCTCGACGTTCACCTGCGCCGGATTTGGCGCCGGCGTCTGGCGTACGGCGTCCGGCACCGGGACAGGGTCCTCACAGACGTTGGCCTTGATGTCCGGAAACTTGCCGCCGTAGGCGTTGTGGCCGGTGCTCTCGGAGTAGAACTTCCAGTTGTCGTCCCAGCCCTGGTGCGAGTGCCATGCGATCGGCCAGCGCGACTCGCCAGCCGGCATGAAGTTGGTCGACTCCTGCTCGATGTTGAAGTCGCCGAGCGTGTTCTCGTTCACGGTGGTCTTGATGCGCGTGATGATGTTCTGGCTGTTGATGGTCGCGTCCACGCGGTACTTCCCCAGGACGGTGATGCCAACGACGTGCACCTTTTCCGGCGACACGACGTTCCCGTCGCGCCCCTTCTCGAGCTGCTCCCAGCGCCAGAGCGCGACCGGATTCGCACCCGGCTTCCGCGCGGCCTTCAGGAATCCGTGCGGCGTCAGCCAGATATCGAGCTGGTAGATTTCCGCCATCTCGGGCGGAACGGCCACCGGCGCGGTATCGCCGTCGGTATACCAGGCGTTCATGCCGTTCACGATGTGGGTCTGGCGCACGTTCTTCTGCGTCGGCATTCCGCCGACGAAGCCGAGGCCATATTTCCAGGAGGCAGGGCTCTCGCCCGGCTTGCGATCGAACGTCTCCTTGCTGGTGCCGGTCTCCCAGTTGATCGTGCGCGTGTAGTTGGCCATCTCGGCGCGGCGCCAGTCGATATTCACCGCGTTCTCGAACGTCTGGCCAACGGCGCCGCTGTAGCCGGTACCGGAGAACGTCACGCACCGGAGACTCTGCTCGTTGATCGCCTTCGACGCGGCGGCGAGTACCGGACCTGGATCGACGTATCCCGGCGGCAGTTGCTGCGCGGGCAGCA
Organism: Acidobacteriota bacterium; assembly: GCA_947465645.1. The sequence goes on along the minus strand of CANIBQ010000162.1, from coordinate 191 downwards.
CGATGACGCTGGCTACGAGTACGGCACACAGCACATACAGTCTTCTGGCCATCGGTCCTCCTGAGACGTGAACGCGGGCGTATCTTACTTCGGGAAGGCGCCCGGATACGGTTTCAGCGCCGGGTTCGTGAGCTCGCGGATGCTCACGCCTTCCCAGCAGGCGTTCTCCCATTGCTCGAACGCGGGGTCCT
>CANIBQ010000161.1 GCA_947465645.1 Acidobacteriota bacterium | reverse complement strand
TGCGTAGTGTCCGGCTTTAGCCGGACCGTCGTGAAAAGCCGACGCCCACAAGGTCCGGCTAAAGCCGGACACTACGTACGAATAGAAACTGCTCTAGCGCAGCTCAACTAACGAGTGGGTATGATGGGGGCATTGAGAGCTGCAGCCCCCATCGTCTCCGCCGTCCTCGTGCTGCTGCTCGTGTCGCTGGTTCACGCACAAGGCACCCCGCCTCCAACTCCCCTGATGCTGATTTCCCGCGAAGGACGCCGGCCGGTGCCGACCACCGTCCTCAGCGGCCAGGAGCTCATCGCCCTGGACGATGTCGCAACGCTCTTCCAGGTGGCCGTCCGGGAAGACACACTTGCCGGCGGCATCACCGTGACCTACAAGGGCCGGACGATCGTCGTCTCGGCCGAACAGCCGATGGCCTCGGTCGACGGGCGCGTGGTGACGTTGCCCTCCCCCGCCGCGCGCGCGGGGCGCCGATGGCTCGTCCCGGTCGAGTTCCTGTCACGCGCTCTCGCTCCTATCTATGACGTGCGCATCGACTTACGACGCACCTCGCGCCTGCTCATCGTCGGCGACCTCCGCGTCCCCCGGGTGGTCGGACGCATCGATATTCCCGGCCCGCCGACGCGCGCCACCCTCGAAATCACTCCAGCCACGGCCGTCACGCTGACGGTCGACGCCACGCGGGTCATCGTCCGCGTCGAGGCCGATGCGCTCGACGTGACGCTGCCCTCTGGCGGAGGCGGATTGATCGAGCAGATCCGACCCGGCGATCAACCCAATACGGTGACCGTCGTCTTGAACGGCCGTGCGGGCCTCGCGCGCGCGGCCGGCGCGAACGCCGATAACGTGACGCGGGTCACGATCGAGGTGCCCCCGCTCAACCCGCCCCTGGAGACGGCTGCGCCACCGGCGCCGGCCCCTTCACCCGTCGAGCCGGCGGTGCCGCTCGCGCCGTTCCCGACCACGGCGCGCGCTGCCCTGCAGACCATCGTGATCGACCCGGGACACGGCGGCGAGGACATCGGCGTCCGCGGGGCGGGCGACGTACAAGAAAAACAGATCACGCTCGACGTGGCGCGGCGTCTTCGAAGTCTGATCGAAAACCGCCTCGGCATCCGGGTCGTCCTGACCCGTGACGACGACCGGGCCGTCAGCCTCGACGAACGCGCGGCGCTTGCCAACAACAGCAAGGCCGACCTCTTCCTGAGTCTTCACGCCAACGCCGCACTGGCCCCGGGTGTCAGCGGCGCCGAGGTGTTTCATGCGCGGCTGGATCGCGAAAGCCAGGACGCGCTCCGTTCGGCCGATGAAGGGGTCGCGCTGCCGGTGCTGGGCGGCGGGAGCCGCACGATCGACGTGATCAGATGGGACCTGGCGCAGGCTCGCCACGTCGACGCCTCGGAGATGTTCGCCGGGATGCTCGAGGAAGATCTGCGCGCCCACGTGACGATGGGTCCGCGGCCGCTGCAGGAGGGTCCGCTTCGCGTCCTCATGGGCGCCAATATGCCGGCCGCGCTGGTTGAACTGGCGTACCTCACCAATCCCGACCAGGCGGCGAGCGCGAAATCGGCGGCGTATCAGACCTCGGTCGCGCAGGGCATCTACGACGCCGTGCTGAGGTTTCGCGCGTATCTCGAGGAGCGCGCGTCCCGATGACGCATCCTCGTTACAGACGCGTCGCGATTGGCGTCCTCCTGCTGGCCGTCCTCGCATGGGGCGTCACACGGGGCCTCGAGCGGCTGGTGGCTCCCCCCGCGACGACGAGCGGCGTTGCGGGGGCCCCCGCAACGCCGGCCGCGGGCGTGCCGCACATCACCGCGACGCTGTTCTACGCCGCGCAAGATGGTCAGGCGCTCGTCCCCGTGCGGCGCGAAGTGCCGCTCGCCGAGGGCGTCGTCCCACAGGGACGCGAAATCCTCACCATGCAACTGCAACCCGCGCCGCCGCCGTATGTCTCTGCGATTCCGGCGGGCACGATGCTGCGGGCGTTCTACGTGACCGAGCGGGGCGATGCCTTCGTTGACCTGAGCGCCCACGTGTCGTCACAGCACCCCGGCGGGTCGTTCACGGAGCTGCTGACCGTGTACGCGATCGTCAACGCCGTCACGGCCAACCTCCCGACCATCCAGCGGGTGCAGATCCTCATCGATGGCAAGGAAGCCGAGACGCTGGCCGGCCACGTAGACCTGCGCCGGCCGCTGATTCGCGACGTGACGCTCGTCAGGGAGTCGGAAACCTAATACAGTGAGCGTCCTATGCGTGCAGACGGCCGTCTCTCAGAACAGCTCCGCCCCACCCGGATCACCCCGCACTTCCTGGTTCACGCCGAAGGATCGGTGCTGGTCGAGGCCGGCAAGACCAAAGTCATCTGCACCGCCAGCGTAGAAGACCGGGTGCCGCCGTTCCGGCGGAACACCGGCAAGGGCTGGGTCACCGCCGAATACGGCATGCTGCCCCGCGCCACCCACACTCGATCGCAGCGCGAATCCACCGCCGGCAAGGTTGGCGGGCGCACGCAGGAGATCCAGCGGTTGATTGGCCGCTCGCTGCGGGCGGTCACGCGCCTCGAAGAGCTGGGCGAGCGCACCATTACGCTCGACTGCGACGTGATCCAGGCGGACGGCGGCACGCGCACGGCGTCCATCAGCGGGGCGTTCGTCGCCCTGGTACTGGCGCTCGGCAAGATGCGCGAGCAGGGTCTCCTGCGCACGATGCCGGTGCAGGATTACGTGGCGGCCACGAGCGTGGGGATTGTCGAAGGCGAGCCGATGCTCGATCTGGCGTACACCGAAGACTCCAAGGCCGACGTTGACATGAACATCGTCAAGACCGGCGCTGGTCTGTACATCGAGCTCCAGGGCACCGCCGAAGCGCTGCCGTTTGGCCGCGAAGCGCTGAACCGGCTGCTCGACCTGGGAGATACCGGGATCCGTCAACTCATCGCGCTGCAGCGCGGGCTGGTGGGCTCAATCCTGGGTAAATAGGGCCGTGGCAGACACTCCCTGCGACAAGCTCCTGGTCGCCACGACCAGCGCGGACAAGCTCAAGGAGATTCGCGGAGTCCTCCTCGACATCCCCTATGCGCTGGTGACCCTGCCGGACCTCGCCCGGGTGCCGGAACCCGAGGAAACCGGGCTGACATTTGGCGAGAACGCGCGCATCAAGGCCACCTACTACGCGTCGCGCCTGGCCGGCCCGCTCGACCACGCCGAACGGGCGCGCGTGCTCACCGTCGCCGAGGATTCCGGGATCGTCGTCGATGCCCTCCACGGCGAGCCTGGCGTCAGATCCGCACGCTTCCTGCGACCCGATGCGTCGTACCCGGAGCGGATGGCGGAGCTGAACCGGCGTCTGGCCGAGAAACCGGACCGGCCGCGGACGGCGCGCTATATCTGTGCGGTGACCGCCGTTCGCGACGGCAAAGTCGTGTGGGAGACGACTGGCGCGGTTGAAGGTGAGATCGCGAAAGAGCCTACAGGCACGGGAGGCTTCGGCTACGATCCGATTTTCTATTACCCCCCCTACAAGAGAACGCTTGGTGAAGTGACCGAGGAGGACAAGCGCCTCATCTCACACCGGGGACACGCCTTCCGCCGCCTGGCCGAGTGGCTTCGGTGGTTACATCTGCAAGGGTCTAGGGGTTAGGGGGCAGGGCGTGGCGGCCTTGTCGGTCTTACGGCTCGTAGGGCGGGACTGACACCGACTGGCCTGGCAGGCTGAACTCATTACCGTCGAATGGCCCGAGCCTGCTCGGACCTGACGAAAGCTCCATCACGAGTGCGGAAGAGAAATTTCGCCTCAACGAGGGCACCGAGCAGCGTGTCGCAGGCGCTCCGATCCAGGCCCCAGAGACGCTGGGCCTGCGCCGTCGTCAGTCGCAGTCCAGGCATTTCGGTGTACTCACCCTGGACGCGGCGGAGAACGTCATCAATCGGCTGCGGTTGTGCTGCCATGTTCATCTCCTTCGTTCTTTCCTGATGTATGGCGAATCGTTCTCTTTTGAGCAACCCCAATGCCATTTCGAGCCGACCTCAGGCGCAGGACGGAGGGTGCGAGATTCTTCGGTAATTCGCGTGGCTCGTCTGCGGCCGTCCCGGATTGCCGGTTCTTTCCGTCTTTCCGGACCTCTTACCTGTAGTGGCCCTGACCGTCACCTGTAAAAAAACCAAACACCAGTTGGCGGGGGCACGTCCGTTGCAATTTTTCCAGCGGAGGCCTCCTTTTGAATTCAAATCTCGTCCAGCACCGCAGCGAAGTCAGCATCTGGGACAACGTCGACCAGCGCGCCCCATGGGATACCGAACGCTATCTGGCCGCGATGACGGCCGGCGCATGTCTGGTCATTGGTTTTCGGCGCCGCTCGCTCACGGGCCTGTTGCTCGCGGCCGGCGGCAGCGCGCTCGCCTGGTGGGCGGCCTCCGGCGTTGACCTCCGGCGCCATCACCGCGGACGGCTGAAGGCGGCGTTGCCCTGCCGTGACGTCGACAAGGGTGACCTCGTCGCCGAAGCTTCGGAAGAATCATTCCCGGCCAGCGATGCCCCGTCGTGGACGCCGACCACTGGAAACACGGGCCCCGCAAGAACGGTGACCGGCGGCACTCCATGGCACTGACCTGTTAGCGCTTAAAGCGTTGCGGAATAAGAAAATCGGCGCGTAGTATACTGCCCCTTCCGCCATAGGAAAGGGTAGTTATCGATGCGTAAGATCCCTCTGCTCGCGCTGCTCTGCGCGCTGGTATTCGCTGTCAGTGTCACCGCCCAGCAGGGCGTCCTCCAGACCGCGGCGGCCACGTTGGGCGTTGCCAACATCAAGACCTTGCAGTTCACCGGCGCGGGCCGGAATTTCTCCGTCGGACAGAATTACACCGCCTCGGAGCCGTGGCCGGCCGTGCCCGTGAAGAGCTACACGGCGGCGTTCAACTACGACACGGCTGCCATGCGCATCGAATTGCTGCGCGAGATGGGCCCCGTGATGCCGCGCGGGGGCGGCGCGCCGTTCTTCGGCGAGCAGCGGCAGGTGCAGCTCGTCAGCGGCAATTACGCGTGGAACGCGCCGGCCGCTCCGAACGGCATGGCGGCGCCGGCGCCGGGCGCGCACGCCGAATGGATGCTGGCGCTCTGGGCCACCCCGCAGGGCTTCGTGAAGGCCGCGATGGCCAGCAACGCCGCCACGCGCGCGACCCGCGGAGGCACCGAGGTGTCGTTCACCGTCGGCGGCAAGTACAAGCTGGTCGGCACCATCAATGCGCAGGGCCACATCGAGAAGGTCCAGACCTGGTTCGATCAGCCGATCGTCGGTGACATGCTGGTCGAGACCACCTACACCGGGTACAAGGACTTCGGCGGCGTCACGTTTCCCTCACGCATCGTCCAGTTGCAGGACGGGTACCCCTCGCTCGACATCACCGTCTCGTCGGTCACCGCCAATCCGATGTTCGACGCGCCGGTGCCCGACAACGTGCGCAACGCCCCACCGCCCGCTCCCCAGGCCGTCGCCTCGCAGGCGCTGGCCGCGGGCGTGCACTACCTGACGGGCGGCTCGCACCACAGCCTCGCAATCGAGATGAAGGATCACATCGTCATCGTCGACCTGCCGCTCGGCGAGCCGCGCGCGCTGGCCGTCGTCGCCAAGGCGAAGGAGCTCATTCCCAACAAGCCGGTGCGTTACGTGATCACGTCGCATCATCACTGGGATCATCTCTCCGGGATTCGCACGGCGATCGACGAAGGCGCGACGATCGTCACGCACCGGTCGAACAAGGCGTTTATCGAGCGCGTGGCGAAGACGCCGCACACGCTCGGCCCAGACACGCTCGCCTCGTCGAAGAAATCGGTGAAGATCCAGACGGTGGGAGACGACGGGACGCTGACGGACGGGACGCGGGTCATCCGGCTGCACCGCGTCACCGGCCTCGAGCACACCGGCGACATGTTGATGGTCTACCTGCCGGCGGAGAAGATCCTGGCGGAGGCGGACGCCTACACGGCGCCTGCCCAGGCGGGCACTGCGCTGATCCCGCCGGCGGTGCCGTTTGCCAGGGCCCTCTACGACAACATCCAGCGGCGGAAGCTGGACGTCCAGGTGATCGCTCCGCTGCACGGCAATCGCACGACGGACATGGCCGAGCTCGGCCGCTCCGCCGGCGTCAACGCCACCAACTAGACGAGTCGGGTGCGAACCGCTTTCTTTGCCGCGATTGTGGCGCTGGTCTGTCTACCCAGTGCCGCAGTCGCGCAGGCGCCGCCCGCGCCAGTGCCTCCGGCCGTCGTCTCTCGAGATGAGGCAGGGCACGTCACCATTCGTGGGATTCGGCTGGCCGAGCGCCTGGTGCTCGACGGCCGGCTCGACGAATCCCTCTACCGCGACACTCCCTCGTTCGGCGACTTCGTGCAGCAGGAACCCGACGAAGGCCAGCCGGCCACCGAGAAGACCGAAGTCTGGGTGAGCTACGACGAGGACGCCGTCTACATCGGTGCGCGTCTGTGGGAGACCGATTCTTCAAAGCGCGTCATGAGCGACATGCGGCGCGACGCGGCCAATCTCTACAACAACGATCACTTCGCGGTGATGGTCGATACGTTCCACGACCGGCGCAACGGCTATGTCTTCTACGCCAACGCGCAGGGCGGGAAGGCCGACTCGCAGGTGGCCAACGAGAACGCCAACAGCGACTGGAACACGATCTGGGAGACGAAGTCGGCCGACT
>CANIBQ010000160.1 GCA_947465645.1 Acidobacteriota bacterium | reverse complement strand
ATCGCCTTGGTCGGATAGCTCGAGTTCGGGACGATGATCTCCTGCGCCGTGAGCATCGTGCGGCACGCCGACTTGAACGCCGCCACGTCGAACTCGCCGTCATCCTTGACGAACTTCATCAGGTTGATCGACGACAGGTTGCAGGCCGAGTCGTCGAGGAACATGTATTCCGAGCACGGATTGCTCGCATTGATGCGGTCCGTATTCGGGCAGGTGTGCCACTCGTTGACGGTGGTGTCGAACTGCATGCCGGGATCGCCGCACACGTACGTGCCCTCGGCGATGCCGCGCATGAGGTCGCGCGCCTTGTAGGTGTCCATCACCGAGCCGTCGCGCACCGCCTTGGTCGTCCACGCGCCGTCATCCAGCACCGCGCGCATGAAGTCGTCTGTGACCCGCACGCTGTTGTTGGAGTTCTGGAAGAACACCGATCCGTACGCCACGCCCGTGAACGATCCGTCGTAGCCGGCGTCGATGAGCGCCCACGCCTTCTTCTCTTCCTCGACCTTGCAGTGGATGAACTCTTCGATGTCCGGATGGTCGGCGTTGAGGATCACCATCTTCGCCGCACGGCGCGTCTTGCCGCCGCTCTTGATAACGCCCGCGAACGCGTCGTATCCCTTCATGAACGAGACGGGACCGCTCGCCGTGCCGCCCCCCGCCAGCAGCTCCCGCGACGACCGGATCGCCGACAGGTTGCTGCCCGTGCCCGAGCCGAACTTGAAGAGCATCCCCTCGGTCCTCGCCAGCGTGAGGATCGAGTCCATCGTGTCCTGGACCGAGTTGATGAAGCACGCCGAGCACTGCGGCGCCTTCTCGAAGCCGCAGTTGAACCAGACGGGACTGTTGAACGCCGCCTTCTGGTACACCAGCAGGTGCTTCAGCTCGTGGCTGAACGACTGCAGCGACTCGGGGCTCGAGAAGTAGTTCTGCTCCTTCGCCCACTTCGTGATGGTGTCGACGACGCGGCCGATCAGCTGCTTGACGCTGTGCTCGCGCTCGGGCGCATCCATCTGGCCGCGGAAGTACTTCGAGACGACGATGTTGGTGGCCTGCTGCGACCAGAACTTCGGAATCTCGACGTCCCGCTGTTCGAAGACGACCTTGCCCTTCTCGTTGCCGATGACGGCCGAGCGGGTTTCCCACTCGACCTCGTCGAACGGATCGACGCCAGGGAGCGTGAAATATCGCGAAAACTCGAGACCCGGCACCGCGGTCTTCGCGTCGGCGCTCTTACGCGCGCGCGTCGCCGGGTCTACGGATCCAGTGTGAGTTTGCGCGGTCTGGCTGGCGGGAGCCGCTTCCCTGGCAGGGCCTCTTTCCATGTCTTTCCTCCGAACGCGGACGCACGAACCCCTTGGTGCGTCCCGAAACTTATTGTGATGTGCGCCGCGAGATAACCTGGGGGAGATCCGGTCGGCCGGAATGCTGGGCGCTTCCTGCCTTCATAACCTCGTTTAGCGCCCGGCCATAGTGCGCCCCGTGATCTGCTTTGTCAAGCGTCAAACCACAACATATAGCGACTTTCTTCTAGGGCAGTCGCAATATGTAGATCTATTTTCGCACATCCCACAAGCCGTCACACGGTCGTTACTGATTGAATCAGACCGGGTTAGCGACGTATCGATGGGGTCGTTCTGCGTGCACGAGTGCACAGGTGCACGTGCACTGGCCGGCCTCAAGTGCGGGGCGCAAGTGCTGGGTACAGGGCAGGAGGGAGGCTTTTGGCCTCCCCCGGGTGCACAGGTAGGGTGACTGAGGATATTCCCGCCACTTTCGCTACGGGATGAGGAAACTTTCTATCTGGCTCCCCATAGAGCAGGCGGCGTGCCAATCCGATCGCGGGCCACGGAGACACGGCGACTACGAGTTTTCCTGGGAATTCTGCACATCACTGCACCTGGCTTCCCTCGCCTGATGAGCTCATGGTCGGGCTGACGACTCACGCGTGGGTAAGGGATCGGCTATCCGGCCGGTACCCGCAGGATCCCTGACTGCACTTCCCACAGCACACGGAGGCTCCGAGGCACCGAGAAACGTCCTTTCCAAGAGGCCTCAACGCCTCGGTGTCTCGGTGTGTTGTCGCAGTATGTGTCGCGCCGCTGATGTGCGCCTTTAACGTCCGAGGAGTTCAGCCGCGAGAGTGGCGGCCTTGTCAGCGAGCGTCGCCGCGAAGACGAGGTTCCGCTCCTTCAGCGCCTGCTCGGCCTGCTGGCTGAATCGCTTGGACTGTTCGTACTGCGCGCGGCCGTCGGTGGAGAGCTTGCCGTAATCGATGCGGGCCAGGTCGCGATTGGCGCGCACGAGGACGTCGCGCACCGCGCGCTCGGTGGCGGCGTTGTTGGCGGCGGCCGGCCGCAGGTCGCGCGTGCCTTCGGCCTGCGTCGCGGGGGGCGGGGCGGGCTGCGGACGAATCTCGGCTTCTCGGGGCGAGGGACGCGGCGGGGTGCGCGGGACCGGTGCGGCTGCAGGTGGCGGCTCTGGTGCGGGCGCCGCCACGGCCACGGGCGGGGGCGCCTCGACCGGCGCGAGCACGCGCTCAGGCGGCTGCGGCACGCTCAACGGCGGTCCATCGGGCACGCTGGCGGCTTTGGCCTTGGCGCAACCGGTCGCACCCAGCAGCAGCAATCCCAGCATCAACAGCTTGTGCATTTCTAGATCTCGTTGGCGCGCGGCAGCAGGATCCGGAACGTCGTCCCGCGACCGAGCGTGGACTGCACTTCCACTTCGCCGTCGTGCATCTGGATGATCCGGTAGACCATCGACAGTCCGATGCCCGTCCCATGATCCTTCGTCGTGAAGTACAGGTCAAAGATCTTTCCGAGATGCTCAGGCGGAATACCGACGCCGGTGTCTTCGAACCGCACCTCGAGGCGCTCGCGCGACGCCGGGGCGCAGAGGAGCCGAAGGGTACCGCCCTGCGGCATCGCCTGGCAGGCGTTGATGGCGAGGTTGACAAACGCCTGCCGCAGCATCGCGGCGTCGCCGTTGACGCTCGGCAGCGAGGGCGGGGCGTCTACCACGATCTTCACGTGGTGCTTGTCGGCCTCGGGCTGAAGAATCGGGAGAATCTCGTCGAAAAGCTGCGACACGCTGACCGGCTGCAGCCGCAGGTCTTCGGGACGCGTGAACTTCAGGAATCCCTGCACCACCTCGTCGAGCCGCCGAATCTCCTCCTCGATCACCTCGACGTGCTGCAGCGCGGCCTGGACCGGGGCCGACATGCCCGACTCGCGCGAGGCGGCGGCAAGGCCGAGGCCTCCTCCTGCCGCCGCGACCGCAGGCTGGCGCGTGATCGCCAGGTTGCCGCTGCGGATCTTCGTCCTCAGCAGCTCGAGGTGGATCATCATCGCGTTGAGCGGATTCTTGACCTCGTGCGCGATGCCGGCAGTCAGGCGTCCCAGCGCGACCAGCTTGCGCGAATAGGCAATCGTCGACTGCACGCGCGAGATGTAGGCGATGTCGCGCGCGGTGAGCAGCACGGCCACGAGCTGACCATCCGTCCCCTCGATGGCATGCGTCATCAGGAGGTTCTCGCTCTCGGGCTCGAGCTTCGCCTGGACGGGCCCGCGTGACCGGCGCGTCGCGAGCGTCTCCTCGACAATCGTCCGGTACGGGTGGCCGTCGGGCAGCAGGCCGCGCAGCGCCCGGCCGATGGCGTTGGCCGGCAGGAGCGGCTCCATGGCGGGATTGCTGAACAGCAGCTCGCCCGACGGATTGAACAGCGCGACGGCGTCCTCGATATGCTCGACGGCCGACTGCAGATTCGCCTTCTGTCCAGCCAGCAGGGTGCGGTCGGCAGACAACTGCTGGCTCACCGTGTTGAAAAATGACCCGAGCTCGCCGAACTCGTCGCCCGGCGGCAGGTCGAGCGTGACGCCGAACTCGCCCTTGCCGAGGCGCGTGAGGCCGCTCTTGATCACGTGAATCGGCCGCAGCATCACCTGCGCGAGTATCGCGGCCACGAGCACCGCCACCGCCAGCGCGATCGCCGCGGTGAACAGCGCCGGCCGCAGCGAGGCCGTGAGCTCCTGCCGCATGAGCAGCGTCGAGACGCCGATGCGAATCGATCCAAAGGGTGTGTCGCCGAGCGTGATCGGCTGGCCCACGTCGAGCGTCTGTCCGTCGGATGAGTAGATGACCCCGAGCTGCTGCGGCGCGCGCTCGGCCAGCAGCGACTCGAGATCGGGTCGCGGCTGCAGCGTCCGCCCCACGAGCGTCGTATCGCTGGCCGCGATCACCGTGCCATTGGTGTCGAGAATCGCCGCGCCAGTCACGCTCTCGCCGTAGATCGTCGACTCGAGCATGGCGCGCAGCCCAGGGTCCGTGCGAAGCGCCATGTACGGATCCTGGCTCTCGGTGACGACCTCGCGCGCGCGATGGAAGATCGCGTTCGAGAGCAGTTCGGCCCGCGCGTGACTTTCCTTCAGGACGACGCTCGCCAGCCGCGTCACGTACAACGCACTCAGCGCCACCACCGCCACGCCGACGATGGCGGTGACGCCCGCGATCTGCTTTGCCTTGATACTTAGTCGCATTCGCGGCGTCTTTCGCTCCCACGACACACCGAGGCACCGAGACGCCGAGCGATTCTTGTTCTTCTCAGTGCCTCGGAGACTCGGTGTGTCGTGATCACTGAGGAAGGGTTTCCTCTTCTTCAGGCTTCCCAGGTACGCGGCCGCGGAGCTTGTTCAACTTGTTGTGCAGCGTTTTCAGGCTGATGCCGAGAATTTCTGCGGCGCGGGTCTTGTTGTCGCGCGTGTGCTCGAGCGTCATCAGGATCAGCCGCCGCTCTGCCTCCTCCACCGTCGTCCCGGGCGCGAGCGAGAGCGTTGGCGTCCCAGCCGCGTCGGAGGACCCGCTGACGAGCGGCGGCAGGTGTTTGGTCTCGATGAACTGGCCGGAGCTGAGGATCACGGCGCGCTCGATGACGTTCCTCACTTCGCGGACGTTCCCGGGCCAGCCGTACTCCTCCATGATGCGCATGGCGGCGGGATCGAGCGCGGAGACGCTCTTGTTGTTCCGCGTGTTGAACTCGGCGAGGAACGACTGGATCAGCAGCGGCAGATCGTCCTTGCGCTGCCGCAGCGGCGGCAGCTCGATCGAGAACACGTTGAGGCGGTAATAGAGGTCCTCGCGAAGCCTGCCGCTTTTCACGGCTTCCGACGGATTCACGTTGGTCGCCGCGATCACGCGGACGTCGACGCTCTCCTCCTGCCGGCCTCCGAGCCGCCGGAACTTCCGCTCCTGCAGCACGCGCAGGAGCTTGACCTGCGTCGCCGGCGTCATCTCGGCGATCTCGTCCAGGAAGAGCGTGCCGCGGTCGGCCAGCTCGAAGCATCCCTCGCGGCGATCGGACGCGCCGGTGAACGCTCCCTTTTCGTGCCCGAAGATCTCGCTTTCGAGCAGCGTCTCCGGGATCGCGGCGCAGTTGATCGGCACGAAGGGCATCTTCGCGCGCGGGCTGATCTGGTGGATCGTCTGGGCAACGAGCTCCTTGCCGGTGCCCGATTCGCCCCAGATGAGCACGGAGGCCGAGGTCGGCGCCGCCTGCTCCACCACCTGGTAGACCTTGCGCATCTGCGCGCTGTTGCCGATCATGCTGCCAAAACTGCCCTGGTCGCGAAGCTGGCGCCGAAGCACCTTCACTTCGCGCAGGGTGTCCTGCCGCTCGACGATCTTGTCGAGCAGGATCTTGAGCCGCTGCGGCTCGATCGGCTTGGTGAGGTAGTCGTACGCCCCTTCCTTGATGGCCTCGACCGCCGTTTCGACGGTGCCCTGCGCGGTCAGGATGACGATGGTGAGCGAAGTGCCTTCGTCTTTGAGGGCGCGCAGCAGGTCGAGACCACCCATGCGGGGCATGACGAGATCGCTGATGATGATGGTGGGACGGAACGAGCTGACTTTCTGGAGCGCCTCTTCGCCGTCCGCGGCCGATTCGGTGGTGAACCCCCAGGTCCGAACCAGCTCGGTGAGCCCCAGCCGGGTCGCCGCTTCGTCTTCGACGACGAGAACCCGCTCCCCGGTATGCATGAGTCGATGGTACCCTGTCGTTTTTACACGGTCTAGCACAGCAATGGAAAAAACTGCGTACTTGATACGACCCGTCGATGGGGTCTGACCCCCAAACGACCCGTCACTGGGGTCTGACCCCAGTGGCGATGAATCGGCTGGTCGCGGGGCTGGAGATCCTCCTGTGCTCGAGCATCCCCACCCAACTGGCGCTGGCGGCGGCGCTTCGGTTCGCGGGCTTTCCGGTGTTCGACAGCCCGGGACAGCTCTCACTGGTGTTCGTCCTGATCCTCTCGGTGGGCGACACGCTGGTGCTGGCGGCGCTCATGGTGTTCATCACCCGCGCGCACGGCGAGAGCGTCAGGGAGCTGTGGCTCGGCCGCGGTACCCTCAAGCCCGAGGTCGTCCGCGGCGTGCTCCTGATCCCCGTCGTCTTCTTGATGGTCGTGGTGCTGCTGAACGTCCTGCGCCTCGTCGCGCCGTGGCTCCACAACGTCGAAACCAACCCGCTCGAGCAACTGGCCACCACTCCCGGAGAAGCGGCCGTGTTCGCTATCGTCGCCATCGTCGCGGGCGGGCTGCGCGAGGAGATGCAGCGCGCGTTCCTGCTTCGGCGGTTCGAAATGCACCTTGGCGGCGCGATGGTGGGGGTGGTCGTCCTCAGCATCGCCTTTGGCCTGGGTCACATCGTCCAGGGACGCGACGCGGCAATCGTGACGGGAGT
>CANIBQ010000159.1 GCA_947465645.1 Acidobacteriota bacterium | reverse complement strand
TTGTTGAGTCTGTTCGATCGCGCGGTGGCCGACGGATTCCTGAAGCCGTCCAGCCGCGATCTGGTCGTTGCCAGCGACAACCCGGCGGCGCTGCTGGACGGCCTCGACGCTCCCCTCGATTCGCCCGAGCCGAAGTGGATCGGCTCGCTCGAGGACACCTAGCCGAGCCTTTCGAGCGCGAGCCGGGCCGCTTCCTGCTCCGCTTCCTTCTTGGCCTTGCCGCTCGCGGTGCCGAGCACGTCGCCGTTGACGACGACTTCCACGCTGAAGACCTTTCGGTGGTCCGGACCAGCCTGTCCGGCGACGCGGTACTCGGGCAGCGGACGCCCGAGCGCCTGCAGCCGCTCCTGTAACGCCGACTTGTAGTCCTGCCCGACGATGGTTTGCGAGGAACCGAGGTCGATCGCCTCCTGAAGCTCGCGCTGCAGGAAGACCGTCGCCGCGTCGAAGCCGCCGTCGAGATAGACCGCCGCGATCAGCGCTTCGTACGCATCGGCCAGCAGCGCCTGCTTGAAGCGGCCGCCGGTCTTCTCCTCGCCGCGGCCGAGCAGCAGGTGCTCGCCGAGTCCCATCTGCTCGGCGTGGCGCGCGAGCGAGGCGGTCGAGACGACCGACGCCTTGACCTTCGACTTCTGCCCCTCGTCGTACTCGGGAAACTGCCTGAAGAGCAGGTCCGCCACGACGAGGCCCAGCACCGCGTCGCCGAGAAACTCGAGCGACTCGTTGTCGGCCACGCCGCCGGAGGCGTCCTCGGCCGCTCGCGACTTGTGCGTCAGCGCGTGCTCGAGCAGCCCGCGATCCTTGAACCGATAGTTGATCCGCCGCTGCAGGCCGTCGAACTCGTCGCGCAGCCGCACGACCTTCGTGCCGACATCCTCCCGGTGGCTTTCGATGATGCGCCTCGCCTCGTCCGCGGCGCTCTCGGGAACGGCGATCCGGATCTGTCCCATCGAGTTCACGGTCATCGGCCAGATCGCCTGAGGGTTGCCGGAGATCCGGAAGCTCGCGATCCCGTGGCTGTCGAGCAGCGCCGTGACGACGCTGGCTTCGATATCGGAGGTGGTGGTGAAGACGGTGGCCGGCGGCGGCATCACTAATGGACCGTTCGGACTGATTGAGTACTAGTCACAACAAGCCTCCGAGCGCGATCTGCCGGCCGCGACAACGCCGGGGTCCCCGCCGCGCCCCGCGCGGTGGGGTGGAGCGGAGCGGCCGGTAGTAATTCGGAAAAGGCGAACCATCAATCATCCATTTTCAGCAGCAGCATCGTCATGTCGTCCTGCTGAGGCGCCCCGTCCACGAATGCGGCGATTTCGCGAAGAATGCGTTCGCGCAGCTCTTCGAAGGGCAGGTCGGCCTGGTCCTCGAGCAGCGTCGCGAGCCGCGCATCGCCGTACCAGTCTCCCTCCCGGTTCATCGCCTCGGTGATGCCATCGGTGTACAGCACGAACAGGTCTCCGGCCCCAAGCGGCAGGGTCACTTCCTCGAGCAGGTGGTTGAACCGCGTTCCATCGTCAATTTTCAGGCCGAGCACCAGGCCGTCGGGCGTGACGACCTGCACCCGCCGCGACAGGCTCGCCGGCCCGGGCACGTACATGAGCGGACAATGCCCCGCCCTCGCGTGCGTGAGCGTCCGCGCCTCGAGGTCCACGACGGCATAGGTGATCGTAATGAAGCTTCGCGCATCCAGGTGCTGCGAAATGATGCGGTTGGCTTCGATGAGCAGCGCGCGAGGCGACCGGTGCGACTGGCTCAGCGCGAGCATCAGCCCCTTGAGCTCGGCCATGTACAGCGCCGCCGAGGCGCCCTTCCCCGCGACGTCGGCAATCAGGATCCCGACCCGGTGCTCGTCGATCGGGAGAAAGTCGTAATAGTCCCCGCCGACCTCACGGGCAGGCTCGCAGTGTCCGGCAAGCTCCAGGCCCGGCATCCGCATCGGCCCCTGAGGAAGCAGCGACATCTGGATCGTCCGCGCGATCTGCAGCTCCTGCTCGAGCCGCTCCTTCTCCGCCTTCTGCTGGAGGAGGTCTTCGATGCTGGCGGTCATCGAGTTGAACGACTCGGCCAGCTCGCCGAGCTGATCGCGCGCGTGGATGGCGATCTTCTGGGTAAGATTTCCTTCGCGCACCCGCTCGGTGCCCGCAAAGAGCTCGTGCACCGATCCGGTGATCGAACGCGCCAGCGCGAGGCCCATGCCGAACGCCACGATCTGGATCACGAGAAACAGCGTGCCGATGACGCCCAGCAGGATCAGGAGCACCTGGCCAAAGTTGAAGGTGCGGATTTGCGCGACGGGGGCCGCAGAGAGGCGATCGTAGATATTGGCGATGCTGGTGCGGATCGCCATGGTCTCGGTGCCGGGACGTCCGGTCTGCCAGTCGTGATAGTCGAGAAACGCGACCCACTCGCGCGGACGGTCGAGAGGACGGCTCTCGGGCACGGTCACCGGCGCAAAGTTCTGGCCCACCTCCCCCATGCTGGTGACACGTCCAAGCTCGATGCCCGTGTCGTGTTTCAACTGCTTCTCGATCTCGGCGTCGAGCGGAACGTCCACGACGACGGCGTACTGCGCGGCCGACGGGTATTGGAAGGCCACGGCGCGGACGACGAGCTGCGTGCGCGGCGCGCCGTCGTTGACGAGACCGGCGTAACCCGCGCAGGGGATCCAGTCCGGCACTGACGAGGGAGGCGGCGTGTGCGACCAGGGACCCGCAACACGTGGCTCGAAGGGAATTGCGGCGTCCGAGGTCGTCGCTGCTGCGCCGTGGCAGGTGCCTCGCACGGGGACGACGGCGTACGACGCATTCGGCAACCTGGAGGACGCCCCCACCTGCTGGCGTTCAAGCGTCTCTGAAAACGCGGCGGCGCTTTCAGATCGCTGCAGTTCCACGACGGCAGTCTCGGCGAGAAACCGCGTCTGGTCGCCCAACGCCGCCAGGCGCGTCTGCACGAGGTACGAGCTGATGTTGAAGAACAGCAGCAGGCCGCACAGCAGGAAGAAGACGATGATCAGGGCGGCGGGCACCAGGCCGATGAAGATGTAGGAGAGCGTCAGCTTGCGCCGTACGCGCCACAGCATGCGCCGCTTGACGATGACGAACAGCCGGTAGACGAGCACCGAGACGCCGGCGAGCAGGACGAGGCCCCCGATCGTGTCGATCGCGGCGGGAAGCGCGGAGAGCGGACCGGTAAGCGCGGCAAACGCCAGCGTGGCGCCCTTGATGGACGAGCCGACGAGGAGCGCGCGGCCGGCGAGAGTGCCGGTGAGCCAGTCGCGGATGGCGGGCACGCGGTTGTCGAGGAGGATGATATCAGAGTACTCTTTCACCCACGGTGACAGTGCGAAAGAGATCACGGTGAAACTGCGAGAGAACGCGCGCTTCAGCACGATCTGCATCCACGCGGGCCAGGTGCCCGATCCCTCGACCGGCGCGATCATCACGCCCATCTACCAGACGTCGACCTACGTGCAGGACGCGCTCGGCGTGCACAAGGGCTACGAGTACGCGCGCACGCAGAACCCGACGAGGGCTGCGCTCGAGGCCAACGTCGCCGCGATCGAGAACGGCAAGGCGGCCTTCGCGTTTGCCTCGGGGATGGCGGCCGAGGGGGCGGTCATGACGCTGCTCCAGTCGGGCGACCACGTGGTCGTCACCGACAACACCTACGGCGGCACTTATCGTCTGTTCGAACGCGTCCTGCGGAAGTACCAGCTCGACTTCTCCTACGTCGACACCTCGAACACCGACGAGATCAGGAAGGCGATCACGCCGGCGACGAAGATGCTCTTTCTCGAGACGCCGACCAACCCGGTGCTGCGCCTCACCGATCTCACCCCCGCGTGCGAGATCGCGCACGAGCGTGGCGTCTTCGTGGTGGTGGACAACACCTTTGCCAGCCCTTACGTGCAGCGGCCGCTCGACTTCGGCGCGGATCTCGTCGTCCACAGCACGACGAAGTTCCTGAATGGCCACTCCGACAGCGTGGGCGGCATCGTGGTGGCCGTTCGTGACGACCACATCGAGTGGCTGCGGTTCGTGCAGAACGCCGAGGGGGCCATCCTCGGCCCGATGGACGCGTGGCTCGTGCTGCGCGGCACCAAGACGCTGCCGATCCGCATGGAGCGCCACAACGCCAACGCGGCCGTCCTCGCCGAGTATCTCGCCTCGCATCCGAAGGTGAAGCGGGTGCACTACCCCGGGCTGACGTCACATCCGCAGCACGGCCTCGCGAAGCGCCAGATGCGCGGCTTCGGGGGGCTGATCTCATTCGAGCTGGGGTCGTTCGAGCGCGCCCGGACGCTGCTCAACAGCGTGCGGCTGATGGCGCTGGCCGAGAGTCTCGGCGGCGTGGAAACACTCATCAGCCACCCGGCGACCATGACGCACGCCTCGGTGCCGGCCGAGCGGCGCGCGGCGATCGGCGTGACCGACGACCTCGTGCGCGTGTCGGTGGGGATCGAAGACATCGACGACCTCAAGGAAGATCTTTCTCAAGCCCTCGATCGGGTTTGACCCCGAACCAGGAACCCAGAACCAGGAACTGACGCTACGTGGCTGAACTCATCGATCTGCTCCTTCACGTCGACCGCTACCTGCTCGACCTCGTCAACAATTACGGGGCCCTCACCTACGTCATCCTCTTCGCCATCGTCTTCGCCGAGACGGGGCTCGTCGTCACGCCCTTCCTGCCGGGCGATTCGCTGCTCTTCGCGGTGGGTGCGCTGGCGGCGGTTGGGGCGTTTGACGTGCGGCTCGCCTTCCTGCTGCTGGTGGTCGCGGCGATTACGGGCGATGCGGTGAACTACGCGATCGGCCGATCGGCCGGGCTGGGCATCATTCACCGCGCCCACACGAACCCGCGGTGGGCCAGGTGGGTCAAACCCGCCTATCTCGCGCGGGCACATGAGTTCTTCGAGCGGCACGGCGGCAAGGCGATCGTGCTGGCCCGCTTCGTGCCAATCGTGCGCACGTTCGTGCCGTTCGTGGCAGGCGTGGCGGAGATGTCGTACCGGACGTTCGCGTTTTACAACGTCACCGGTGCGCTGGCGTGGGTCGTGATCTGCCTCGGTGCCGGTTACGTGTTCGGGAATGTGCCGGTGGTGAAGGAGAACTTCTCGCTGGTTGCGCTGGGGATCATCTTCGTGTCGATCCTGCCGATGGTCTTCGAGTTCCTGAGGCATCGCCGCCGCAACGCGACGTAGGGCCGCCTTCGCGAAACGCGTCGGCGCCCGAGCGGCGTCAGCCGACCGAGCCGCAGAGCCAGCCCAGATACGCCGGAGACCCCCCGCTGACCTGGAGCACCACGAATTCAGGCAGCTCGTAGGGATGGAGCTCGCGAAGCCGCGCCTGAAGCGCCTCGAGCATGTCCGGCGTCGTCTTCATCACGAGGAGCTGCTCCTCATCCTGTTCGACGCCTTCCTTCCACCGATAGACAGACGTGACCCCGGCCACGATGTTGACGCAGGCGACCAGCCGCTGCTCGACCAGCGTACGCGCCAGCTCCGCCGCGTCGGCGTCGGCGCCGATGGTGGTCAGGACGATGACGGCGGATTCTGTGGATGAGCTCACGATTCCCCTTGTACTTTTTCCCGGGGTGCGCTATTTAAGACTTGTACTTCGGTCGACATTCCGGTACAAGGGATTCGGGGGTGACCTCGCCTCTTGTACTCGGGATCGAAACGCGCTATTCTCCCACGCGGCGGCGGCTGGTTTGCGTTGAAAAAAAAGACGGCTTCTTCTGATTCGGGCTCCTCCACCACGCCGCGCCGGCGCCGCCGGCACGCGGTGCAGTATCTGCTCATCTTCGTCGGGTGCGTGCTGGTGATCGACGCCCTGGTCGGCGACAAGGGTCTGCTGGCGATGATGAAGGTGCGTCAGGAGTTCCGGACGCTCGAGCAATCGCTCACCGATGCGCGATCCGCGAATGCCCAGCTCCGCGAACAGGCCCGCCGGCTGCGCGAAGACCCCGATGCCATCGAAGATATCGCCCGGCGCGAACTGGGGCTGATGAAGCCCGGCGAGAAGCTGTTCATCGTGAAAGATATCGGTCCCGCCGACCAGAAACGACCCTAAAGCTTTACCGCCTGCTCATCCACGTGTTACATTGGTGGTTCCTGGGGCGAGTTGAGAGCCTTTCTAGGCGCTCGGTTCCAAGTTCCGGGTTCCAGGTTCGACAAATGACGCGGGGTGGAGCAGTCCGGTAGCTCGTTGGGCTCATAACCCAAAGGTCGCGGGTTCAAATCCCGCCCCCGCAACCACATCATCTTTTCATACCATTCCATAACAGCCACAGGCTCCACGCAACTGGAGCCTTTTCTTCTGTTTACAGCATTTTGCTGTCCCACGACGTCCTGCGCGATGCCTTGACAGCCCAGGCATAATGGGGGCAACAATGGGGGCACCAGTGGACCACACCTGGTCCACGCTGCAGAGTTGCCCCCACATGCCGCTCACCGACACCGCCATTCGAAACGCCAAGCCCGGCGCGAAACCCAAGAAGCTGGCCGATGGGTTTGGGATGTATCTGGAAATCAGCCCCGCAGGGGGACGTTACTGGCGCATTAAATACCGCTTTGGTGGCAAGGAGAAGCGTCTCTCCCTGGGGGTCTACCCGACCGTCGGCCTGAAGGCGGCGCGGAGTCGCCGAGACGGCATCCGCCGAGTGCTGGCGAACGGCGAGGACCCCAGCGACACGCGCAAAGCGGACAAAGTCGCCCGGACGAGGTCCGAGGCGAGTACGTTCGAGGCGGTTGCGCGTGAGTGGTGGGCGAAGAGGTGCCCCATCTGGAGCGCCGACTACGGTCACATCGTCAAACGTCGACTTGAACAATACATATTTCCCACCATTG
>CANIBQ010000158.1 GCA_947465645.1 Acidobacteriota bacterium | reverse complement strand
TTGGCGCTGTTGAAAATCGCGCTCTGCAAGGCCCCCGCCTTGAGCAGTGCCTCTGTGCGCCGGACTTCGGCGCCGACATTCAGCGTGCCGACGACGTCGTTGTCGAGAACCGCGGGAATGTAGCGTTTTTTGGACATCTCTCCTAGAAAGAGCTCCGGACCGAATCAGAAATGAATATGGGGGCCTCGAGCGGCGCCGAATCAGTGAGGGAATGATGTCTCGAAATCCGAACCCCACGTCGAGGAAACAACAATACTGATGAGGCTCTGGCAAAAACGGAGCACAAGGGCCCGTCAGTACGGTTTAGAGCGATTTGATCGGGTCCCTAGAACCCATTACAGTCGCGCGATGCCACGATTCACGGCCCTGATCTGCCTGCTGCTGGCCGCAAGCGGCCTGCTGCACGCCCAACAGGCGCCGGAAGAACCCACATACCGGACCGACACCGAGGTCGTCGTCACCGGCACGGTCTCCAAGGCGTTCTTCCACACCGGCAACCGCGGCACATCGCGCTCACGCGCCACGCTGACGCTCAGTGACGGCTCGGCAGTCGACATTCACATCGGCCCCACAAGTTTTCTGCGCGAGAAGCAGATGGAGCTCGCCATCGGCGACCGCGTCACCGCTACGGGATCACGCACGGGAGCCGGCCTCGTTATCGTCCGCCGATTCACTCGCGGTGACCGGACGCTCGAGATGAGGAATGCCGCGGGTCGGCCGCTGTGGGAAGACCGCCACAAATAGCTGTGTGAGATAAGATCCCGCACCATGAGTCAGATCACGTTCACGCGTCCAGATGGAAAAGAGTGTTCCGGGTATTACGTCGAGCCGAAGGCCGGAAAAAATGCGCCCGGCCTCGTCGTCATTCAGGAATGGTGGGGGCTGAACGACCAGATCAAGGGCGTCGCGCAGCGCTATGCGGACCAGGGATACCGCGCACTCGTCCCGGACCTCTATCGCGGCGAGAAGACGCTCGAGGCGAAGGAAGCCGAGCATCTGATGAACGGCCTCAACTTCGCGGATGCCGCCTCGCAGGATATTCGCGGTGCGGTGCAGTACCTGAAGAAGACCAGCGCGAAAGCCGGCGTGACGGGCTACTGCATGGGCGGCGCGCTGACACTTCTGACCGCCTGCTTCGTTCCCGAATCGGACGCGAACACCGTCTGGTACGGCTATCCGCCGCTCGACTATGTCGATGCGTCCAAGATCAAGGCGCCGCTACTGGGGCATTTCGGGACCGACGACAAGATCTTTCCGATCGCCGGTGTCGATCAGCTGGAGGAGAAGCTCAAAGCGGCGGGCGTGAACTACACGTTCCACCGCTACAAGGCGGAGCACGCGTTCGCGAACGAAGAGGCGATCAACAAGCCGATTCCCGTGGAATACAACAAGGCCGCTGCCGAGACCGCCTGGACGCGGACGATCGAGTTCTTCAACTCGAACCTGCGCTGACTCTACGGCAGCCGCGCGACGCCGATCGTCGTGCGGCTGTCCTCTCCAGATGTCCACGCGATCAGCGTGCCGCCCTCTACTGCCGCCACCGCCGGGTATTGACCGGACGCCGCCACATCGCGGCGGCGAAACGCCACCTGCCCGGCTTCGTCCGCACGCCCAGACGCCGCGGCGACTCGCCGGCTTCCGTCGGAAAGCTGTTCATCCCATGTCACGACGAGATCGCCGCCGGCGCCGAGCGCCAGCTGCGGATGCTTTGGGAATCCCTCGGTGGGAATCCGCTCGCGCGCGCTGAAGTTTCGCCCGTCCGTCGACGATGCATAGAACAACGCCATCGTCGGCTCCCGCCCCGGCACATCCATGTCCACCAGCGTCGGCCACACGATATGCACGCGGCCGTCGCCGGCAACGGCCATCGAGGGGCCGTTTTCCGGACATCCGTCGATTGCCCATCCATCCTCGCTGATGCGCGAAGGCGGTGAAAAGTTTCGGCCCTCGTCGGTGGACATCGTGAGTGCAATGTCCCGAAGGCTGCCTGGATAGACATGGCGCCAGGCCGCGTAGATCGTGCCGTCCGCCCCAACAGCCGTTGTCGTCTTGCAGCAGTAGCAGACGCCGCCGGTGATTGGAGTGCCGGCCACTGCTCCGTCGAGGGTGGCCACAAACAGCTTGGACAGCTGTGCACGCGCAACGCCGTCCCGCACCGGCATCGCGTGCGCGCCGTGCTGATGCGGCGCGACAGGCGCGCTGCCCGGTGCCGGCGCCGTTTCCCGATGATCCAGCCAGAACACGAAGGCGCGCGAGGCCGCATCGGTGGCTACGGCGTGCCAGCCGCGATTGCCTCGCGCGACGCTTCCCGGCACGTCCTCAGCCGGACCGAACGTGATGCCCATGTCGCCTGAACGGGCCGACACGAGACGCGTTCCTTCCGAACCGCGCGACGTCCAGACCACGATGAGCTCAGGATCGCCATGCTCACGCGGCGTCAGTGAGGCTCGTGGCGGCTGCTCGCCTGCGAGATTCGCCAGAGTCGTCTCGTCGTTGACCCGCCGCGGGACGCCGAACGTACGGCCGCTGTCACGACTGACCGCTACGAAGACCTCGCTGCCCCCGGCACCGTCGGAGGCGCCCCATGCGACGACCGCATAGCGCCCATGCGCCGCGAGTGAAGGATAGGCATTGGTCTTACCGTCAATGCCTAGGCTGGTGTTTCCCTCTGGCCTGAACGCCACCGCGGCAAGCACCACCGCCGCGGTCGCCAGAAGAACTCGTGATGCTCTCATTCTCTTCCTCAGAAACTTACCCGTAATCCGAGTTGGGCGCTTCGCGGCTCGCCGACGGCGGTCGCCTGACCGAACGATGGCACCGGACTGTCCGGATATGCTCCGCCTCCGAAATTCGTATTGCGCGCAACGACGTTTACCCGGTTCGTCAGGTTGAATCCTTCAACGATGGTTTCGAGGCGCACGGATCCGCGTAGCGCAAATGTCCGGCTCACGCGCGCGCTCACGTTGAAGAAGTCGCTGCCGGTGCCCGCATTCCGTTCGATGAACTCACCGTTGACGATGGGCCGCCCCGCAGTGCCCTGGATCGTCGTCACGCCAGACGTGATGTTGAACGGCAGGGCCGAGTAGGCCTGGACCACCCCGCTCACCTGGAATCCCCCTGGCACCTGGAGCGAGCCGTTGGCGACCAGCCGGTGGCGCTGGTCGTCGTCCGATCGCCCCCAGTCCTTGTTCAGATCGAAGGGATCGATCGGCGAGCTGAAGAAGAACTCGCCGACGTTGTTCATCGACTTCGACAGCGTGTACGAAAGGCGGTAGCCCCCCCAGGCTCCAGGCCGCTGCAGGAACGCCAGGTGGAGTCCGTGGTAGTTCGACTCGCCCGCCGATGAGAACTGCCCGTTGTTCGCGTAGTCGGGAATCGGACGGCAGCCGTTGTTGGTGCCGGCCGGCACGCACGATGGCACGTTCTGATTGATCGACATCAGAAGGTTCAGCCCGCGCAGGTACTGATACCCGGCGCTGACGGTCACGCGCTCGCCGACCTGCTGTTCGAGCTCCACGCTCGCCTGCCGCGAATACGCGTTCTGCAGACGCCGATCCATCGTCGCAAGATTCGGCAGCGTCACGGCAGGGACAAGGGCGGCGAGTGTGGCTGGAAACACAGGCGCTCCGGACTGGCCCGGCGAAAGGCTAATCGCGATCTGGCGCAGCTTCGTGACCTCCGTGGTATTCCCCGCCGACAGCAGGGCGTTCGCGAGCGCGCGCAGCGGCACACGATCGTAAAAGAGTCCGGCGCTGCCCCGTACGACCGCCCGGCCTGACGCCGACGGGGACCATGCGACGCCCAGGCGCGGTGACAGGTTGTTCGTATCGGTCTCGAGGGTCTCCAGGTACTGCAGGTCGTAGCGAACGCCGAGGTTGAACGTCAGACCGGATACGGCCTTCCACTCATCCTGCGCATAGATGCCGACGTTGGGATTCACTTGTTCAACCCCGGGGACGCCGAACGTCTGGCTGAATCCGGTGTTGTTGTAGACGCCGGTCAGGAACGTGGCGAGCGAAGAAAACGTATACGCGCCGCCGGCGGCTCTTGGAAACCGAATACCGTTCTCGTTATGGAGAAAGTCGACACCCGCCCGCATCGCGTGCGTGCCACGCTGGTGCGACACGTTGTTCACGATCTGATACATGCGGTTGCGCCGGCCCGTGGGGCTGTTCGACAGCCGCCCGAATGAGGCGACGCCCGCAATGCTGACCGCGGGACCAATCGGATCGGTCGGTGGCGCCTGGAGACCGCTCCTGGCGAGCTGGGCACGCGTTTCAAGGACGGTCCGGAAGCCGAACGTCAGGGTATTGGCGGCAGCCACCGCCTGATCGACGTTGTCCAGCGCGGACGAGGCGCTCGGGGCATTCAGCCCGCCGGCGCCTCTCGCGTTGCTCGCGTCAGCGTCGTAACGCCCGTAGCGGAGCGATAGCTGATCGCGCCCACTCACCTGGTGGTCCACCTTCGCCAGAAGGTTCAGCGAGTCGACCGGGTTGCGGTACTCACCGGTGGTGACGAGCGGCCCGCGATACCCGACCGATAGCAGCCGATCGTTGATGGCGGCCACGGCTGACGGCGCGATTGTCACGAGTCCCGTCTGATCGAGCTCACGCCGTTCCGCGTTGACGAAATAAAACGCGCGGTTCCGGACAATCGGACCGCCCACGCTGCCGCCGTACTGGGTCTGCTGCATCGGCAGCGTCGAGCCCGAAAGCGCGTGTGCCGCGTTGAGGGCATCGTGCCGTCCGTACACGTACCCCGCTCCGCGCAGAGCATTCGTTCCGCTTCTCGTCACGACGTTGATGTAGCCACCGAGCGCCCGGCCAAGCTCGGCCTGCGCGCCCGAAGTAATCACCTGAAACTGCTCCACGGCGTCGACGCTGTAGGTCATCCCGCTCAATCCAGCCGCGTCGTCGTTGGCGGACAGGCCGTCGACGATGAAGTTGTTCGAGAGATTGCGCTGGCTGCCGATGGAGAGGCTGACGCCCGGCACGGCCGACGTCTCCGGAAAGAGCTGGGTGCTGGCGACATTGGTCGGCGAGACCCCGGGTACGAACAGGGCGAGTTCCAGGAACTGCCGGCCATTGAGCGGAATGCTGGCCACTTCTGCCTGCGGCAGCGTGCCGGCCACCTGGGACCGGGCGGTCTCGAGGACGGTAGCCTCGGCGCTGACGGTCACGCTGCTGTCGATCCCGGCGATCTGCAGGGTCACAGGGAAATCGTGCGCGGCGCCGGCGCCAAGCGTGAGCCGCATCGAAGCGGCGCGGAATCCGTCCTGCTGCACCGCGATCTCATACGGACCTATGCGCAGGTACGGAAACCGGAAACGGCCAGTCTCGTCCGTGTCCGCCGTCACTGTGACGTTCGTCTCGGTCTGTCTCGCGGCGACGTGTGCGCCAGCGATCGCGGCGCCGGACGGGTCGGCGACCCGGCCTCCGACGCTTGCATATTCAATCGACTGCTGGCCGTGTATGGGCTGCGCCCAGGCGATCACCAGGACCGCCACCGCCAGCATTCCTACACGAATCATGGGAATGCCTCCGCAAACAAGAAACACCATCGGCTGCGCGCACAACCACGTGCGCGAAGCGCGCTGATTGACGGTGCGTCAGCCGCGAGGCGGCGGAGGGTCGGGAGGTGCGGGGCGACGCGACGCTGCGGTCGCGTCCACCGCCAGGGACAGCCGGGCACGGGGCGCCGCGGCTGGCAGTGCCCGCCCGACGATCGGGCCGGATGGGATGAGAATCGAGGAGAGCGCCGACAGTGCCGGGGCATCGGCGCTTCCAATGACGCAGGTCTTACCGTCGCGGACGGGCGCGTGGTGCATCGGACAGACGGTGTGATCGCCGTGAATGCAGCGGCACTCGACAGCCGCCTGGCCAGCCGTCGTCGACAGTACGAGGGGGACGGCGACGAGCGTGGCCGTCTGACAAAACAGCCAGACGACCGCCGCCGTGCCGATCCGCCGACGCACCAGTCCCATTACTTCAATACTATCTTCTGGACGCGCCAGTTACCGAGCTCGCCGACATACAGCTCGTTCGTCGTGCGGCAGTCAATCGCGTTGACCGTCCCGAACTCCTTGAGAAGTTTCCCCGCGCGGCCGAACTTCCCGACAATCTTGCCGTCGAGCGTCATCTTGAGAATCTCGCCGTCGTAGTCGAGATTGTTCGGCGGATTCGAGTTCGACACGTACAGGAACTGGTTCGGCCCCGGCGTGATGCAGATCGCCCACGGCGCTCCCACATTGCGGAACTGGGTCTTGAAGTTGCCTTCGGTATCGAAGACCTGGATGCGGCGGTTGTCCCGATCGGCCACGTACACGTTGTTGGCCGCATCGATCTGGATGCCGTGGACGACGCGGAACTGGCCCTCGCCGGAACCCATCGATCCCCAGTTCTTGACCCACTTGCCGTTCGCGTCATATTTCGCCACGCGTGAATTGCCGTAACCGTCCGCGACGTAGACGTTGCCGGCGGAGTCCCACGCGACGTCTGTCGGCCGGTTGAACTGCTCGCCGTTCGCTCCGCGTCCCTCCGCGGGCTTCTGCGGCGGCGCCGGCGGCACGAGGGCATACGTATCGGCTGGCACGTTCATCGGCAGCGCGGGCACGCGCATGGCCTCTGGCTTCCGGCTGAACACCAGCTGAATCCGCCCGTTCGGGTCGAACTTGATGACCTGGGTCGACATCTGATCGACGACCCACACGTTGTCCTGGCGATCGACACGCACCTGCTGCGCCTGCAGGAACCCGTAGACGCCCTGCCCGATCTCGCGGACAAATTTACCCGTGCGATCGAATTGAAACAGCCGCGATCCCCCGTGCGACACCGCCCGCGCGCCGGCAATCGTGATCACCGGATTGCCGGTCCGCGTGTACACGAAGATGTCGCCCTTTGAGTTCGTGGCGACGCCCGCGGCCTCACCCAGGTGCAGATTCGGCGGCAGCCGCAGCGGCTCCGTCGCGTCGTACGGGATGTCAGGGAAGTTCAGCTGCGCGGAGACGGTCGTGCTGAAGACGGCGCCGAAGACGGCGGTCACCGCGAGCAGCGCTGCGAGTACAAGACGTGTCATCACGGCCTCCTATCTCGCCGCCGTCTGCGGCGA
>CANIBQ010000157.1 GCA_947465645.1 Acidobacteriota bacterium | reverse complement strand
CGGTTTCCGGGCTGGTGTCCGCGAGGTCGTCAGGCGCGCAGTAGAGACGTTGGCGCGGGACCGATTCCATCGGGTGCCGGCGATCTTACTCCAACCCCTTGTGTATCCCTGGTTACCAGACCGCCGCCTGTTGGGGCAGGCAGGTCGTCCGTTCGGAGTATTCAAAAATGGGCGACAAACGCCGCTTTGTTGACACCCCTGCAGGCTGTCTCTACAATGGCGCGCAGCCTTCATGAGGCTAAACCACTGTAAATGAACACTTTTGGTGCCCAATCTCTGCCAGATCTCCCCGGTCACGGCAGGTTCGGATTGGGAGACGCCTCCGGATCCCGGCCCGGCGGCGGCTGTAGGAGGACCTGGAATGGATGACGTCGTAAACCGGTTCGCCAAAGAGCTGGCTGACGCGATCGCCGCTGCCGTCGCCGAAAACCCCGAGGTGGAAGCCTGCCGCGCCCGGGCGCGAGAGGCCGGCTTCGACATGCGAGTGACGCTCGAGGCTGTCGTCGGTTTCGTGAACCGGAACAACGGGACCGCGGTGACCAAGGTCACCACCCCGGCCCGTCTCCTGCCCGCTCAGCGGGCGTTTGATTTGACTGCCAACGACCGCCGCTTTCTGCGCTCGCTTCGCATCGGCGCGGAGGATCAGAAGGAAGCGGTGGAGTAGGTAGGAAGTAAGAAGTAAGAAGTGGAAGGTAGGTAGAAAGTGGGCGGCCGCGGGCCGCCCTTCCTACGTACTTCCTACTTCTTACCTTCTACTTTCGAACTCCCCTGATTCGCCACCGCATCGGCGGCGCGCCTGACCGCGTCCTGGTCACCCAGATAGAACTTCTGCAGCGGCTTCAGCTCGTTGTTGAGCAGGTAGACGAGCGGTACGCCGGTCGGGATGTTCAGCCCGACGATTTCCTCCTCCGAGACGTTGTCCAGGTACTTGACGAGCGCACGGAGGCTGTTGCCGTGGGCGGCGATGATGACTCGCTTGCCGGCGCGGATGTCGGGGGCGATCGTCTCGTGCCAGTAGGGCAGGAACCGCGCGACCGTGTCTTTCAGCGACTCGGTCAGCGGCAGCTCCTTCCGGGAGAGGCCGGCGTAGCGCCGATCATGCGATGGATGCCGCGGGTCCTCTGCCGTGAGCGGCGGGGGCGGGATGTCGTAGCTGCGGCGCCAGATCTTGACCTGCGCCTCGCCGTGCGCCGCGGCGGTCTCGGCCTTGTTCAGCCCCTGCAGCGCACCGTAGTGGCGCTCGTTGAGTCGCCACGAGCGATGGACCGGGATCCAGAGCAGGTCCATCTCGTCGAGCGCGATCCAGAGCGTCCGGACGGCACGCTTCAGGACCGATGTGTAGGCCACATCGAACTCGAACGTTTCGGCGGCCATGAGGCGCCCGGCTTCGCGCGCCTCGCCGCGTCCCTTCTCGCTCAGGTCGACGTCGGTCCAGCCGGTGAACCGGTTCTCACGGTTCCAGTCGCTTTCGCCGTGGCGCAGCAGAACGAGCCGCAGCATCAGCGTACCGGTGCCGCGAGTTGGCGGATGGTGCCGCGGCCGGCATACACGGCCCTGGCGCCGAGTGCCTCCTCGATCCGGAGCAGCTGGTTGTACTTGGCCACGCGATCGCTGCGGCTGGCCGAACCGGTCTTGATCTGGCCGGCGCCGGTGCCGACGGCGAGGTCGGCGATCGTGCTGTCCTCGGTCTCGCCAGAGCGGTGCGAGATGATGGTCGCGTAGCCGGCGTCGCGGGCCATGGCGATGGCATCGAGCGTTTCTGACACCGTGCCGATCTGATTGAGCTTGACGAGCAGCGCGTTGCCGACACCTTCGGCGATGCCGCGGCCGAGGATCTCCGGGTTGGTCACGAACACGTCATCGCCGACGAGCTGGACGCGATCGCCGAGGGCGCGGGTGAGCAGCTTCCAGCCATCCCAGTCGCTTTCGGCGACGCCATCCTCGATCGAGACGATCGGGTACTGCCGCACCCAGTCGCTGTACATCTCGACCATCTGCGCCGGTGTGCGCGTCGGCTCCCCCGACTTCTTGAAGACGTAGGATCCGTTGTTCCAGAGTTCGCTCGAGGCCACATCGAGCGCCAGGAACACGTCGTGCCCCGCCTTGAGCCCGACGGCCGCGACTGCCTGCATGACGACGTCGAGCGCCTCACGATTGGACTTGAGATTGGGCGCGAAGCCGCCTTCGTCGCCGACGCCGGTCGAGTGCCCGGCCTTCCTGAGGATCGCGCGCAGGGCGTGGAAAATCTCGGTACCGGCCCGCAGCGCATCCGAGAACGTGGACAGCCCGAGCGGCATCACCATGAACTCCTGCAGGTCGACGCTGCTGTCGGCGTGCGCGCCGCCGTTCAGGATGTTCATCATCGGCACCGGCAGCACGTACGTGCCGTCGGCGGGCACACGCCCGCTCAGCTGCGCGAGATGTGCGTAAAGCGGCTGCCCCGACGCGGCCGCCGCCGCGCGGAGCGCCGCCATCGAGACACCCAGCAGCGCGTTGGCGCCCAGGCGGCTCTTGGCCGGTGTGCCGTCGAGCGCGATCAGGCGCGAGTCGATCGTCCGCTGGTCGAGCGGCGTCCCGACCAGCGCCGCCGCAATCTCACCGTTGACGTGGGCGACGGCGGTGCGCACGCCCTTGCCCTGGTAGCGTGCCTTGTCGCCGTCGCGCAGTTCCAGAGCCTCGCGTTCGCCTGTCGACGCACCGGACGGCACGGCGGCACGACCGAACGCGGTGCGGCTGGCCCCGGCGCCGGCGCCGGCGGCCTCCAGGTCGACCTCCACCGTCGGGTTGCCGCGTGAGTCGAGAATTTCGCGTCCCCGGACGCGCGTGATCTGCATGTCCCTGCCTTTGACCTTTGACCTTTGACCTTTGACCTACGCGGAAGCCGTCCCGCCGCGGTCGGCCCCCGCTTCGTGCCTGAGCGCCTCCTCGCTAATCGGTCCAATCAGCGGCTCGTCTTCAGCCGTCACGACGACGATGCCGTTGTCGGTGACTGCGTGGCGGCGGCGATCCTCCTCCGGGTCGTACCCAATCAGGGCGCCACGCGGGATGAGCACGTCGCGATCGATGATGGCGCGCCGGATGCGCGCGTGCCGGCCAACCCGCACGTCGGGCATCAGAATGGACTGCTCGATGTCGCAAAAGCTGTGGACCCGGACGTTGGGTCCCAGGATGCTGCCACTGATCCGGCTGCCCGAGATGATGCAGCCCCCTGAGATCACCGAGTCGAGCGCCTGGCCGCAGCGGCGTCCTTCCTCCGCAAACACGAACTTGGCGGGCGGCGCTTGCGGCATGTAGGTGCGCAGCGGCCACTCCGGGTCGTACAGGTTGAATTCGGGGTTGACCTGGCAGAGGTCCATGCTCGCATCGAAATACGCATCGAGCGTGCCGATGTCGCGCCAGTATTTCGCCGCTTTCTTGTTCTCGTCGTGGAACCGGTAGGAGTAGACCGGCGACGTATTGGATCAACGAC
The DNA here is from genome assembly GCA_947465645.1 of Acidobacteriota bacterium. The sequence continues at coordinate 3,820 of CANIBQ010000157.1, read as the reverse complement.
GGGATGATGTTCTTGCCGAAGTCGTGCTCGCTGTCCTGCCGTGTCGCGTCGTCTTCGAGGGCGCGCTCGAGGACCTCGGCGCGGAAGATGTAGATCCCCATCGAGGCAAGCGCGACATCCGGCGACCCGGGCACGGGAGTCGGTGCCTGCGGCTTTTCCTGGAAACCGATGACGCGGTCTGCTTCGTCGATGCTGACGATGCCGAATCGGGCCCCGTCGGCGACCGGTACCTCGATCGTGGCAAGTGTGGCATCCGCGTTGTGCTCGACGTGGAAGCGGAGCATCTTCGCGTAGTCCATCTTGTAGACGTGGTCGCCCGACAGCACGATCACATGGCTCGCCGACTCACGGGAGATGGAGTAGAGATTCTGAAAGACGGCGTCCGCCGTGCCGAGGTACCAGTGCTCCCCGACGCGTTTCTGCGGCGGCAGCATCTCGATGAACTCCCCGAGCTCTTCAGAGACGACGTTCCACCCCATCCGGATGTGGCGGTTGAGCGACAGCGACTTGTACTGGGTGGCGATGAAAATGCGGCGGAGTCCCGAGTTGATGCAGTTGCTGAGCGTGAAGTCGATGATGCGATACGGTCCGCCGAAATAGACCGCCGGCTTGGCGCGCTCCTTGGTCAGGGGGGAGAGCCGCTCACCAGCGCCGCCCGCGAGCAGGATGACCAGGATATCGTCGAGTTCCATGATGGCGGTCTGGCGTCACTCGTCCACGTCACGGAGGGGGCTCCGCAGGTTGGCGATGATAGCACGCGCGGGGCTGGGGCGAAGCTGGACGGATGGGCAATTACCGGAGCATTTCTTTCATTTTGGCCGATTGACTCGCCATCTGTACGCGCCTATGATCAGCCGATTCGGTTACCGGAATCGGCCCCCCCCGGGGGGGGCTGCTCACTGTGAGAAGAGAGGCATAATGAATATTCGTCGCGTCCTCGTCCTCTGCGTCGCCGCCGCCCTTGTCGGCAGCGGGTCGCCCGCGCTCTTCGCGCAGGCGCCGCCGAAGGTCGACAAGAAGGCTGAAGAAAAACGCAGCAAGAACCAGCAGGAGGATGTGACCGCGCTGGTGCAGCTGGTCGATCAGGTGAGCACCGCCGATCCGGCCGGTTCGCCAGCCGATCAGGCCCAGGGCGACGTCGAGATCAAGTGGAACTTCAACCACTTCATGCGCGCCCGGGAAAGCATGGCCTATGTCCCGTTCGAGCTGAGGGTGGACCGGGCTGACCTGACGTCGCCCAACGCGGCCATCTACATCCGAGCCGTATCCAGAACCGCCGCGCCTGCCGCTGTGCCGGCCGCGGCGGCTGCGCCCGCCAGCAACCGCGACCGCAACCAGCCGCCGGCGGCCCGCCCGGTCTACGCGTGGGAGTTCAACTACTTTGTCAACGTGCGTGCCGATGGTGCGTGGCAGCGGGCGATGGAACTGCCGGCCGGGGAGTACGACGTCTTCGTGGCGGTAAAGGATCAGTCGACCGGCGACAAGAAGCAGGTGGCCAAGACGGGCCTGCTCCGGAAGCGGCTCACGGTCCCGGACTACAAGGCGCCTGGCCTGGTGACGAGCTCGATCATCGCGGGTGGCATCGAAGAGATGTCGAGCGCGCTCAGCGCTCAGCAGCAGCAGGAAAATCCCTTCGTGTTCGGCTTGTTGAAGCTCGTACCCTCGGTCGACGCCAAGTTCGCGAAGATGAGCGAGTTGACCGTGATTTTCCTGATTTATGGCGCCGAGGCCGACCCGGTGACGACCAAGCCGAACGTGACCGTCGAGTACAGCTTCCACCAGAAGACGGGCGAAACCGAGAAGTACTTCAACAAGACCTCGCCGCAAGACCTCAACGCCCAGACGCTCCCGCCTGACTTCAGTCTGGCCGCTGGCCATCAACTCCAGGCAGCTCAGGGGGTTCCGCTGGCCAGTTTCCCGGCTGGCGACTACCGGCTCGAGATCAAGGTCACCGACAAGGCCGCCGGCAAGTCGGTAACGAGGAACGTGAATTTCACGGTCAACGCCTCGTAACGGCGTATCATGAGCGGGTTGGTGATGCCACGGCTCTCCGCGCTCTGCGCAGTGCCCGTCTTGGTGTGCCTGGGTGGCGCTGTGCCAGCCTCGGCGCAGGTCCAGGCGGTCGCGCAGGCAAAGAACCGGGCGCACCAGGGGAGCGCCGCCAGCCAGCTCGCCGCTGGCGTCTCGCAGGGTGACCTGCACGGCACCGTGCGCGACGACCAGGGCCAGGCCCTGGCGGGCGCAGTGGTATCGGCTGTCGGGGCGACCAGCGCCTTTGCGGTGTCCGAACAGGACGGGACGTTTTCACTCCGCAACCTGCCCGCCGGGCCGTATCTCCTTCGCGCTCACCTCCAGGGCTACATTCCGACCCGCGGCCGCATCGTCCAGGTGAATGCGACGGCCCGCAATGTGTCGGCGATTGCGCTGACCAGACGCGCCGGGAGCAGCGCCGGGAGCAGCACAGGGACCAGTGCCGGGACCAGCGGCGAGCCGCCGGTGCTCGAAGCCGGTGTTGGTGCCACCGCCGCCGCTGCCGGGGACGCGGCCGTTTCCGAGCCCGCCGCGCATGACCATGGCGAGGTCGCCTGGCGTCTCCGCCACCTCAAACGAAGCGTGCTCAAGGACGCGGACATCGGCTTTATTCCAGCTGGTGACGAGTCCGTTGCCGAGGGTGCCGTCAGCAGCGGCGGCGCCCTTGCTTCCTCAACGCGGACGGCGTCGGGGTGGTTCGCGGACCTCCCGCTGAACGGACAGGTCAACCTGCTGACCCGGACCTCGTTCGAACGGCCGCAGGACCTCTTCTCGCTCGACCTCGGCGCTCCGCGCGGTGTCACCTACGTCACGCTGTCGGCGCCGACGATCGGTGGCGACTGGTCGATGCGCGGCGCCATGACACAGGGCGACCTCTCGTCATGGATCCTGTCGGGCGCCTACGTCCGCCGGGAGCCGGCGACGCACAAGTACGAAACCGGCGTGTCCTATGGCACGCAGCGCTACTTCGGCGGCAATGTCGACGCGCTCGCGGCCGTCGCCGACGGCGCCCGCAACGTGGGCGCGGTCTACGCCTACGATCACTGGTCGATCTCCCCGAAGATCGACGTGAGCTACGGCGCGAAGTACGCCCGCTACGACTACCTCGCCGATCGCGGGCTCCTCAGTCCCCAGGCGGCCGTCAGCATCGCCCCGGTTCGCGGCAGCAGTTTCCGCCTTCACGCGGCGGCATCGCGTCGCGAAGTGGCGCCTGGCGCTGACGAGTTCCTGCCGCCCTCAACGGTTCTGTGGCTGCCGCCCGAGCGAACCTTTTCGCCTGTGGCGCCTGGCAGTGCGCTTCATTCTGAGCAGATCGATCACGTCGAGGTGTCGGTCGAACATCAATGGATCGCGGATGTGATGATCGGCGTGCGGACGTTCCGTGAGAACGTCGACAACCAGATCGTGACGCTCTTCGGCGTCTCGCTCCCCGACACGGCGGCGGCCACGGTCGGCCACTACTACGTGGCGTCGGCAGGCGATTTCGACGCGAGGGGATGGGGAGTTCGTCTCAGCCGGGATCTGCTGGATGGTGTTCGCGCGTCGGTGGACTACACCCAGACTACGGCCGACTGGCGCCGCGACTCACCCGATCAGGCCCGCCTGATGCGCGCCGCCGGCTCCGTCGTGCGCACCGACTCCGAACGGATCCACGATCTGACCACCTCGGTCGAAAGTGAAGTGCCCGCGACGGCGACGCGCGTGTTCTTTCTCTACAAGATCAATTCGGCGTTTGCCTCCTCCGACAGCGGTGCCGAGCGCGGACCCTCCGGCCGGTTCGAGCTGCGGG
>CANIBQ010000156.1 GCA_947465645.1 Acidobacteriota bacterium | reverse complement strand
GTCGGCGAGGTGAAGGATCTCCTCGACGCGGGTGATCGCCTCCGGCCGCTCGAGCTTGGCGACGAGCGGCATGTTCGGGGCTCCCGCCGTGCGCGCGGCCTCGCGGGCACGACTCAGGTCGTCCGGGCCCTGCACGAAGCTGAGCGCAATCAGATCGACGCCAGCGCTCACGCCAAACCGGAGATCGTCGAGGTCCTTCGGGGTCATGCCGACGGATGGCAGCAGCACGCCAGGAGCGTTGATCCCCTTGTGCTCGCCGAGCGCACCGCCATCGACGACGACTGTCTGCAGCGCGCGATCGCTCACCGCCTGCACGCGCAACTGAATCCGGCCATCGTCGAGCAGAAGCGAATCGCCCGGGCGCACGGCTCTGGGCAGGTCAGCGTAGGTGGTCGAGACGCGTCCGGGCTCACCCTCGAAGTCGCCGACCTCGATCGTCAGCGTGTCGCCCGCCGCGAGCGGCAACGGCTGCCCGCCCCGCAGGCGCCCGGTGCGAATCTTCGGTCCACTGAGATCCTGCAGGATCGCGACGCATCGCCCGGTCTCCGCCGCCGCCGCGCGGATGCGGCGAATCACGGCGCCATGCGAGTCGTGATTGCCGTGCGAGAAATTCAGCCGGAAGACATCGACGCCCGCCTCGAGCAGCTGCCGAATCGCCTCGTCGCTGCCGGTCGCCGGACCAACGGTGGCGATGATCTTCGTGTGTCGCATTTAGTAGGTTATAGGTTACAGGGAACAGGTTACAGGGGCGCTTCCAATATTTGCGAAGGAGGCTGGGTGGCTAGGATTCAGTCGCATCGAGACCTTACGGTCTGGCAGAAGGGCATGGACCTGGTGGTTGCCGTGTACGCCCTTGCGAAGCAGTTTCCGGTTGAAGAGCGGTACGGCCTTGTTCAACAGGCAACGAGGGCAGCGGTCGGCGTCCCGGCGAATATCGCCGAGGGTCATGCGCGGGGAACGCGTCGCGACTATGCGCATTTCATTGCTATCGCGCGAGGATCACTCATGGAACTCGAAACCCATGTCATGATCGTCGAACGATTGGGGATGGTGGATTCGAAGTCAGTCGCGGAAGTGCTCGAGCGAGTATCAGAGGTGAGCCGGATGCTCACCGCGCTCAGGAACCGCCTCCTCGAACCCCAAACTTGATTCACCCTGTCTCTGTAACCTGTCCCCTGTAACCTGTCCCCTGTAACCTCGTACCCCGTGACCATCAACGCCTGGCTGGAGAACGCCATCACGGATGCCGAGCGGCGAGGACTGCCGGAGCTGCGGCCGCTCCTCAAAGCGCTGGCGCACTCCACCTCGGCGCTACGCAACGCCGGCTGGAACAGCGATCCGACGGGCGAGCCAGCGACGCCGAGGGTGTCAGCGTCGGTCCCTGCGGCGAGTGCGGATGCACGCTGAGCTGACAACCATCGCTGACGCCGCGCGGGCGCTGCGCTCGGGCCGCCTCACCTCACGGGGAATCACCGAAGGCTGCCTGGCGATCATCGCCGAGCAAGACCCGTCGCTCAACGCCTTCATCACCGTGCTCGCAGACCAGGCGCGCGCGCAGGCGGGTGCCGCCGATCGCGAACTGGCCGCCGGCCAGGATCGCGGACCGCTCCACGGCATCCCCATCTCGCTCAAGGACCTGATCGATCTCCAGGGCGTGCCGACGACCGCTGCTTCGCGCGTCCGCGTGGGCCACGTTGCCCGAGCCGATGCGTTGGTGACGACGCGCCTGCGGGCAGCGGGCGCGGTCTTCATCGGCAAGACGAACCTGCACGAGTTCGCGTTTGGCACCACGAACGAGGATTCCGCCTACGGTCCCGTCCACCATCCGCTCGATGCGGACCGCTCCCCAGGCGGATCGTCCGGTGGCTCCGCGGTGTCGGTCGCAACCGGGATGGCGCTGGCCTCGGTCGGCACCGACACGGGCGGGTCGATTCGCATTCCGGCCGCCGCCTGTGGTCTCGTCGGGCTGAAGCCGTCGACCGGCGAGATCCCGGCCGACGGGGTCGTACCGCTCAGCACGACGCTGGACCACGTCGGGCCGATGACCCGCACGGTCGAAGACGCGCGGCTGGTCTTCGACGTGCTTCGGGGACACGTGGACACGCCAGACGTTCTTCCCGTTCGCGGCCTGCGTCTCGGGATTCCGCGCGAATACTTTCTCTCGCTCCTCGACGTGGAGGTGGCCGCGGCGTTCGACACGGCATGCGACCGGCTGCGGCGCGCGGGAGCCGTCCTCGACGATGTGGTGATCCCGCACGCCGTGGACCTCGCGCCGATCTACCTGCACATCGTCCTGTCAGAGGCGGCTGCGTTCCACGCGCACGGACTCGAGACACGCCCGGACGACTACACGCCAAACGTCAGAATTCGTCTGGAGATGGGGCGCTACGTGCTCGCGGAAGACTATGCGCGTGCGATGCGTGGCCGGCTGGTGCTTCGGCGCGAGGTCGACGCGGCACTGGTTGGCCGCGACGCTCTGCTGCTGCCGGCGCTCGCCGTGCCGGCCACCAGGCTCGGCGCAGCCACTGTGCGCGTCGGCACCGTCGACGAGCCGGTGCGAACTGTCATGCTGCGACTGACGCAGCTCTTCAACGTCACCGGACACCCGGCGATTACCGTCCCGTGCGGCACGACCGCCGCCGGGCTCCCGGTCGGCGCGCAACTGGCCGGTCGCATCGGCGCGACGGGTCACCTACTCGACTGCGCGCAGGCGTTCGAAGCGTGCTGACCCGCGTCTTCCACGCCTGGGAGCATCGCCTCGCGTCCATCAGCAAGGATCGCGTCGTGCGGCCGTTCGACTGGGGGCTGGACTGGCTCGCCGACACGGTGGTGGACGGTGGTCCACACGCCGATGTCCCCCCGGCCGATTTCGTGCGTCAGTGGGTGGACACCGTGATGCGGGACACGCCGGCGTTCTTCCATGTGCCGCCAACAACCGAGTACGAGTTCACCGAGGCGTCGGCGACGCTGCGGGCCGGAGGAGAGGCGGGGACCCTCCGGTTTCCAAGCGCCCTTCGGACTCCGCATCCGGAGAACAACATCGTCGCCGGGCGATGGTTTCCGGCGCGCGACGAAGCGCCCCTGGGCACCACCGGAGCGACACGCGGCCGCGCGGTCGTGGTGCTGCCGCAGTGGAACTCCGACGCCGGCGGGCACATCGGGCTGTCGCGGCTGCTCGCCCGCTTCGGCGTGTCGGCCCTGCGCCTCAGCCTTCCGTACCACGATGCGCGCATGCCGCCCGAACTGACACGCGCCGACTACATCGTCAGCTCGAACGTCGTGCGGACCGTGCAGGTCTGCCGTCAGGCGGTGCTGGATGCGCGTCGAGCGGTCGCCTGGCTCGCCGCGCAGGGGTTCGAGCGGATCGGGATCCTCGGCACCAGCCTCGGATCGTGCCTCGCGATGCTGACCGCTGCCCATGAGCCGCTCATCCGCGCACAGGCGCTCAATCACGTCTCACCGTGGTTCGCCGACGTCGTGTGGCGGGGCCTGTCGACGCGCCACGTGCGCCAGGGGCTCGACGGACATATCGACGTCGATGCGTTGCGCGACCTGTGGCGGCCGATCAGCCCCTGGTCCTACCTGGATCGGGTGGGAGACACGCGGACGCTCCTCGTCTACGCGCGCTGGGACCTCACCTTCCCGGTCGACCTGTCGCGGCAGCTGATCGATGAGTTCGCGCGGCGCGGCTTGCCGCACGAAGTGGCGGTGCTGCCGTGCGGGCACTACAGCACCGGGATGGCGCCCTTCAAGTTCATGGACGGCTATCTGCTGACGCGCTTTCTACGGCGGAATCTGTAGCGCCTAGAGGTACTGCAACAGCCCGGCGAGCGCGTCGACGATGACCTGTGCGAGCTGGCGGACGAGCGGCGAGATGTCGCCATCCTCGACGGCGTTGGCGACCGTGACGGGATCGGTGACCAGCAGCCACATCGTCGAGCCGGCGATCACCGCAGCGACAATCCCGACAACGACCGCCACGCTGGCGACGCGGCTGAAGCCGGTGTCGGCGTCACGATCGCTCGCAATTTCAGTATCCACTGGTCGGGGGGTTAGAGGGTACCACCAGAGGCGTGGGTGCGTAGCGTCCGGCTTAAGCCGGACGGCTGCACATTTACTCGGCCGGGAGGAGTTCGGGCTCGCCGAGACCCAGGCTCCCCAGCGACCCGCCGATCGCCCCGTGATCGCCGACGACCAGCGTGACGAAGCGGGACGGATCGAGGTACTGCTGCGCGACGGCGGTGACAGCCTCGGGGGTAATCGCGTTGATCCTGGTCGTGAACTCCTCGAAGTAGGAGTCGGGCAGACCGTACAGGGCGAGCTGCGCCACGGAGCGCGCGACCTGTTGGGCGGTCTCGAAGTTACGCGGATATCCGCGCGTCAGCGATGCCTTCGACAGGGCCATTTCCTCCGCCGCCGGCGGCCGGGATCCGCCAATGGCCTCGAGCTCGGTGAGCGAGTCCTGGATCGCTTCCGCCGTCGACACGGTCTGCACGCTCGACTGCAGCGAGAACGGCGCGATGCCGCGCCGCCAGTCGAAGCCGGTGCGCGCGCCGTAGGTGAATCCCTTCTCCTCGCGCAGCTTCAGCATGATGCGGCTGACGAACTGTCCGCCGAGCACCGCGTTCATGACGACCAGCGCCGGATAGTCGGGCGTCGTCCGGCGCGCCGTCAGCAGGCCGATGCGCAGCTCCGATTGCGCGGCGCCGTCACGCGGCACCACCGCGAGGCGCGGGCCGGGCCGCGTCGCCGGTTCAATGTCTGCGGCTGCGGTCGTCTCCGCCGAGGGGCCGTCACTCCACCCGCCGAACGCGTGCTCGACGACACGGACGAGCGCGTCGTGGGAGAGCGCCCCTGCCGCGACGAGCGTGGCACGGCTCGGCGTGAACCGCGACGCGTGAAAGGCTGCGGTGTCCTCGAGCCGCATCCGCCGCAACGAGCTGTCGCTGCCGATGGACAGATGCCCGTAGGGGTGATCCGCGTATAACAGCTTGAGGAACGCCCGCTCGGCGACCGCCGGCGGCAGGTCCTTGATCTGTTTGAGACGATCGAGGCGCAGCTGCCGGACCCGATCGAAATCGTCCGCGTGCATGCTCGGCTGCGTCACGATGGCGGCCAGCAGTGCCGCGCCGCGCTCGGCGAAGCGCGTCAGCGTGGTGAGGGTAAACACCGTGGCGTCCGGGCCGACCTCCACGTCGTACTCGCCGCCAATCATGGCGAGCGCCTCCGACACCTCGATCGCCGACAGCGCGCCGGTCCCCTCATCCACCATGTCGGCCGTCATGGCGGCGAGCCCGCCGAGCGCCGCCGGGTCGGCACCGGACCCGCCGTCGATCTGCAGCACCAGGGTCACCACTGGCACACTGGCGTGCTCGACGGTCCGCAGCTGAAGGCCGTTGGTCATCGTGTGACGGCCTATGGCGGGAAACCGGAACACCGGATCGACGCCGAGGCCGGGAAGACGCGAGCGATCGGCGCCCATCAGGAGACCTCGACCGTTTCAGAGCCGGGCAAGGCGAGCGCGGGCTGCCCCTTCGGCACCACGCTCAGCAACACACGACGATCGAAGGGCAGGTAGCGCTCCGCCGCCGCGCGCACGCTGTCGCGGGTGGCGCTCCGGTAGCGCGCCAGGTCGGCGCTGAAGAAGCCGGGATCGCCCCGGAACACGTTGTAGGCGTTCAACTGGTCGGACTTGCCGCCAAATCCACCGACAGTCTGGAGCCGGTAGAGGAAGTGCGCCTCGACCTGAGCCGCGCCGCGTGCCATCTCGACCTCGGTCGGCCCGTGTTCGACGACATCCTGCAACTCGCGGTCGATCACCGAAACGATCTCGGTCAGGGAGCGTCCCGGGGCAGCCGTGGCAGCGAGGAGAAAGAAGCTGGCGAGCTCACGAGAGCTCTGGCTCGCGGACACATCGAGGGCGAGGCGTTCCTGGTAGACGAGCGTCCGGTACAACCGCGACGTCTTGCCGTTGGCGAGGAGGTCGCCCAGCAGGTCCAGCTCGGCATCGTCAGCGGCGAACATCGCCGGAGAATGCCAGGCCATGTAGACCCGCGGCATCTCGATGCGGTCCTCGAGCAGGAGGCGTCGCTCCAGCGTGATGGCCGCGGCCGCCTGGACTGGCGGGGGCTTCTCGCCGGCCGGCAGCTCGCCGAAGTACTGCTCCGCGAGATCGAACGCGCGCTCCGTCTCGACGTTGCCCGCCAGCACCAGCGAAGCGTTCGAGGCGTGGTAGTAGGTGCGAAAGAAGGACTGCACCTCGTCGAGGCGCATCGCCCGAATGTCATCGGCGCCGCCGATGGTGATCCAGTGATACGGGTGATCCGGCGGGAAGAGGGCGGCCGAGATCGCGACCATCGCCAGCCCGTACGGCCGGTTCTCGTAGTTCTGGCGCCGTTCGTTCAAGACGACGTCGCGCTGCGTCTCGAACCGCTGCTGCGTCAGCGCCGGCAGCAGGTACCCCATGCGATCCGATTCCATCCAGAGCGCGAGGTCAAGCGCGCCGGTGGGCACCACTTCCCAGTAGTTGGTGCGGTCCGGATTGGTCGATCCGTTGAGCAGCGCCCCGGCGCGCTGCAGCGGCGCGAAGTAGCTGCTGTTCTGGTGCTCGGACCCTTCGAACATCAGGTGCTCGAACAGGTGGGCGAACCCGGTGCGTCCCGGCCGCTCGTTCTTGGATCCAACGTGATACCAGAGGTTCACGGCGACAATCGGCACGTGATGATCCTCGTGCACGACCACATCGAGGCCGTTGGCGAGCGTGCGCTTGTGGAAGGGCAGATCGGCTGCGGACATCCCGAGCATGCTACCGGGAAAGCACCGAACGGTCTCCTTGACGACCGTTCGGTTTCGGATCTACTCTGAAAACTCCAATGTGAGACTGAGTCTCACTCCTTAGGAGAAGTTGACGATTGTCCAGATACCGTTTCGCCGCCGTTGGGCTCCTGCTGCTGCCGCTGGCCGCGGCGCCGGCCCGGGCTCAGGCTCCCGTTGCCGCGGCCGCGGAGGCAACGTCGGCTCAGGATCAGGCCGTGTCCCAAGTCGACGAGCTGCGCCGGCGCGTCGATGTCCTGGCCGCTGAGATCGAGCGGCTGCGGAGCGGCGAGCCGGAGGAGCGTGAACTGAGTGAGGCGCGCCGCCGCTCGCTGGGTCTGGCTCCGTCCGCGTCCTCGACCTACCGCCGCGCCACCGAAGGCGTGTCGTTCGCCGGTTACGGCGAGATGCTGCTCGAGAACTCCAAGGCGACCAATGAATCCGGCGCATCAGGCGCTCCGACGACGCGACTCGACTTCCTGCGGGCGGTCCTCTACGCAGGCTACCGCTTCTCGGACAGG
>CANIBQ010000155.1 GCA_947465645.1 Acidobacteriota bacterium | reverse complement strand
TGGACGAAGCCGACCTGGTTCGCATCCATGAAGCAGGGGTCGCACATCATGTTGCAGCGGTTGGTCAGGTCGACCGTCAGCACCGACCCGCGGCCGTGCTGCACGGTGGAGCTGCCGTGGTTGTGGAGCTTCTCGTCGTTGTGCGCCTTGATGTCACGGCCCGGGAAGACGTCTTCGAGGTGCTTGAAGAACGCCGGGTCGATCGCCATCACGTCCTCGAAGTGGCCGTGCAGCGGGCAATCCTTGACCATCAGGATCTTGCCGTCGCGCTCGATGATCTGCGCCTTGATCTCGCCGACCTTCTCGTTGAGGAGGATCGAGACGTCTTTCTTGCCGTCGAGAATCTCCTGGCGCGCCTCGCGCGTGCAGGTGGGGCAGAGCGAGTCGGTCGTGCGGGGCCAGCCCAGCTGTGGCTTCGTCTTCTCGTGCGACTTCTGCAGCGGCTTATCCGACCAGCGCGGCGTGAACGACGGGTTCTGCTTGATCTTGTTCGCGGCGGAAAACACCTGCCAGATACCGTTGGCGGTAATGGCCAGACCCTTTTCCACGTATTTCATCGGCGCATGCATGCGTCTGTCTCCTCGAAAGCTACCGGGCTACGGATCTGCGAAATCATAAGTAAAAGCGAGGGAAAGGCCCTCTGTTTTCAGCCGACGGGCACAGGGAAACGGTGGGCGGGCAGAGCAGCGTCCGGCTGGTATATCCGACTGGATTGGTCGCCGGTCTCAGGCGCGTAACTATTTCGTAAATAGATTGAACCGCTCAGATCATTGTATTTACCTTATGGGCCGCTCGAGCTCAGAATGGCCCGACCATGTTCACGCCGGAAGACCCCTGTACCCCTCAGGCCCAGGGTTTGTACGATCCTGCCCAGGAACACGACGCCTGTGGCGTCGGCTTTGTCGTTCACATAAAGGGCGACAGGTCGCACGACATCGTCCGCAAGGCCCTCGAAGTCCTGATCAACCTCGAACACCGCGGCGCCTGCGGGTGCGAGGCGAACACGGGTGACGGCGCCGGGATCCTGATCCAGACGCCGGACGCGTTCTTCCGCAAGGTGCTGCCGTTCGCGCTGCCGCCCGCCGGTTCGTATGGCGCGGGCCTGGTGTTTCTGCCGCACAACGAGCACGATCGTGAGGCGATCCAGGAATTGATTGGCCGGATCGTGGTCGAGGAAGGCGCGACGCTCCTCGGCTGGCGCGACGTCCCGACCGACAACAGCCTGGTCGGCGACAGCGCCCGTGCGACGCAGCCGATCTTCCAGCAGCTGTTTGTCGGCCTGCCCGTGACCGGGCACGCAGGAGAACGACGGCTGTACGTGATCCGGAAGCGCATCGAGCACGCGGTCGACGCGCTGCAGGTGAATGCGCTGTCGCGCCGTTTCTTCTACGTCGTCAGCCTGTCGGCGAACACGCTGATCTACAAGGGGATGCTGACGGCGCGCCAGCTGGGGCCGATGTTCCCGGACCTCGCCGACCCGGCGTTGCAGTCGTGCCTGGCGCTCGTGCACCAGCGCTTCAGCACCAATACCTTCCCGTCGTGGCCGCTGGCGCATCCGTACCGCTACGTCGCGCACAACGGCGAGATCAATACGCTGCGCGGCAACATCAACTGGATGCGCGCCCGCGAGGGACTGCTCCAGAGCGATCTGCTCGGCGACGATCTGAAGAAGATTCTCCCGGTGATCCGCGAGGGCGGCAGCGACACGGCGACGTTCGACAACGTCCTCGAAATGCTCGTCATGGCCGGCCGCTCGCTGCCGCACGCCCTCTTGATGATGATTCCCGAGCCGTGGAGCGGGGATCCGTCGATGGCGGCGGATCGCAAGGCGTTCTACGAGTTCCACTCGTCGCTGATGGAGCCCTGGGACGGTCCGGCCTCGATCGCCTTCAGTGACGGTACGGTGATCGGTGCGGTGCTCGACCGCAACGGCCTGCGTCCCTCCCGCTACTACGTCACCAAGGACGACCTGGTGGTCATGGCGTCCGAGGTCGGTGTGCTCGACATTCCCGCGGAAGACGTGCTTGTCAAGGAGCGGCTTCACCCGGGCAGGATCTTCCTCGTCGACACGGCCAAGGGGCGCATAGTCGATGACAATGAGCTGAAGCGCGAGCTGGCGGCGGAGCATCCGTACCGGGCGTGGATTGACGCGAACCTCGTGGACATCGACGACCTGCCCGACGGCGTGGCGGAGCAGCCGGATCACGAAACGGTGTTTCACCGGCAGCAGGCGTTCGGCTACACGCAGGAAGATCTGCGCATCCTGCTCACGCCGATGGCCTCGAGCGGCGAGGAGCCGGTGGGGTCGATGGGCACCGACTCGTCGCTCGCGGTGCTGTCCGACCGGCCGCGGCTCCTGTTCGACTACTTCAAGCAGTTGTTCGCCCAGGTGACGAACCCGCCGCTCGACGCGATCCGGGAAGAGATCGTCACGGCGATGGGGTCGACCATCGGTCCCGAGCGGAACCTGCTCAAGCCAGAACCCGAGTCGTGCCGGCAGATCAACCTGAAGTATCCGATCATTCACAACGATCACGTCGCCAAGCTCCGCCACCTTCCCGCCGGCTCGTTCTTCCGCTCGACGACGCTGTCGATGCTGTTCGATCCGGAGACCGGCGGCGCCGGGCTCGAGCAGGCGATGGCAGCGCTCTGCCGTCAGGCGAGCGAGGCGGTCGCCAACGGCTGCAACATCCTGATCCTCTCGGACCGGGGCGTGAGCGCCGCGCTCGCCCCGATCCCGAGCCTGATGGCCACTGCCGGCGTCCATCATCACCTCGTGCGCGAGGGGACCAGGACCAGGTGCTCGCTGGTCGTCGAAGCGGGCGATGCGCGTGAAGTGCATCACGTCTCGCTCCTGATCGGCTACGGCGCCGGCGTCGTGAACCCGTACGTCGCCTTCGAGACGCTCGACGACATGATCCGCCAGGGGATGCTCACCGGCATCACGCACCACGATGCGGTGAAGCACTACATGAAGGCGCTCAACAAGGGCGTGCTCAAGGTGATGTCGAAGATGGGGATTTCGACACTGCAAAGCTACTGCGGCGCGCAAATCTTTGAGGCGATTGGCCTGAGCCAGGCGTTCATCGACCAGTACTTCACGCACACGACGTCGCGCCTCGGCGGCATCGGCATCGATGTCGTCGCGCGGGAAGTCGCGCTGCGCCACGCGCGGGCGTTCGGGCGGCGGCCGGCCGGTGAGGCTGAGCTCGAGGCGGGCGGTGAGTACCAGTGGCGCCAGGACGGCGAGTACCACCTGTTCAACCCGGAGACGGTCTTCAAGCTGCAGCACGCGACCCGCAGCGGCCAGTACTCGATTTTCAAGGAGTACACGCGCGCCGTGAACGCGCAGAACCAGCACCGCGCGACGCTGCGCGGGCTGTTCCGGCTCAAGCCGACCGGCCCCGCCGTGCCGACCGACGAAGTCGATTCGGTTGCCGACATCGTCAAGCGTTTCGCGACCGGTGCGATGTCGTACGGCTCGATCAGCCAGGAAGCGCACGAGACGCTGGCGATTGCGATGAACCGGCTCGGCGGCCGGTCGAACACCGGCGAGGGGGGCGAGGACGCCGAGCGCTTTCTGCCGATGGCCAACGGCGACTCCAAGCGGAGCAAGATCAAGCAGGTCGCCTCCGGTCGATTCGGTGTGACCAGCGAGTACCTGGTCAGCGCCGATGAACTCCAGATCAAGATGGCGCAGGGGGCCAAGCCCGGCGAGGGCGGGCAGCTCCCCGGCCACAAGGTTTATCCGTGGATCGCCAAGACGCGGCACTCCACCGCCGGCGTGGGCCTGATCTCGCCGCCGCCGCACCACGACATCTACTCGATCGAGGATCTGGCGCAGCTGATCTTCGACCTGAAGAACTCGAATCGCGACGCGCGAATCTCCGTGAAGCTGGTCGCCGTCGGCGGCGTCGGCACGGTCGCGGCCGGCGTGGCCAAGGCGCACTCCGACGTGGTGCTCATCTCCGGGCACGACGGTGGCACCGGCGCGTCGCCGCTGACCAGCCTCAAGCACGCCGGGCTGCCGTGGGAACTCGGGCTGGCCGAGACGCAGCAGGTGCTGGTGCTCAACAAGCTCCGCGACCGCATCACTGTGCAGGTCGACGGTCAGATGAAGACCGGCCGCGACGTCGTCATCGGCGCGCTGCTCGGTGCCGAGGAGTTCGGCTTTGCGACGGCGCCGCTCGTGGTGATGGGCTGCATCATGATGCGCGTCTGCCACCTCAATACCTGCCCGGTCGGCGTCGCGACGCAGGATCCGGAACTGCGCAAGAAATTCACCGGTCAGGCCGAGCACGTCGAGAACTTCTTCCGCTTCATCGCGCAGGAAGTGCGCGAGCTGATGGCCGAGCTCGGCTTCCGCCACATCGACGAGATGATCGGCCGCGCCGACTGTCTCGACATCGAGACGGCGGTTGACCACTGGAAGGCGAAGGGGCTTGACCTCGCGCCGCTCCTCCACGTGCCGGAGCTGCCGGCGAGCGTCGCCCGCCGCAAGGTGCGCGAGCAGGATCACGGCCTCGAGGTCGCGCTCGACAACGACCTGATCAAGGCGGCCGCACCGGCGCTGGCTCACCGGGCGCCGGTGGACCTGACGGCGTTCATCCGCAACGCGGATCGGACCGTCGGCACGATGCTCGGTTACGAGGTGACGAAGCGCTACGGCGGCGCCGGGTTGCCGGACGACACGATCCGCGTCAAGTTCACCGGCTCGGCCGGCCAGAGCTTCGGCGCGTTCGTCCCGCGCGGCATGACACTCATTCTGGTCGGCGACGCCAACGACGGCTTCGGCAAGGGGCTGTCGGGCGGCAAGCTGGTGGTCTACCCGGAGCAGCGCTCGACCTTCAAGTCCGAGGAGAACATCATCATCGGCAATGTCGGCTTCTACGGCGCGACCAGCGGCGAAGGCTACGTGCGCGGCGTTGCCGGCGAGCGGTTCTGCGTCCGCAACAGCGGCGCCACGGTGGTGGTCGAAGGCGTCGGCGATCACGCCTGTGAGTACATGACCGGCGGGCGCGTTGTCGTGCTCGGCAAGACCGGGCGGAACTTCGCCGCCGGCATGAGCGGCGGCATCGCCTACGTCATCGACGCCGACGGCACCTTCGAACGGCGGTGCAATCGCGAGATGGTCGATCTCGAACCGCTCGTCGACTGCGACGATGTCGATTTCGTCCAGGTGGCGATCATGAAGCACGCGACGCTGACCGGCAGTCGCTACGCCGAGGCGCTCCTGCACGACTGGGCGAGCCTCCAGCGGCGCATCGTCAAGGTGATGCCGCGCGAGTACAAGAAGGCGCTGGTGGCGGAAGCCAGGAGGCTGGCACTGGTGGAGCGTGAGGCCGCGAGCCCGACGCCGGTCGTCGCTGCCAACGCGACAGCCTCGCAGGCGGGTCTGTAACGTGGGTAAGCCGACCGGATTCATCGAGATTCAACGTCACAAGCACCCGACCCGTCCGGCGGGCGAGCGGATCCACGACTGGCGTGAGGTGTACCTGCCGTACCCGCAGGCGGAGCTGCAGCAGCAGGGCGCGCGCTGCATGGACTGCGGCATCCCGTTCTGCCACGAGGGGTGCCCGCTCGGGAACCTGATCCCGGACTGGAACGATCTCGTCTACCGCGACCGCTGGCACGCCGCCATCGATCGGCTGCACGCCACCAATAACTTTCCCGAGTTCACCGGCCGGCTCTGCCCGGCGCCGTGTGAAGGCTCGTGCGTGCTCGGCATCAACGACCAGCCGGTGACAATCAAGGCCGTCGAGGTGTCGATCATCGATCGCGCGTTCGACGAAGGCTGGGTGGTGCCGCAGCCGCCGGCCAGCCGGACACGGAAGACGGTCGCCGTGGTTGGCTCCGGTCCGGCCGGGCTCGCTGCCGCTGACCAGTTGAACCGCGCGGGGCATACGGTGACCGTGTTCGAGAAGTCCGACCGCATCGGCGGGCTGCTGCGATACGGCATCCCGGAGTTCAAGATGGAGAAGCGTGTGCTCCAGCGTCGCCTCGCGATCCTGGAGGCCGAGGGGGTGGTCTTCCGTCCCGGGGTGGCGGTTGGCGCCGACCTGCCGCTCGAGCGCGTGCGCGCCGATTTCGATGCGGTGCTGCTGGCGGCCGGCGCGGGACAGCCGAGCGACCTGCCCGTGCCCGGACGGGAACTGAGGGGTGTCCACTTCGCGATGGACTACCTCACGCTCCAGAACCGGCGCAACGAGGGGGATGAGATTGCCGATGCCGATTTCATCTCGGCGAAGGACAAGCACGTCGTGATCATCGGCGGCGGGGATACCGGTGCCGACTGCCTCGGTACCGCGCATCGGCAGGGCGCCCGCTCCGTCACACAGCTCGAACTGCTGCCGATGCCACCGGACGCGCGCGCGGCCGACAATCCGTGGCCACAGTGGCCAAACATCTTCCGGGTGTCGCCGGCCCATGAAGAGGGTGGCGAGCGTCTGTACGCGGTGTCGACCCAGCGCTTCTCCGGAGATGCCGCGGGCCGCGTGACCACGCTCCACGCGGTCAAGGTCGAGATCGTCCGCGCCGATGGCCGTGTCCAGGTCAACCCGATCGCCGGCACCGAGTTCGAGATTCCGACGGAGCTGGTGCTGCTGGCGATGGGTTTTGTCGGCCCCGAGCGCGGCCCGCTCGTCGCTCCCGGAGCCGACGCCGGCCCCGACGCCGGTCCCGACGCCAGTCCCGACGGCCCCGGCGTGACGCTGACCGGGCGCGGCAACGTGGCGCGCGACGCTCGCTGGATGACGAACATCCCCGGCGTCTTCACCGCCGGCGACATGCAGCGCGGCCAGTCGCTCATCGTCTGGGCGATCGCCGAAGGCCGCAGCGCCGCCCGCGGGATCGATCAGTACCTGATGGGCGACTCGCAACTGCCGGCGCCGCTGGCGTAACATCTTTCACACCCACGAACCACGGAGACCGGAGAACACGGAGAGAAACTGTGTTTCTCCGTGCCCTCCGCGCCTCCGTGTTCCGTCTCAGTAGAGTCTGTCTCGAATGCTAATCGTCATGAAGTTCGGCGGAACCTCTGTGGGCTCCGCCGAGAGAATCGCCCAGGCGGCGCAGCTGGCGTGTGCCAGCGCCGATGCGGGTCACCAGGTCGTGGTCGTGACGTCGGCGATGAACCGCGTCACCAATACGCTGATCGACACGGCGAAGGAGGCCTCGACCGGCAGGTGGGATCCGCTTGTCCGTGAGCAGCTGTTCGAGCGGCACCGCACCTGCGCTGAAACGCTCATCGGCGCCGATAGTGCTGCGCGCGGCCTGGTGCTCGACGCCCTCAATCGCCGGCTCGATCGGTTCGAGAAGCTCTGCTTCGGGCTGTCGATGGTCCACGAGCTCACGCCTCGCCTGCTCGATGCGATCTCCGGAACCGGGGAAATGCTCGCGGCGCCGCTCGTCGCCGCGGCG
>CANIBQ010000154.1 GCA_947465645.1 Acidobacteriota bacterium | reverse complement strand
GGATGACCGCCTTGCGGATGGTTTCGATGGCCTCGCCGGACAGCGGGCCTGACAGCGGGCCTGACAGCGGGTCTGAGGACGCCCGCTCTACCTGTTGAGCCTCGTGTAGGGCGGGCCTTGTCAGGTCCGCCTGTGCCGGTGACCCTGCGAGGTCCGCGATCACCTGTTCGACGAGGAGGCGATCGATGTCGTCGCCGCCGAGGTGCGTGTCGCCGTTGGTCGCCAGCACCTGGAAGACGCCGTCCTCAACGCGCAGGATCGAGATGTCGAACGTGCCCCCGCCAAGGTCGTAGACGGCGATCGTCCCGCGATCCTTCCTGTCGAGGCCGTAGGCGAGTGAGGCCGCGGTCGGCTCGTTGATGATGCGCAGCACCTCGAGGCCGGCGAGCCGCCCGGCGTCGCGTGTGGCGGTACGCTGCGCGTCGTTGAAGTACGCGGGCACGGTGATGACGGCGCGGTCGACCTCGAAATCGAACTCGCCCTGTTCCTGGAAGTGCTGTTCGGCGCGGCGCTTCAGCTCGCGCAACACGAACGCGGAGATCTCGGGCGGGGTGAACTCCTTGTCGCCGAGCCCGATCCGGACGACCCCGCCGGCTTCGCCGCCGACCCGGAACGGCAGGAGCGCCGCGTCCTCGGTCACGTCATCGATACCGCGGCCCATGAAGCGCTTGGCCGAGTACACCGTGCGCGCCGCGGCGGTCAGCAGGCGGCGCTGCGCCTCGCGGCCGACGAAGATCGTGCCCTCGTCGCCGAGCGAGACAATCGACGGCAGCAGGGCGTCGCCGCTCTCGTCGCGGATGACGAGCGGTTCGCCGTTGCGGACGTATGCCACGAGGCTGTTGGTCGTGCCGAGATCGATGCCGACGACCTTAGCCAAGGGCGGCCACCCCACGCTCGATCGACGCCAGCAGATTGTTGATGTAGTGCTGCTCCAGCAGCTGCTCGCGCAGCGCCTCGAGCGTCGTCCGCCGCGCCGACATGGAGTCTGCCGCGGCGGCGCGATCCTCCTGGGCGTCCCACCGCGCGCTCAGCTCGGCGAGCTGCCGCTCGTGGCTGTCGCGCCTGGCTTCGATCGGCTGCCTGGCCGCCTCGAGGCGGGCGCGCAGAGCGGCGGCGGCGGCGCCCGATTCGCGCAGCTCGCGGATCTCGTCGAGCTCCTCGTTGAGCGCGAACACCTCTTCGAGCAGCGCCGGCGGCACCTTGGCGTTGCCCTCGTGGGAATGTGACGAGGGCAGTCCTTCCACCGACAGCAGGTACTCAACGCGCGAGGGTACGCTTCGCAGCACCCGGTAGGCATCGTTCAGGTACGACGAACGCTCGAGGCTGGCGAGCCGCTCGGCCGGCGGCGCGTTGTAATAGAAGTCGGGATGAAACTTGCGACTGAGCTCGCGGAAGCGGCGCTCAAGATCCTGGGAGTTGAGGGCCAGCCGCCGCGGCAGGCCGAAGAAGGTGAAGTAGTCGCCGTGCCGCCCGAGCGCGAGGATCCGGCTGCACTGCGAGCAGAAATGATCGTCGACCGGAGCGCCGGCGCCGCAGCTGCGGCACTCCAGCGTCGATTCCGCACGAACAGGGATCGGTTTCGGGGTCACGCGCCGAACGAACTGCCGCAGCCGCAGGTGCCCTTCGCGTTCGGGTTGTTGAACACGAACCCCTGGGTGAGCAGTGCCGTGTCGTAGTCGAGCACCGTGCCCTTCAGGAACAGGTAGCTCTTCTTGTCGACGAAAATCTTCGCGCCTTCCGGACCGTCGAACACCTCGTCGCCGAAGCGCGGCTCCCGCTCCCAGGCGAAGGTGTAGCTCAGGCCCGAACAACCGCCCCCTTTGACACCGACACGCAGACCGCCATCGCTGATGCCCTGCTTGGCCATCAGCGACCGGATCTTCTTCGCGGCGCCTTCGCTGATCTGAATCATGGTTCACAGGTCCGGCTGAAGCCGGACACTACGTCCTGGTTATGCCGACGGCTGCGCGTGCGTGTTCGCCGCCGGCGCTTCCACGTCCTTGCCATTCTTCTTCTTGTAGTCGGCGATCGCCGCCTTGATCGCGTCCTCGGCCAGCACCGAGCAGTGGATCTTCACCGGCGGCAGCGAGAGCTCGGCAACGATGTCGGTGTTCTTGATGGCCAGGGCCTGGTCGACGGTCTTGCCCTTCAGCCACTCGGTCGCCAGGCTGGAGCTGGCAATCGCCGAACCGCACCCGAACGTCTTGAACTTCGCGTCATCAATGACGCCGGTCTCCGGATTGATCTTCACCTGGAGCTTCATCACGTCGCCGCACTCGGGTGCGCCGACGAGCCCGGTGCCGACGTTCGCGTCATTCTTCGGCAGCGAGCCAACGTTGCGCGGGTTCTCGTAGTGATCGACGACTTTGTCTGAGTACGCCATAACTTTTGACCTTCTACCTTTTACGTCTGACTTCCCACGTCAGTGGGTGATCCACTGCATCTTCGACAGGTCCACGCCTTCTTTCACCATCTCGTAGAGCGGTGACATCTCCCGCAGCCGCCTGACCACGGTCGTCATCTTGGCGACGACGTAGTCGACTTCTTCTTCGGTCGTCCAGCGGCCGAGACCGAAGCGGATCGAGGAGTGGGCAAGATCGTCACCGGCGCCCAGCGCCTTCAGCACGTACGACGGCTCGAGGCTGGCCGAGGTGCACGCCGATCCGGACGACACCGCGACGTCGTTGATCCCCATCAGGAGGGATTCGCCCTCGACGTACGCAAAGCTGATATTGAGGTTGTGCGGCAGCCGGTGCTCCATCGAACCGTTGATATAGATCTCGTCGAGGTTGGCGTGGAATTTCTCGTTGAGGCGGTCGCGCAACTTGCTGAGCCGCGCGCCCTCGGCCGCCATCTCCGCCTTCGCAATCTCCGCCGCCTTGCCGAGCCCGACGATCCCCGGCACGTTCAGCGTGCCCGAGCGCATGCCGCGCTCGTGGCCGCCGCCGCTGATCTGCTCCGAGAGGAGCACCCGGGGGTTGCGGCGCCGCACGTAGAGCGCGCCGACGCCCTTCGGGCCGTAGAGCTTGTGGGCGGTGAGCGACACCAGGTCGACCTTCAACTCGTTGACGTCGAACGGCACCTTGCCGACCGCCTGCACGGCGTCGGTATGGAAGAGGATCCCCTTCTCTTTCGCGATCGCGCCGATCTCCGCGATCGGCTGCAGGACGCCAATCTCGTTGTTGGCGGTCATGATCGTGATGAGAATCGTCTTGTCGGTGATCGCCGCGCGCAGGTCGTCGAGCGAGATGCGGCCATCCTTCTGCACCGGCAGGTAGGTGACGCGGCCGCCCTGCTTCTCGAGCTTCTTGCACGTGTCGATGACCGCCTTGTGCTCGGTGACGCAGGTGATGATGTGGTTGCCCTTCTCGCGATACATCTCGGCAACGCCCTTGATGGCGAGGTTGTTCGACTCGGTCGCGCCGCTGGTGAAGATGACCTCCTTCACGTTGGCGCCGATCAGGTCGGCCACCTGTTTGCGCGCGGCCTCGACCGCCTCCTCCGCCACCCACCCGAAGTGATGGTTGCGGCTGGCGGCGTTGCCGAAGTCCTGCGTGAAGAACGGCAGCATCGCCTCGAGCACCCGTGGGTCGACGGGCGTCGTCGCGTGGTAATCCATGTAGATCGGAAGCTTCATCGGCATGTCCCTATCTCCTGCTCCGGTCGTCTGACGAGCTCAACGGCGCCGGCCACGTGGTCGCCTACCGGCACCTGCTCGCGGGCCATCTCGGCAATCGTCACCGTGCCGAGCGCCTCGATGATCCGCTCCTTGATCTGCCAGAGCGGGTCGCGAATGCTGCACTTGCCGTACTGCTCGCAGTCCACCTTTTCCGTCGAACACGCGGTGACGGTGAAGGGGCCCTCGATCGCCTGGATGACGTCTGCCACGCTGATCGCGCGGGAGGGCCGGCTGAGGGCGTAGCCGCCGCGGGCGCCCTGCGTCGAGACCAGCAGGCCCGTGCGCACCAGCCGCTGCAGCACCTTGGCCATCAGCTCAATCGGGATGTCGTACTGCCCGGCGATCTCGCGCGCACTGGTCGACGGCGCCACGCCCGCCAGGGCAAGGTGCTTCATCGCCATCAGGGCGTAATCAGCCTTTTTTGAGAGTCTCAGCATGCTGGTCTGTTAATTCCGACCTTCGGAGTCGTAGTTTACGGCTTTCGAGGGATATCCGTCAATAACAGTCGGAGATAGGGCAAATCTGAAGATTTGCCCCACGTACGCTCCTGTGGCGCGAAGCTTCAGCTGTGCGCTCAGTACTTCGGCTGGCTGGGATCCACCTTGTCGATCCAGTCGAGGATTCCGCCCTTGAGGTTCTTGACGTTCGAGAACCCGACGGACTTGAGGAAGTCCTGTGCCTTGGCGCTGCGGCCGCCCATCTTGCACTGGGCGATGATCTCGGTGTCCTTCGGCAGTTCCTGGTAGCGGCGCGGCAGCTCGCCGAGCGGGATCAGCGTCGAGCCCGGGATCCTGTTGATCTGGTACTCGTTCGGCTCACGGACGTCGAGGATGAACAGTTTGTCGCCGGCGTCGACGCGCCGCTTCAGCTCCACCGAGGTAATTTCCCAGTCGCTCACGGCGCCTCCCGTTGTCTGCGCAACCTGCGGCTCGGGACGGATGCCGCAGAACTGCTCGTAATCAATCAGCTTCATCACGGTCGGATGCGTGCCGCACACCGGGCAGTCCGGATCCTTCCGGAGCTTGAGCTCCCGGAACTTCATCCGCAGCGCGTCATAAATCAGGAAACGGCCGATGAGCGGCTCGCCGATGCCGAGGATCACCTTGATCGCTTCGGTCGCCTGGATCACGCCAATGATGCCCGGCAGCACGCCCAATACGCCCCCTTCGGCGCAGCTGGGCACGAGGCCGGGCGGTGGCGGTTCGGGATAGAGGCAGCGGTAGCACGGGCCGCCGGCGGTGGCGAACACCGAGGCCTGCCCTTCGAACCGGAAAATGCTGCCGTAGGCGTTAGGCGTCCCCGTCAGCACGCACGCGTCGTTGACGAGATAGCGCGTCGGGAAGTTGTCGGTGCCATCGACAATCACGTCGTAGCCGCGGAACAGCTCCAGGGCGTTGTCCGAGGTCAGCGCCGTCTCGTAGCCGACGACCTCGACGTGCGGATTCATGGCGTTGATCTTGTTGGTGGCCGACTGGAGCTTGGAGATGCCGACGTCAGGCGTCGTATGGATGATCTGCCGCTGCAGGTTGCTGTAGTCGACCACATCGAAATCGACGATGCCGAGCCGGCCGATTCCGGCGGCGGCGAGATACATCGCCGCGGGTGAACCCAGGCCGCCGGCGCCGATGCACAGCACACTTGAGGCCTTCAGCCGCCGCTGCATGTCGATGCCGAGCTCCGGCATGATGATGTGGCGGCTGTAGCGTTTGATCTCTTCAGCAGAGAGCGTCGGCAGCTCGGTATCCACTGCTGTCATACGCCTCCTGCCACGGACGGCACGATGCTCAGCGTGTCGCCGGCCTTCACCGGCGTCTGCTCCTTCTGCAGGTAGCGGATGTCCTCGTCATTCAGGTAGACGTTGACGAAATTACGAAGCCGTCCGTCCTCGGCGTACAGGTGCTTGCGCAGCCCGTCGTACCGGGTGGTCAGGTCCTTGAGCAGGTCGCCCACGGTGGCGCCATTCACCTCGACGGATTCCTGCTTGTCGGTGAACGGGCGGAGCGGCGTTGGTATGTGAATCGTATTTGCCATGGTCTCTTCTCTTCGTAGGGGCCGGCTTCAGCCGGCCCTGTGCGTCAATTCTTCAGGGTCGAACGCGGAGCGATCCTCGCGCAGCCGCCACGAGGTCATGTCCTCGGGCACGCCGGCGGGCACCGCCACAATGATGTACGAGAAATACGGCCACGCATGGTCCAGGTCGTACTGCGATGGCCGGGCCGGGTGATCGGGGTGCGAATGGTAGAAGCCGAGCAGCTCGCCGCCCGCGGCGCTCGCCCGCTTTTCGGCCTCCCGATAGTCGCCTGGCCTGACCAGAAAGCGCCGGCGCGGCCCCTCCTCGGTCATGTTCGGCAGGGCATACACCTCTGTTACGACGCCGTCCCGGCCGATCAGGGCCCCGCAGCACTCGTTCGGATAGGTTTCGGTGCCGTGGGCGCGGATGGCGGTATTGACCGCGGCGGTCATGTCGAGCGCCATCCCTAACCCTCGTCCCAGAAGCGTTCGGACAGGTACTTGTCTCCCGCGTCGCAGAAGATCACGACGATCACGGCGTTGGAGGTCTCGCGCGCGACCCGCAGCGCACCGGCCAGGTTGGCGCCGCTCGAAATGCCGACCAGCAGCCCTTCCTGACGCGCCAGCCGGCGCGTGATGTCGAACGCCTCTTCGGTCCCGACCCGCACATCCTCGTCAGCGAGCGTCGGGTCGTAGATGCCGGGCACGATGGCCGAATCCATGTGCTTGAGCCCTTCGAGACCATGGAGCGGTGAGTCAGGCTGCACCGAAATCAGCCGCACCGAAGGCTTCGAGGCGCGCAGCCGCCGGCCGACGCCGACAAACGTCCCGCTGGTGCCGAGACCGGCCACGAAGTGCGTAATGCGGCCGCCCGTCTGCTCGAGTATTTCCGGCCCGGTCGTGTCGTAGTGCGCCTGCCAGTTGCCGTCGTTGTTGTACTGATCGGGGTAAAAGTAGAGATCCGGATTCGCCGCGTACATCTCGCGGACCCGGATGATCGCGCCGTCGGACCCTTCCATCGGGTTCGTGAAGATGACCTCGGCGCCGAACGCGCGGAGCACCTTCTTCCGCTCCGGCGTCACGTTCCCGGGCACGCACAGCCGCACCTTGAAGCCGCGCGCGGCGCCGATCATCGCGTAGGCGATGCCGGTGTTGCCGGACGTCGCGTCGAGGATGATCTTGTCCTTGGTCAACGCCCCCGACCGCTCGCCGTCGGCAATCATCCGGACGGCCGGGCGATCCTTCACGGACCCGCCGGGGTTGTGCCACTCCGCCTTCGCATACAGCTCGACGTGCTTCAGGCCCGCTTGGAAGCTCCGCAGGCGGACGAGCGGCGTGTTGCCGATCAGATCGACGATGGACGAAGGGGTACCGGGCACACCGGGAGCGGTCAGCGACATATCCGACTAGGACAGTCGGAAATTATAGATCAGCAGAGGTTCAGCGTCCGCTCTCGGAGGCCTGCAGCCTGAGCGTGACCCGGTAGCTGCCGCCATCAGCCACTGTGAACGTCGGCGCATAACGGCGGAGCACTTCGAGGAACTCGGGGTCGTTCCACATCCCGTCCTGGATGTAGTCGAGCGCGACGGCACGGTAGCTCCCGGGCGCCAGCCCATCGATCTGAAACAGGCCACGCTGGTCGGGATTGGTAGCGAGCGCCCCGCGCGGATCCGTGACCCAGCGGGCGGACTCATCAGCAAACACCACAACCGTCCCGTCCGACAGTGGTGTCCCGCGATCGTTGGTCACGCGTCCGGTGATTGACGCCGTCTGGGTGGTCACCACCACCTGCACGCCCGACATGGTCTCGCGGCTCCGCAGCTCGATC